>JBCDLA010000040.1:0-22915 GCA_038745945.1 Cyanobacteria bacterium P01_H01_bin.74 | reverse complement strand
GTATAGTTGCAACCACACTGTTTGCATTTATAGCGTTGTTTTTGGTTCATGGTGCCGTTTTTAACAGCCTCGGCACAGCGGCATTTAGGACAATGCATGCCCTAATTTTAACTCATCTATATTCAATGACCAATGCCAAAATTTTTTGTCAATTACCCTGTCGTGCAATTAAAACCATACAAGCTTATAGACAAATGGGCAATTGTTGCGCCTCTTTTGTAACATAAAACATTTTATCCACTATTAATTTCACTCATTTAAAGATTAATTGTCAACACTACCTAAGATCAGTATTATCGAGAGTTGCATGACTTAGATCTGCAGTGTTTAGAATTGCTTTACTGAGATTTGCCCCATCGAGATTTCTCTCACTGAGATGTGCTTCGCTTAGGTTAACCCCTTTAAACACATATTATTCAAACGCTTACCCGATAAATCAATTTGAGTCTTGGTGCCTTCAAGGTTTCGTGTCATTCGAGAAAACACATCCACATACGCAATTTCAGTAAACGTGGATTCTATTTCTTTAAGAATTTTCTTTTCTTTACCGTTTTCTACAAACAATCTTTCTCGATTTCTCGCCTGCATCAATAAAATAGATGCAATCAGATTTGTCACCTGGCTCAAGTAAGGATAAGAATTTCCTGGAAACCATTTCAAATAAATAGGTGCATTATCAACAGAAAATACCTCCAGTGAAACAATAGCATTAACGGCAACGGCTTCATACACATCAGTGGCCCGGCGGCTAATGGCTAAAAACTCTTTGCTCAGCAAGTTTTGTGAGTCCCTATTTGTATTATTTATAAAAGCTAAAAAAGCACTAGCAGCACCTAAAGCCGTTACTAGAGAAGTAAATAAAAACTTCACCAAATCTATTAAAAAATTGGCGTCATCAGGCAGACCATACAAACTTAAAAGCGAGTGTGTAAAAACTAAAATCACTAAAAAAATAAAAACAAGGTCAATGGCTTTAAGCTTGTTGGGAGCAATACCGTAACCTCCCGGACGACCGGATTGGTAAGTTTGAAACGATGCCGTCAATGCATCAGTTAAGTGTTAACAGCGTGGAAAGCATGGATAACTTACGGTTAGTGGTGGCATCTGAATCGCCTGATTGTTCCAGGCTTTTAATAAACTGATCAATGGCTTGGGTTGTAATTTGTTGAATGCCTGTGGTTTCCCCAAAGAATGCCATAATTTGCTTGCTATTTGAAATGACTGTCCTTTCGCTTCTGGAATGGGCCCAGAAGCGATCGTGACAGGTATCCATCAGGGTTTGTAAGGTCGGGGTCTTCATTTAGTCACCCAATAACTCAGAGAGCCAGCTGATGTTGTCTTGCTCAGTGACTTGCACCGCCCGGTCCATTTTTGTCTGGATTTGCGTCAATTCTGTTTTAAGCTGCTCTAAGTCAACGCTTAAGCTGGACATTTCATCTTGGATATTTTGCAATTTCACCCGAAGTTCAGGAACTGCCCAAACGGGTAATATATTTTCTTCACAGCGTTCTTCAATGTCATCAATCATTTGGGCAACCTCAATGGCGTTCATGAGAATGTGCTCGTTTATGTAATAAGAAAGTGTGCTGACAGCATTGTGTAATGTCATGATGGGATTACCTCGCTTTCCGAAGTTTTGTGAGAACATTTTTTAACCAAACTTGGCCGCCAGGTTTCACAGGTGATTTGACCCCTGATGCGAAATCCTGGCTGATTTCTCAAGATTACAAAGCCGCCGACATGCTCAATTATCTGGCATTGGGGCTATGGAAAATTGAAAAACATGATGGCACATTCTTGTTGCTAAATGCCCAGTGACTCCCGCAATACAATCTTAGGATTATCCGAATCTCTAAGCCCATTGAACCGATTAATATTTAGGATTTTCTTTACCTGCATTCTCTTTACCTCCCTGGTCTTGGTACTGTGTGGAGCTTGTAAAATGCCTTTATAAAGTGTATTCCAGTATTTAGAACCCTTTTATTCAGTAATATTAACTATTTTCATTGTTTTGTCAACCTATAGCTGCCGCTAATGCATCTTCATCACGGGTATGAATGTATCTTTCTGTGATTGTCACTATACGTTGGGCTCCAGGCTTTGACAGTATAAAAGCATCCTGATCGTTCATGAATCAAGACAAATTTTCTACCGAGTAAAAAATAACGGTGAAAGAATTGTGTTTTTAAAACAATTGTCTAAAAGTAAGCCGATAGCCGGACTTGAACCGGCGACCTACGGTTTACGAAACCGTTGCTCTACCAGCTGAGCTATATCGGCATCCTATTTTTTTATTATATGGAGAAATTTTTTAATAGGCTAATGAAAATTTATTACTTTATTCGAAACAATAGGAATGATGCAAGTTTATCACATAAGTAAAATGATTTTTGGGATGAAGTTTTAAACTTAATTAAGGTTTTACTGTCCAAGAAGAAAAAACTTACTAAGTTTATCAATTATCGTAGCTGTTCAAAGTTAAAGCCTATGCTCCTTGTACCATACAAATTCCTTATAAATGCAAATTTTATCCAGAAGTTTATGGGTCACTTCAACGTCTTGTAGGCAATACAAGCCCATTTCATCTGTGTAAGTTTCCCAAGGACCCTGAAAGTCTCCTTTGTATTTGCCAAGCCTATACCCCCACGCTTCAAGACTGTGGCTGCCTTTTAGTTTATTAGGCAGTCGTTTTCTTTGACTATCCTTCGGCTTTATATCTGGCCAGATAAGCCGGGCACAAATCATCGTGTCTCTGACCTGGCCCTTAATTTTAAAGTCTGGGTATATTTTCTGGATCGCAGGAATATCGTAAGCAATACTATTGTGGCCCCAAATTTCATCGGCTTCTGCAAGTACCTTGAGTACAGTGGGTATTTCATCAGGGCCATAAAGTTTCTTCTTCCCGCTGTCTGGATCTTTTATGCCGATACAGTGAATCTTACTCACCGTATCTAAGAACCCGTCAGATTCTATATCAAAAATATATCGAATGTTAAAAGTCCTTTATCGTTTAAGAAAAAAGGGTTGTCATTAAAATGTACAAAATGTACAATTAGTAATATTAGATCAAACTGGAGCAATGCAATGCCTGAATATCCAACCTCCAAGGCCAGAGATCAACTTTCCGATTTAATTAATCAGGCGGCTTTTGGTAAAGAACGTGTCGTATTAACACGCCGTGGCAAGAAACTGGTGGCCATTATTCCCATTGAAGACTTGGAACGCATTGAACAGCTTGAAGATGAGGAAGATCTTCGGGATGCCCAAGAAGCCTTGGCACAAATTGCAAGGGGAGAAGAAAAACCAATTCCTTTTGAAAAAGCCATCAAGGATTTAGGCTGGGAGTAAGTTGTTTTGGCCTATCAGATTGCATTGACCAGCAAAGCCCTCAAACAACTTAAGAAACTGGGAAAATCCAAAGAAAATTTATTTCGGCCTATCCTTGAAGCATTGGCAAAAAATCCGCGTCCACCAGGAGCAACCAAACTCAAAGGCAGTGAAAATGAATATCGGGTAAGGGTTGGCGATTACCGGATTGTATACAGCGTTCAGGATGCCATGCTTTTGGTGACCGTTATTAAAGTCGCGCATCGCCGAGAAGTCTACCGGAAGTAGGCACTTAAAAATTATTCTCGTCTGAATCGGCCTCATCCTCCTCGAATTCAGCCGGTATTAACCGACCTGTCACCCTGTCATAGTTAAGTAAAAATGTCTCCCCCAGGCCGTGCCCGGAATACCGGTCTTTTAAACAGCGAACGAGTGACTGAGACCGCTTGGCTGGATCGGGGTGCTGTTGGTTTCGCTCAATACCAAACATAAAACTGGACCATTGCCCAATAGACCTTGACCCCCGAAACTGGTTGACTTTCACCCGGCCCCCTTCTTCATGAGGTTTACCGTCTGTGGGTGAGGTTAAATGACTAATGAAAAAGACACAAATATCCAGCTCTCGAACCAGTGACGCCAGATCCGTCATAATAAAATCCAATAGCCGCCTCTCGTCTCCATCTCTATCACCGCTAACCAATGCAGTAATGTGATCAAGAAAAATATAGCGGCAGCCTTGACTCACTGCCAAATAGCGAATATTGGATTTAATCACGTCATAGTCGGTGTATCCAAAACTGTCGTATAAAAATAGCCGTTTTGTTTTAAGTAACGTGTCGTTTGCGGCTTCAAATTCTTCCTCAGTCCAGCCATTATCTGGCAGATGAAATAATTGTGACGCCCATTTGGACATAATCCCCTTCCAGGTATGGGTTGGCTGCTCTTCCAGCATTAACATGCCCACATTGACTTGATGCGCAAAGATTAAATGAGCCGCAATTTCTTTAAAAAACTCCGATTTACCCATCCCTGTGCCCGCGCCAAAAGCCATCAATTCTGATGTGCGAATACCGTAAGTAATGTGGGTCAGTGTTTCCCACGGGTAGGACAATCCGTATTCAACAGTCTTCTGAAGGCATTGGCGAATATCTTCACCGGTGACAATGCCATCAGGACGATATTCTTTCGCCTCCCATTTTGCTTTGACAAGCGCTGCAATGTCGCCAGCAACCAGCATTTCATTGGCATCTTTTCTGGGAAGTGCAGCAATTTTTGCCTTACCGGGGGACAGCAGCATTGCACACGCATTGGCGGTCTTACGGCCCGGTGCATCCAAGTCAAACATAAAGATCACGGACTCAAAGCTTTCCAGAAACTACTGTAGACTGTGTTTCACGGCATCAACAGCCCCCTTTGCCCCGTTAGGGAGACTCACAACCGGCCATTTGTTATCTTCTGCCTGAGACATGGAAAGTGCATCAATTTCACCCTCAGTGACCACAATCATTCGACCACCCGACTTAAACAAGTATTGCCCCCAAAGCCCTGGGTTTTTCATATCCCCCCGGCACCGGAAGTCTTTGCCTGGGAAACGCAGTTTTTGACCCATCAGTTCCCCGCTGTTGTTTCGGTAATTGGCCACTTGGCAAACCTGCTCTCCAATTTGAGCCACCTTGTAATCATACTTTTTACAGGTGGCTGCAGATAGTCCGCGCTTCCGTAAGGCCTTATGCTCGCCCCCAAAAACCAATTCTTTTGACATTGAACCTCGCTTTTGATCATAACGCTTATTGCTGCCGTATTCCCAAAACCCGCACCCCTCAGTGAAACACCTTTTATAACCATCTGAATACACCGCGATATTATTCGAAGAGCCGCACTGATTGCACGGCTCGTGATACATAAATTGTCTGTCCATAACTACTTCTCTAATACGCAGTCCTGAAAAATGACCTGACAGTTGGGATAGGACTTGTCAACAAGATCTATACAATTTTCTAAAGACTGCCGTTGGGCTGATGTAAAGTTGTCTTCTAGATGACCTTTAACTGCGCCACCCACAAGGCAGACTGTCACAGCCCTTTGGTCCCACCCGGCTAAATGACCACCAATTTTACTGATTGGCCGGCCACGTTGAAGCCGCCCATTACGACGAATCACAAAGTGATGACCAATGCCGTATTGGTAGCACTCTAGTCTATGAAGCTTGTCTATATCGTCAACATCTAAATCACTTGAAGTGTCAGTTTGCGTCGAGGTAACGATAATAGTATCAGTCTTTGGCCGTTCCTTTAGCATGATTAACGCCCTCCAGTAACCAGTCTTTCGGAATCGTTTGTTTTGCCCACTTAAACCCGTTTTTCTCACACCACATGGCATAGGTTGTTTTTGAGCCTTTACGGATTTTATTATTGGGGTTTGAAAAGATAAACCGTAAATCTAACTCTGGCCACTGCTGCTGAATCTCCAGGTGTTTTCGCCTGTCTTCTGGGTCAAAATAGCCCTTGCTTTCAATGATAATCCCGTTGGGTAAAATAAAATCTGGGGTGTACCCCTTTTCTTGGGTATAATGAATTGTTTCAGACTCGTACGCGACTGAGATTCCATAATCTTTTAACTGTTGTGCAAGGCTTTTTTCCAAACCTGAGCGGTACGCAGCAAGCGGTCGTCCCCGCCTAAAAGTCATCGTCTTCGTCGTCGTCATCCGCCTCGCCATGATTGTCGTAAGGGTCTGTATTACCGTATTCATCATCGTCTTCATTAATTTCATAGCGGTCTATAGTAAATTCACCGGGATCATCGTCATCAAACCCATAATCTTTGGCTGTTTTGCTTCCACCGGCTTTAAATTCTTCCAGTTTAAATATTTTGACCGCCTCAAGCCGCAAACTAACGCCAAAACCAATGCCAGTACAATACGGGGACGCAGTAAATTTAACCCGTCAAATACTACCATTCCCAATTTTTAACTTCGGATTGGTAATTTTGACACCCGTTCCGTCAAAAACATCAACTGCCAGTGGAATCAGTTTCCCGGTTTTACTGTCTTTGTAAAACGCTTTTTTACGAAAAGAAAATTTTATATCGTCTGTTGGTTCTCCGGCCTGATCTTTAAGCACTTTGTATGGAAGTTGTTTTTCGCCCCCGACCTCATCAAAGTCTTGCTGAACAAATTTTTTCTTTTTTGGATATTTTTCTAAAATTTTTTCTTTGGCCTGCGCTTTTGCCACTTCCTGTAAGGCCTGGATTTCAGTTAATAGTTTCTGTGTTTCAGGATCATCGGCACTGACGATTAAATCCAGTTCGTATTTCATCTCACTCTTTTTTGTCACTTTTTTCATACTGCGCGTGCCATGATCAAACGCGGTCTCTTTTGGCACAAGAACAGAAGCATAAAGAAGTTGCCCTTTGGGGGACATTAATGATAAAGCGTCTGGGTCTTTTTTATAGGCTTTGGCCAAAGTAGTTTCTCCTATTGCTTAAATGAATTGGTAATGTACAAATGCGCTCCCCGTAGTGCAGGAATGCTTTGCCAATGGGAACGGGAACGAATATTCTGGACAATTTGGGCCATCTCAGGAAAGCGAAAGCCCAAGTGCTCCATCATCTCCAGAAAGAGAAAGGCAATGGCCGCTACCTGGACACCCTGATGATAACTTTGTAGCTTGTCGATCAACTGGTATACACAGGCATCCAGTGGTTCAGCGTGAATATTATCCACAATGACTGCCGTGGGTTTGAAGGAATGCTTTTAATTTTTTGGCATTAAACCCAATGGTGTGTGTCGGGGATTCAACAATGGCCGCCGTTTGGTGCTCATTTTCATAATCGACAAGGGCCTGTTACAGCTCATCATACTGCGCATCGGTAATGGCCAGCTGCCCAAAAAAGTAATACAGCAGGTCATGGCAGATGAGTTCTAAAACCGCTTGATGATAATGATTCATGCCGTCTCCTTCTGGTTATTGATCGTCTGCTTATTGGCCTTTTCTTTCTCATACTGCAACTTAATTAAAAGCCAAGGATTTATACGAAAAAAAACAGTGCGTTTTTAATTTCATCAATATTGAGTGAGCCGAATTCTGGGATTTCTGGAATACGATTAAAAAGATCCGTTGGTAAATACTTTTTTAGTTCGTCTTTAAAGTGCGCCAAAACATTGTTCTGGTAAATCTCAATAAAGGCGTCTCGAAGTAATTCAGTGGATTGCTGTGTATCTGCCGCCAATGTGCCATAAGAATCATGGATCATGGACAGCTGTGTGACCCCCTTTTCTGCCATCTTATTCACATAAATGTGTAATGCGGCAGCATCCAAGGCGTGAACAAAGTTGGGCGAAATCCCATTTTGTGCAGCCATCTTGTCTATTTTTTTATCGGGTAATTTTAATCCCAAATAAACGGTTGCCCCAAGCAAGACCGTTTTAACCCGATGCGGCTTTAAGGCCAGTTTACGCTGTTGTACCGGTAAACCAGACGGTGAGGTCCACGTTATTGGAATATTTTGTGTACTCACCAGTTGAGCCACACGTCGGAGCCAGTCCATTGCCTGTCTTGCCGCAATGACCACATCGCCAATACTTTCCCAGACAATATCGCGCATAAACACACAGGCTTCAAATTCCGCTGCTGCAGAACCAAACGGGCTGTGCGTTAGACCTTTTTGTTCACAATATTTTTTTAAATACGCCTGAATGGCCGCTCGGTTGCCTTGTCTGGTGCCGCCGTAGGGTAGGACCATCACCGGCTTTTTGGTTAATCCCCGCGAAACGGCGCCGTCTAAAAGGAGCCATTGCACAGCCAAATGGGACTGGCTAGACGCTGTCTTTGCTTCTTTTTTTAAGCGTTCAATCACTTGGTCTGCCACCTGCTGGTAGATGTCTTGCGGGTGCTCACAAGGCACCAGATTAACCGCACGTCCGCCGACTTCATCCCTGAGCATTGCAGAGAAATGCTGAAGTCCATTGCAGGTGCCATCCAATTGAACCGGTAGTCTGGAAACAAAGTTGTCTGGGTCAGCATGGTAACCGGCCCACTCAAAACAAAAAGCTAAAAACTGCCAGGGTTTATCTGCCTCAGTCCAGAATTGATGCGTGTACGGATCAGCGGCAACCTTCAAGATATCTGGTGTTTTCTCTTGAATAAAGGCAATGCGCGCCTCAAAGGGGACTTTATCGCGCCCAAATGTATTGGCCCCATGAATGGCCAACCAGTTTTCTGCCGTCTTGGACTGTATGGGCTTCCCGTTATTAAACAGGAGTAACCCTCTGGCAAAATCATTGCCCTGTGGGTTTAAATAGTTGGGTAATGGATATAACCGGCCACGCCAGTCAATGGCACAAGGAAAATAAATGGTATCGTCTTTAAAGCGCTTGGCCATGCTTAGAATCATAGCGGTCTGAATCACTTTAGAGACCCGGCTACGGTTGGTTGAATAAATCTCGGCAACTTCTCGGCACCAGTTTTCATGCGCAAGCTTTGCTTCACCCGTGAGTGTCTTGGTGTCCATGCCTTCTGGCAAGGGAGATGGCGGATGGTCCACTTGCTCACGGTTGGGTAACCCAGCAATCTGACTGTTTTGTTCCCAGAAATAGCTCAAAACAGACAAGACCTTGGGGTTAATTTGCCAGGGGGTTTCCTGAACGGTATTCACGGCCTTATAAACCTTGTCAATGTCTGAATTGGCCAATTCTTGCAAGTACCGGGAAGACGTTTTTTTCACAAAACGTTTGCTTAAAATTAAATCCGAGTAATACCCGCCCTCAAACGGAGAACGCCAGGGGTTTGGGGGAACAAGCATTGGGAAGTAGGCGGGTTTATGGGATTCTAAAATGGCGTGTGTTTCAGTAATCCAGGTGGCAACATCATTTTTCATTGTGATGCAATACAGAAATTTTCCTTTGCGCTTGGCACGCTTTTCAATCGTAATAATCCCCGTTGCGGTGAGTAGAATTTCAACCAGGACTTTGCCCACATGAAGTTTCTCGGTTGGGGTCCAGTCCTGCCAGTGAATCTTTGCCCCGTTGTTCATCGCATGAATAAGGACTTGTCGTTTATAGCCCAAGTGGGGCTTTTGTTTAATCCGCGCAAGCACGGCTTTAAAATACGGGTTGTTTTCTTTTGAAAATTTACGGAGCCGCAACTCATCTTCAACGGCTTTCCCCACTTGTACAGCAACCGACTGAAAAGACGCATCGGAATTTGTTAAGCTGTTTAACACCACACTCACTGTAATGTAGGCGGCGGATTCAAAGTCAATGGCTTTAAGCTTGTTGGGGGCAATACCGTAACGTCCCGGACGACCGGATTGGTAAGTTTGAAACCACGCCGTCAACGTGTCAGTTAAATGTTAACAACGTGGAAAGCAGTGACAATTTGCGGTTAATGGTGGCATCTGATTTGCTTGACATATTTATTTTATGACCAACAAAGATGCCTACCGCGTAAGAAAAACCGCAAGACTTGCTTTAAGGCTAACGCCCGCCGCCAAAGACTGGGTTGCTTTGTGCAGAACACCTTTTAGCACTGTGATTGAATATTTGTTAACTGGCGGTTGGAAACTTCACCAAGAACAAATTCATATGCTTCAAGTCTCAGAAATCCCAAAGTCTAAGAATTTTGAGCTTAGACTGACCCCTGAAGCGAAAGCCTGGCTGATGTCTCAAGATTACAAAGCCGCCGACATGCTCAATTATCTGGCATTGGGGCTATGGAAAATTGAAAAACATGATGGCACATTCTTGTAGCTAAATGCCCCAGGCAGACTCCCGCAATACAATCTTGGGATTATCCAAATCCCGAAGACCATTGAACCGATTAATATTTAGGATTTTCTTTATCTGCATTCTCTTGACCTCCCTGGTTTTAGTCCTGTATGGAGCTTGTAAAATGCTTTTATAAAGTGTATTCCAGTCTTTAGAACCCTTTCATTCAGTACTATTAACTATTTTCATTGTTTTGTCAACCTATAGCCGCTGCTAATGCATCCTCATCACGGGTATGAATGTATCGTTCTGTGACTGTCACTGAGCTGTGGCCTGCCCAAAGTCTTACCGCATTGAGCGGAATACGTGGGTTATTGGCCCATTGTGTAATCCGGTAATGCCGAAAGCTGTGGGCTGTGAATTTAATGCCCGCAGCTCTGGATACTTTGGCCACTTCCCGGACAACCCAGTCTCTTTTCACTGTGGCCCATTCGTTTCTGGCTTTATGATACACCGTAAACACCTGCCCCAAATCTGGCGATTGGCAAGCATTCAGATAATCCTTCATTGCCGTTTGCGCTGCCCGGCTAAATGGGATCTTGCGGACTTTGGCCCCTTTCCCCTTGACTGTAATGAACGGGTGTTGCCGGGCTTCCCCAAACCGCATCTGAGGCTGAGTTAAGGTGACCAGCTCAGCCACCCGCAGCCCGGTTTCAAGCAGAACCGTAATGAGTGTTTTCATCAGCTGGATTTTAGCCGGATCTTGCGGGTAACACCGTTGTATACCTGCAAAAACCTGGGGAATATCTTCCTCATACAAGAGGTGCTGTTCGGGTTCATACGAACGTGGTTTTTTAGGATACAGCATTTTAATGCGGGTATAGGCCTCGTGAGTTAATGTATCTGGCACTTGTTCAAACAAGAACCGGGCCATTGAGGACACCGCTGTGTGCATATGACGGCGCTTGCTGAGCGCTGTGTTTGGAATCTCCCGCAATGTGTTTTGGTCTCATTCGGCTTCCAAGTGGTCTGGATGAACGGCTGAATACCGTTGAAAATACTTTTTTATATACGACGCTTAATTTTATTAACAAGTCAACTTTATAGGTTGGGCTCCAGGCTTTGACAGTGATATCGTCTTCCTTCCATGAAATCCAATGATCGATGGTCTCACAGTGATCGAGACCACTGGTTATTTTGGGTATAGAGTGTACCTCAGCTTTATTTGGGAGTAAGTGATCTTGGAAAACAACGGTTAATAATAGTTTTCCGTTAACAATGGCCCAACTTTCTTGAATCTGCCTCTGTTTTTTCCAGCGAAAGTAGGTTCTTCTACTTTTTTTAAAATGATTTTAAGCTGATTTACTATTTTTTCAACCGTATTCCCAAAAATTTTCACAATAAAAGCATCCTGATCGTTCATGAATCAAGACAAATTTTTTACAAGCCCCAAAAAATAACGGTGAAAGAATCGTGCTTTTAAAACAATTGATGTGGCACGGTCGTGCCAAAAAACAATTATCTAAAAAATAAGCCGGTGAAGGGAATTGAACCCCCAACCTACGGTTTACAAAACCGTTGCTCTGCCATTGAGCTACACCGGCATGCCTTTTAATTATTTAACACATCCATTAATTAGAAAACTATAACTGAAGGGCATTGATTGATCAATCTGTAAAGCCAGCGGCAATACATAAAACCAACAAACAGCAACCAGAGAGAGAGTAAGCGTGTTACTTTACATAACCTAGGTCTTTCTCTTTAATCTGATTATTCCTTCAACCCGCTTAGCAATAATGCTTCATTGAGCCAGATTAATAACCACACGCCCAACAGACTGATCGTGTGTATTTTTTCGGGATTGCTTGCTGTAAAAAAAATGCAGCAGCGGATGAGCCAGCTCTTCAGTAGACAGCCAGCCCAGCTTTTCAAGGATTAAAACAATGGCAATATCCCGCACACTGTTTCTTCCGGAAGCCAGCTTAAATGCAAGGCCTTCTGCACGGCCAGACGATTCATTAATCCGAGACAGGCAAATGACGCCATCAGCCCCTACTTTTGATAAAATTTTCCCGCCGGATGCGGTCATAATGGCCGTATCAATTCTGTTTTTTCCGGCAACCAGCAGCGGATAAGTACACATTGCCGAGCGGATGGGCTGAAACACATCCTCAGTTTGCAAGCGTGCGTACAGCTTTGCCATTGTTTTCAACGGCAAAGCATATACCGGTGTCCCGCAGCCATCAATCCCTGTAGGAATCGAATCCAGGCCACTGTATGCCTGAATTCCCTGTAATATTTTCTGTTGAACAGGATGAGTTGGCTTTAGATAGGAGGCTGTTTCTTCACCCATTGCCACACAATAAAACAGCATGCCTGCGTGCTTCCCCGAGCAATTATGATGTAGACGGGTTGCCGGTTGATTGTCTTGGTTCAGGATGAGCTTGGTTTCAGTGTCTAAGGGCTCATGTATACCACATTGCAAGTCATCCGCTGAAAGGCCCGCAGCAGATAAAATCTTAGAAACACGGGTGGTATGCTCAGGTGCGCCGGAATGTGAACTGCAGATCACAGCAAGGGTTTTTGGATCCCAGTGGGTGTGAAAGCCTTCAAGAACCAGTGGCAGAGCCTGAAACGGCTTGGCGCAAGATCGAAAGAAGCTGCTGCAGGTTTCTGCAGCCAAAGCGGATCGATACAGGCACCGCCCCGTTTCATCAGCCACAACGAACCAGCCCTGGTGGGTGTTTTCAATGGCTTCTTCTGGCTGCTTTTGAGAGAAGGTGCTGCTGTTTAAAAAACGGGTTTCTTCAACGAGGTTTGTCATCATTCAGGATCGATCGTGTTGTTAGACTCAGTTTCGGTCTTAAGTCGGGGAATGGTGGCCCCAAGAATTAAGCGTAAGACAAGAATAAAGCGTAAAAAACAGGATTAGGATTCTCAAGTTCTCGATTGTTTGAGGGATCTGCTATTGGTTGTGGTATCGACATGTTGGCAATTCTTTGTCAGAATATTAAGTACTAGTCAAATAAAAGATAAACTTTCTGATTGCCAATGTCCAATGCATTTAAAATACCCACTGAAACCGACCTGGACCCAGAGGCAGACAGGCAGCAGCCGTCCGGGCTGAGCATCGTCAGACAAAGCAAGCAACGCAGTTTTCTCTTCTGGATTATGCTCTCGTCAGTTTTTCATGTTTTGCTGGTGGGTTTTATTGCGCTTCTTGTCACCGTATTGGCATTTTTTGGCATAAATTTTGACTTGTTTGATCTTAAAATCAAAAACCGTGATATTGAATTTGTTCTAGTCGATAACAGTCCAAAACTTAAGCCCCTTAACCCCACCAAAAACCGGGCCGAGCGAGATTCCCGCTCTGGGGGAGAAACCCCCAAAAAACCGTCCAATTCTCTGTCGCAACGGGCAGCGGGTGCAGAAAGCAATGCAAAAGAAAGTCAGGCCCAGCCCACCCCAAAACCACAACCCAAATCTCAGCCCAAGCCCCAACAGAAGCCTTCACCAAAGCCACAGCCAAAGGCTGTAAAACCTGCGCCTAAAAAACCAACCCCCAAGCCAGCAAAAAAGAAACCCCAGCCGCCAGCACCCAGAAAAGTGGTGAGTAAAAGAAAGTCACCCACTGCTGCCAAACGTCCGGTTAACCCGGTTGCCCCGTCGATTAAAACCCCTGCACCCAGCAATCCAAAAATTACTGGCGGGGGTGGCCCTATTGCCCGAACACCCAGCCGGTCGGCATCTTCAGGCAGTGCAGGCAGGCCTTCAAGTACACCCCGGCCCAGTACCATTTCAGGATCTCCCTCACGTTCTTCGTACCGGGGTAGTGGTGGCCGCGGGGCTTACAATCAGGCGGGTGCCCCTGGTGGTGGGAGGGGGCGTGCAGGCATTGATGCCATTGCTGAACCCGATTTTGGCCCGTATATTGCAGAGCTGCAACGCCGGATTCGCCGGAATTGGACACCACCCGTTGAAGACCGAAGCAAGCGGGTTGTGGCTTACTTTGTGATTGGCCGTGATGGCCGCCTGCTCAGTTTACGGATTGATCGCTCATCCGGGTCCGTGGCTGCAGACAACGCAGCACTTTCTGCCGTTCGGGCATCAGCGCCGTTCAGGCAATTGCCTCCCAATTTCAGAGGTCGCTCGATTCCGGTTCAGTTTATTTTTGACTACGAAACCACAGGCAGTGGGGCTGCGACCCGGGTTCGGCGTTAACTGCAGCGGCATTAATGGCTATATAAGCGCTGGATAAAATAGGGGCCAAATAAAACTTAACGGGGTGTTCTATCGTTCTGGCTTTTACTACGGGGCTTTATGGGTTGTTTTGGCATTGCTTAAGCTCTAGATTACTTTAATAAAAACAATCAGTAGTCATCGGAAGTGTTTGAACTGTTTGAAACTCGCAGAGTTTTGAATAGTTCAAACACTTCATCCTGCATTTTTACGGGTTTTCTTTGCCATCGCCACTCACTTTCCTTAAAATGCCGATAAACCACATGTTTGGTAATCCCATTAAAACGGGCTAAACAACGCTTGGTAATTGGTAAAACGTCAAAAGCTTTCAATGCCATTCACATGCTGACCATTGTCTAAGCAGTATTCCTTCAAAAATACCGAACACGGGCTGTTTTAATGTGCCACGCTCACGCTTGAGCTTTTTAGGGGCTCCGCGTGGGCGGCTCGCTCCAAAATAGCTTTCATCGATTTCTATTTCCCCCGTTAACAACCGTTTATCTGCTTGGACTATGAGCTATTTTTAAACGGCTCATCCCTAACAAAGCAGCCGTTTGAGTCGCATTTACATCTAGCACAAAGTGACGAGTTATTTTTTAATTGGGTAGTTATTTAAACCTTACTTCTTCATTGATTTTTAAACATTGATGATTCCTCATAAGTGATCTAGAGCCTTTTTTATTCACCAAAGCTTATAATGACGAGGGTATTGGCGCAACAGGTTGGTGGGAGTTTACAGGGGGTTGTAGAAGGGATTGCAAGGCAAGAAATAACCCAGCAGGTTTGTTTGGCCGCAGTTTTCTATACCGCGTGGTTTCCTGGGTATGGGCTGATAAAAACAAGGCCCGCTTGGCACGCGTCAAGCCAACATAGACCAGACGGGCGTTCTCTTCCAGCTTGGCCTGTTTATGATCGTCTTCCTGTTGTTTCTTGAATTCAGCCAGGTTTTTAGGGCCCTGCGGGGTCTTTACAGGATCTTTCAATGCCTTCAGGGCCAGGGTCAGCCGATCGGTTTCATCGAATTTGACCTGATTTAAAGCCTCTGGAAACAAGCTGGATTGCATGGCAGGCATAAAAACCACATCAAATTCCTGCCCCTTGGATTTGTGCAGGGTCATCAGTTGCACAACACCACCCAAAGCGTTGTCTTGCAACAAGACCTGGTTAAAGTTCCGAGATTTTTTCCAGCTGCGTTCATAGCCGTCAAAGGCCTTGGCCACAGTTTCTATTGCAGACAAGCCGGTGCCCTCAGGCATTGATTGAACAATTTCATGGGCCATTAATGCACACAGGTAGCCGTTGCTTCGGTTGGCCACTGCCGTGCAAAAGCGATCGGTAATGCGGGCAATCAGGGTATTGATAGTCTGGCCAAAACTGAGCTGGCGAAATTCCTGAAAATCGTAATGCCATTGGCGCAAGAGCTGGTGGTGCAGTTTTTCTGGCGGGGTGTAAAAAAGGCTGTGCTGATTCAGAAAATCTTCAATGTCCGGTTGTGGCGGCACATCATTGAGCAGGCACCACTGGTGATACCATTGGGTCTGTGTTTTGTTGGATTGCGGTGTGTGGGCTTGTGCTTTATTGCCAGAGCCCTGATAAAGAGGATCTTGATTTATTGGGTTTAAAATAACTTTCAATGTGGCAAAAATGAATCCAAAGACGGCATTGGCGTGCAGCTGCTCACTGAAACTGATGGCCGGAATTCCCAGCTGCTGCAATGTGCCTGCCAGTTGAATAACCTGGCTGTTGTGGCGCAGCAGAACTGCAATGCTGGCATCCGGCTCAGCCGCTCGGATGGCTTGAATGCGTTCAATAATCCATTGGGTTTCTTCCGCATCACGCTCAAAGACCTTGGCATCAACGGGGTAAAGCAAATCGGGGTTCATCCCGGCGATGGCATCCATCTGAACTGGCACAAAAGCTGCGCTTAAGTAATCCAGTGTTTGGGCTTTTGCCATAAACGCATTGCTTAAACTGATAATTTCCGGGGCGCAGCGCGCACTGCCTTGCATTTGAATAACCGTACCGGCAGACTGGATAAAGTCTCGAAACAGGGCCGTATCCCCGGCGCTGAATGTGGCGGTAATGGACTGATTGGTGTCTCCGGTGCGAATTAAATTGGGCGCTGTGCCACCCAACAGTGCAATAAATTCTTGGAGCAGCCAAGAAGAGTCTTGCGCCTCATCTTCAATAATATAGGTAAATTGTTCCTGATACCGTTTGCGGCAGTCTGGATTTTCTTTTAACAACCGGATGGCCAGAACAATTAGGTCTGTAAAATCCAACAGGCCCTCTGCCGTTAAGGCTTGGGTGTAGCGTTTATATGCTGGCAGAAATTCTTGTAACCGGTACTGGTTACTCCGCTCAATGGCCTCTGGAGTAATGCCAACGGTTTTGGCATAGGCAATTGCACTGCTGATGGCTGAAGCCCACTCTGCTGGTTTTTTCATGCCTTCGGGCATGGTTGCATCAGCCACTTGTTTAATAATGGTATCCCGCTGAATGTCATCCATCACGGCAAGCGTATCCGGGGAAATACCCAATGCCAGGGCGTTGTCTGCATCAGTTAAAATGCGAAATGCCAGGCTGTGAATGGTTGAAATACATGGCAATTCGGTCGTGTGACCACGTAATTTTTTCTTTAACCGCGCAAGCAGGGTTTTGGCGGCACTGTCCATAAACGTTAAAACCAAAATATTGCCAGGGGCCACCCCCCGAGAAATCAGCTCAAGCAGCAATTCAATATTAACAAAGGTTTTGCCCGAGCCAGGTACTGCGCTAATGGCCATGGTGCCGTGCTGGTATGCCAGGATTGGCTGTTGATCGGCGCGCAGGCTGGCCCGCTCGAGGGGAATGGATGCTTCTTTTTTGTCAGCATCAGAAATTAAACGCATCCGGAGTTTCCCGGCATTGGGCAGTCCCAATTCATCCAGTTCACTGGCATAGGCATCAATGGACGTTTGCGCCAGCAAGGCCAGTGTGCGGGTAATGTGGCCAGCCCGGTAGCGGATAATAGACTCTTGAAAAGCATCGGTAAAGGCGTAATGGCTGCCGTCCCATACGGCAGAGTGCACCCAGGCATTGTAGAGGGGCGCATTGTCGCTTTTGGCCCACTCGCGCATACTGACATCCAGCCAGAAATAGTGCTTCCTGTATACTTCTGCATCAATCAGCTTTTGCGGGGTCCCCAAAACCAGGGCATCTGAGCGAACAGCATCCGGGACATCCGGGGTATCTGCCATTGATCCCAGCTTCACCTGATTTAACCACCAGAATCCAAAGGCTTTCGATTGATCGCAGGGGGCGGGATCTATCCCGTTGTGGTTTCCGGTAATGAGCTGCAAGGCTTTCGTTTCGCCAAGGGTCTGGCAAAGGCCGCTAAAAATAGCGGCCTGCCGGGTGTAGCTGTTTAAAATTCGGCTTAAATCACTGTAACGATCGTTTTCTGAGGCAAACGGGGCAATCAGGTGCTTAAAACACCCAAACAACTGATCCCGAAACGACTGATTTTTTGCCATGGCCAACCAATCCGTGAGCTGTTTATAACGCTTGACCCACAGGTCATTAAAACAGAATGTATCAGAATGCAAGGGAGCAGAATCAAATCCATCCGTTGCTGTGGGCGTATCAGGCGCATGGGTCTTGCGGGTCTCATGAGCCTCAAGGGTTTCTTGTGTCTCTTGTGTCTTAGTCATGGCATACTGGCTGGATGATTTTTCAGGGCAATGATGATGTTGATGAGAAGGCCAATTGGCCTGAAGCCAGGTTAAACTGGGGGCAATGTCTTGCACGGGAGAAACATTCCCAAAAGGATCAAGGGCAAAGGGATCGGGGGCAATGGGATCAATCGGAGGCTGTTCTGATTTTGTTTGCCAAGAAGCCGGCGGATCTGAATTCTCAGCAGATTGGTTGCCCACTTTCTGAACACTGGCCTGATTGATATCAGACTGTCTTGCCCAGACAGTCTCAAACCAATGGGCAATTGCTGTGGCTAGCTGATCGACCAATGCCTCTGTATTTTCCACGGCCAGGGCTTGGCTCAGCTTGCTATCACTTTCATGATTTTGGTCAGGCGCCTTAGAGGAATCAACCCGGTTCAACTTTAACAGCTCAATCAGAATGCCTGCAATGTCCCACCGGGATGGCGGGCAATGCCAGGTTGACAGATTGGCCCACTGAATTAAGGTTAAAAAGGCCTGGCACTTGGGGTTGTCGCTGGGCCGCTGTGTCCCCGATAAAAGCTGTATGGGAATGCCCATTAATTTTAATTTCTGCTGCAAATGGTAAATCACCAAAAAGTCGCTTTTCGGAAAAGCAATGGCCAAGTCCCCAGGCAAAGCACCTTGCTCAAGCTGCAAACAACAGTGCCTGACCACGGCATCCATCATTTCAATGCGGGTCATAAACGTGTCATCACAAGTAATCGCATCGGAGAGTGGCTTTGACCGCTCAAGTTCACTGTCACTGAGCTTCCAGTTGTTGAGTAGTCGGGCGGCGTTGTCAGCCATGGCATCCTCTCTGCGCAAGACCACCGTTGTTGCAGCCGGCTTTAAGGCTTTTAATGCTTCCCAATCGTAGGGGTATGCGTTTAAGTAACCGCGTCTTGATCCGCCGTCAATGTCTGCAGCCATGGTGACTGTTTCCAGGGTTGGAGACAGAAGGGCAATAAATTGCTGTTGTGCAGCAATGGTTTCATCCACGTCATCCACAACCAGGTGCCGAATCTGTTGTTGCAATTCGCGTTGAAGCGGGCTGTCTGTTGTCAGTAACCGGTGAAAGACTTCCAGTTGTTTGCTGGGATCCAAAACGCGCAGTGCATAACTCACCTTGTCAAACTGATTTTCTAGTTGCGTGACATCGGGGAGCCATTGCTCATTTAACAGCTCAGAACGGGTTTGCATGGTTTTTCGGGTCAAGCCGTTTTCTGCACGCAATCGTAAACGCCGAATAATCTGCTTTAAAATATGGGCATCCGTTCCAGGAAATTCTGCAAATGGCTGTTCAGAAGTGGTGTTCTTCTGGTGGCGTAAACGGGCCAGTAAAATGCGTAAAATAAATTCACTGTCTTCCAAGCCTGATAGTTCTGGACGAATGGGGCTTAATCGCCTGTCTTCAACCTGTTGAATACTGAGCTCAACCGACGGCCAGTCGTTAAACAGGCAATTTCTCACAAAGCCCAAAAAGGTATAGACAGGCAATTGGGCCATTGCCCCGCTTTGTTTTTCCAGCAGGCGGGCAATAAAAACCTGCTGGCGGGTGTGGTTGCTGCACAGAATTAAAACCTGGCTGGCAGGGCCATTATTCAGTAATGCATGTGCTTTTTGAACCAGGTAAGCGGTCTTGCCAGCTCCCATGGGGCCTTCAATAAATTCGCTGTTAAACGGGCTATTCAGATTTTCATCGTTTGTTTTTAATGGGCTTAACGGCATGCTTTTGTGGCTGTTGGTTTACTGTGTGACGTAAAATCTCTTTTGTATTCTTTTTGTAAATTAACAACTTGTAAAATAACAACGCATCGTTTTGTGTGAATTGGCAATAACCATGCTTGAGGGGTTTATTGTTTATAGTCAAGTCATTTTAATTTTTTCATGATGTTACACTCAAGCAAGTATAAAGAGACCCGTGGCTAAAGTCTATTCACAACCCAATATGCCTGTTTTTCCAGCAGCCGTTGCCAGGTCTGCCGGAGCTCAGCCCTTTTCAGCCAGTCCGTTGCCAGTGGCTGCACCGATTTATCCGCAACAGTTTGCCCCCATCTCTGTTTATCCAGGTCAATTAAGGCCAGGTCAATTAAATACTGATCATTTCCAGGCAGTGCCTGCACAACCCCTGGAAGGTGACATTCTGGCTGCGCAAAACCAGGCAAAAATTAATATGGGTTGGCTTGAGGGCATGTGGGCACGCCGTCCATTTTCTGGATTCTATACAATGAGACGCCTGGGAAGAACTTTTTCAGCCAAAAGCACGACACCTATTCAAGAGTCACCTGCCCAGATGCTAAAAATGTTTAAGGCTGTTAAGCGGATTTTAACACCCAAGGGGCAAGAACAACTTCAAAAACTCCTAACACAAGGCGTGCTGCATGAACGCACAACCGAAGAAGGACAGAAAACGCTTCTCTATCAGCTCTATAGCATGCTAACCACCCAACGGGCCGCTGGCTACAATAGCAAAGCACTGGTTCGCGAAGCAGTGGATATACTGGCTGATCCAGGTGCGATTACGCAAAAGATCCCGCCTTTATCCCCTCAAGGGAAACAACGTATTCTGATGGAAGACAATGGTCCGTTGCGAGAAAACACATGCCGCCGGCAAGGGTTTCAGAATTATGCACTGCCAGATATCCATGTGCCCCAAAAGCAGGTCAGGCCTGAAGATTTGGATGTGGAATACAGTGCAACCTGTGTATCTAGCAGTGTGATGTATTATATGGCAACCAAAGAACCTGCGGAACTGATTCGTCATTTAAACGGCTTGACCAGTAAAGTGCGAAGCACCGTCGAACAGGTCTCCGCCAAAGAATTGTCACCTGAAAACCCGGCGGAAGCCATTAATAAACTAACCCAGCACGGCATGCCCTTTAAAGTGCTGTCTCCTAATGATTTTCTCATTCAGATGCAGGCATCCGTTCTGGCAACCGAGCGAGCCATCGACAGCCAAAAAGCCGAGCCGCATCACCGAACCACGCGTGGGGCACTTGAAACCATTTATCAGTCTGTTCTCACCAGTTTTGCAAGCCCAGGTTACGATCCAGCCATTGATTTAATGCTTGATGGCAGCAGCGGCTTGACTGAAGAGCAAAAAACAGCCATGGAAACCGCCATTAAAGACAATCAAGGCACGCGTTCTGTTTCTGTTCAACAGGTCACCAGTGGCTTGGGGCAAAACAGCAATGACAATTATTTAATTGGATACAACCAACCTTTTGAGCAGACACTCAGCCAGCTTGAAAAATGCTTTGCAATGGGTGAGCCGGTTGTTGTGGGCATTACAGAAACTGACGCCTCAGGAAAGATAACCACTGGGCATGAGCTGACTTTAACCGCATTGCATAAAAATCCTGAAGACGGCTCGTTGTATTTTATTGTGGCAGACAGCGATGATGACAAACCTGAGCTGGTGACCCGGTCAGTGGCTGAATTGCTGCCTAAAATTCATCATATGGGCTTGCCATTAAAACTTGCCGAGCAATTGCCTGAACTTGCAATGCAAGAACAAGCCCGACAAACAGGGCAGGTCCTTATCCCCGATCAGCAAGATGCGCAAAAGTTTCAACTTATCCCACTGGCCTCTCAAAACCCGTCCCCCCAGGCCTAATTTTGTAAGTTTTTTGAGACAGAGAGAGAAGATGACTTTTGTGGCATATTATTTGTTCATCTTGTAAGAAGCTTTTTTAGCAGCAGTTTTAGTGATTATTTTACAAGTCTCATCATAATGTTCATTGATTGGCGGTTTGTAAGGCCTTCTTGTTTTTTTATTAATTTCACCCCTTTATTAACTTTATATTTATTTATATTGATGAGTACAAGACTCTTCTGAGTTGAAATATTTTACAGAACAAGAGTTACAGAGATGTAAAAAACTGTAAATGTTTTGAAAAATACTGGTCTCATTTTCATTAGTTCTATTTTCCTATTAACAGACAGTAAAAACTTAGGCACAGTGAGTAATAATAGAAAGAATTAAATGATGGAAGCATCGTTAACTTCGGCAAACAGTGATAGTGCATCAAACATAACTGTTAAAAAGCAATTACCAAAACCGTCAAAAGCAACAGCTGAACATAGTGCTAAAAATCCTTTACTAGTAGCCGAAGATGACAGTTTTGATTCAAGCACTTCTTCAGAAGCAAGTAAAAAACAAGAAACAGTTCCCACCGAACAAGTTTCTCTGACAGTTGAAGATTTTACCAATCAGGTTAATTCCAGTTCGAATCAGAAGACAAATGAACCTCTTAAACCAACTGGTATAAGTAGAACTGATCGTGTATTAACAGCTTTTTCAACGGGGAATGTTGCAACTGCAGCAATATTTGGACTTCCTGGATCTATAGGCGCTCAAGTCGCAGCTGCAACAGGCATAACAGCCATTGGTATAGCTACAGTTCCATTCTTAATTGGACTTCCTATTATAGCAGCAGGGGGAGTACTTGCTATTGATGCGGCTCGCAAGCACAAGAAAAGAAAGAATGAAATCTCAGTTCAACCGAATAATCAAGCCACAGAACCTGCCGCTTTACCCGGCTCTTCAAAAAACAAGGGGGCTACAGAGTCCACTAAAAATGAGGGCATACGCCCTGCAAAAGATGGACTGGCATTATCAGATCTTCAAAAGCCTTTATTGCAGGAACAGAAGCCTACAACGAAAAAATCAACAAAAAGGCGTTGGCCCAGATTTTTCTCTTCTTAATAAAAATGCATTAAAAAATCTAATAATGCATTAAAAATCCCAAAGAGACAAAACAAGAAGAGAACCCTGGCAGTCAGTATAATCCGCACTCATTAGAAGCGGGTAAAATCCAAAACTTTCGGCTCAAAGCACTCAGGCTGAGTTTGTTTAGAAAAAACAGCAATGCTGCTAAAAAGAAATCATGGCTTTTATGAACTGACTGTGGACAGTCTTCGGTTTTTTTCCGTTAAGGGGACTTTG
>JBCDLA010000039.1:0-23848 GCA_038745945.1 Cyanobacteria bacterium P01_H01_bin.74 | reverse complement strand
TCTTCTTCTTAATATTGCATAGTGAGGCAAAAGAAGTTTATACGTTGATTGACCGAATCCTTGATTCGAATCTTTTCAATGTATTGCTTGTGTTGCTGGTGCTAATTTTTGTCGCAAAAAAATTCAACATCATTTCAAAACTTGATCAGCAAACAGACCAAATTGCCAATGATGTTCACAAGTCTGAGCGTGCAAAGCAGGCTGCCCTTAGTGCTTTAGAAGACGCTAAGAAGAAAATGGCCGGTATCAATGAAGAAATTGATTTGCTGATGGCTGACTCGGAAAAATCAGCGCAACAATTGGCAGATAAAATTATTGAAAAAGCCAATCAAGACGCAGAAAAAATTGGGCTCAATACAAAAAAGCAAATTGAAATGAAAAAAAAATCAGCAGCGCTTGCCGTTGAACAAAAACTTTTTGAAGACTCTGTTGAGAGCGCATCTGGTATTCTCAATGCGGCTTACAATAAAGATTTACAAAAGCAAGATATTACAGATTTTATCGAAAAGCTGCCTGATGTTTCTGAAAGAAAACAATAGACAATGTCCAAAACCATTGAAATGAGTAAAATTGCATCTCGCTATGCAAGAGCACTGTTTGAGAAAGCCCAGTTGCAATCAGATGATACTTTAATATTGGAAGAGCTCCAATGTATTCTAACTGTGTTTAACAATTTGCCGGAATTGATGCAGTTTTTAATGAGTCCTGCTGTCTCTTATGACAAAAAGCAGGTGTTAATTTCAACGAATTTCAAAGACGCGAATCCATTGGTTTATTCATTACTTCAGCTTTTGTTAAACAACAAACGGTTTGCAACCCTGCCACTGCTGGTTCGTGAGTATGAAACTCAATATCATTTACACCATAAAATAGCAAAAGCTGAATTGCAATCGCCATTGCTTCTTGATGACGACCTGCAAGTGCAGGTTGTTGAGGCATTGAAAAAGACATTCGGTTATCATGCTATTCAGATAAGCCAAACAATAAACCCAGACCTTTTGGGTGGTATGCTCATTCGTCTCAGTGATACAGTTATCGACTACAGTTACCGCGGTCGTCTAAAAACCTTAAAAAAGCTGATATTGCAGCGAACTTGAGCCAACCCTCTTTAAAACGATTAAAAGGAATTCACGATGGTTTTACAAGCAGAAGAAATAAGTGCAATTTTAAAAGAAAAACTGGCTGACTTTACCGCAGAAATGACAGTCAGCAATGTGGGTAATGTTCTTGAGGTGGGTGATGGCATTGCACGAATTTACGGTTTGCGCGGGGCAATGTCTGGTGAGCTGGTTGAATTTGAAGACGGCAATGCAACACTTGGTATGGTGCTCAACCTTGAGTCTGATAATGTTGGTGTTGTTATTATGGGAGATTACAAGAGCATTCAGGAAGGCCAGACTGTCAAGTCAACTGGCAGGATTGCTTCAGTTCCTTTTAGTAATTCATTGGTAGGCCGAGTTGTGGATGCACTGGGAATGCCTATTGATGGTAAAGGACACATTGATGCTGACGCATTTTTGCCGGTAGACCGAAAAGCACCGGGGATTATCGACCGAAAATCCGTGCATCAACCTCTGCAAACGGGAATTACTGCTATTGATGCAATGACTCCAATTGGACGCGGGCAGCGGGAACTTATTATTGGTGATCGGCAAACGGGTAAAACAGCTGTTGCCATTGACACAATTCTTAACCAAAAAGGTCAGGATGTTATTTGTATTTACTGTGCCATCGGTCAAAAATCCAGTTCTGTGGCGCAAATTATGAAAGTTCTGGAAGACAATGGCGCAATGGAGTATTCCATTATCGTGAATGCTTCTGCAACCGATGCTGCTCCTCTACAGTATTTGGCGCCATTTGCCGCTGTTACCATTGCCGAAGGCTTTCTTAAGCAGGGTAAGCATGTGCTGGTGGTTTATGATGATTTAACCAAGCATGCGTGGGCTTATCGCTCTATGAGTCTTTTACTGCGCCGTCCGCCAGGCCGTGAAGCTTATCCTGGGGATGTTTTTTACTTACATTCCCGTCTTCTTGAGCGGGCAGTCAAATTGAACGATGATCTGGGTGCAGGAAGTATTACAGCATTGCCAATTATTGAGACACAGGCAGGTGATGTATCTGCATATGTGCCCACCAATGTGATTTCAATCACAGATGGCCAAATTTTTCTTGAGGCCGACTTGTTTAATGCCGGAATGCGGCCTGCCATTAATGCTGGGATTTCAGTCTCCCGGGTTGGAGGAGCGGCGCAAACCAAAGCCATGAAGAGCGTAGCGGGTCAAATCCGTTTGTCTTTGGCTCAATTTAGAGAACTTGAGGCTTTTTCACAGTTTGCAAGCGATTTGGATAAAGCTACCCAGGATCAATTAAAGCGAGGGCAAATTCTTCGAGAAGTCTTAAAGCAACCGCAATATAATCCGCTATCCGTTGCTCATCAGGTTTCTATTTTGTTTGCTGTAAATAATGGGATGATAGATACATTGGAAGTTGAGCAGGTTGGTAATTTCAAAGATGCTTGGTTCCCTTATTTCAGTAGCAGCCTGACTTCGGTTGAGGAAAAACTGAATGCTGGTGGCAAACTTGATGAAGCAGAACAAACACAATTGACCAGCTGCATTAAAAAGTTTAGGGATACGGTTTTTACAGGCATGTAAAGCCATACCTCCTTAAAACCTGATAAATTAAAAAGCCATTCGAAACGAAATCCTTTTCAACCCCTAACTCTTGACAAGTCTTAAAAAGGAGTACCTAAAACACGGTGCCAAATCTTAAAGACATACGCAATCGAATAAAAACCGTAACCAATACAAAAAAAATCACCCAAGCCATGCGTATGGTTGCAGCTGCAAAAGTTAAGCGGGCTGAAACGGGGGTAAAATCTTCAAGGCCATATACTGAAGCATTGGTGCACCTTTTTTATCGACTTATCACCAATATTGATACCAAACAGGTTGACGCCAATCAATCCAGTCTGATGTCTATGATAAAACCGCGTGAAATACGGTCAGTAGGCTTAATCATTTGCAGCTCCGATCGTGGACTCTGTGGTGCTTATAATTCAACGATTATCCGTCAAGCTTTTAATTTAGAGCGAAAAATCAAAGCAAAAGGTCTGGTGCCTAAATTTTACTTGGTTGGCAACAAGATTATTCAAGCATTTTCAAGATATTCTGATGCATCGATACTTGGCAAGTCATCGGGCTTTACGGCGGCACCGGCTTATGAGAATGCAGAGCAAATTTCAAACACAATGGTTCAGGCTTTTTTAGCGGATGAAATCGACACCATTGATGTTTTATCAACCCATTTTATTTCTCTGATTAGCTCAAAAGTCAAAGTAACACCTGTTAATCCGATTCGTTCATTGAGTGATTTAATGCCTGCAGGCCTGGAAAATGCCAAGTTGCCCAATGAGAAATCAGAAACTGAAACAAAATCAGAAACGGGACCCAATTCTGAATTGCTTGTTTCCCCCGACGTGTTTACGGTTCTCAATCATTTGGTGCCGATGTATACCACCAATAGTATCTACAACCTTTTGCTTGAGGGTGCGGCCAGTGAACTTGCTGCAAGAATGACGGCAATGTCAAATGCAACCAACAACGCGGGTGAAATGATTCAGACACTCAGTATCCAGTACAACAAAGCGCGCCAGTCAGCGATTACGCAAGAAATTCTGGAAATTGTCAGTGGTGCTGACGCACTAAAGTAGTTGCATTTTTTCTAATCTACGTTTTAACTTTTTATTGATTTTAATAGCACAGTTGTTTTAATGTCTTGCCCACTTCAACTCGAGTTTTGTCTTTATGTCACCCCCTTCATCAACAACCTCTGATACTTCATATACACCGCTTGATCATTCAGGCCAAAGTAAAACCACAACGGTCAATGTCGGGATGATTGGCTTAGGGACCGTCGGTACCGGTGTTTACAAACTATTAACAAAGAACCCGCTGGTTTCTGTTAAAACAGTTGCGGTAAAACAGTTAAACAAAACGCGGCAACTTACTGTGCCTGATTCTGTTTTGTTGACCGATGATGCCACAGGAATTGCAGACGATCCAGACATTCATTTGGTCATTGAACTAATGGGCGGGGTGGATCAGGCCTTTCACTTGGTTAAAACTGCATTGCAAAACGGAAAACATGTGGTTACCGCAAACAAAGAGCTGATCGCCAAACATGGCCCAGAATTGTTTGAGATTGCCAATCAGGCTAGGGTTCGGCTGTTGTTTGAGGGTGCTGTGGCTGGCGGGATTCCTGTCATTATGCCGTTACAACAGTCGCTTGTTGGCAACACCATCATTGAAATGGCTGGCATTCTCAATGGGACAACCAATTATATTTTGACGCAAATGAGTACATCGGGCTGTTCGTTTGAAACGGCACTAAAAGAAGCCCAATCGTTGGGGTTTGCAGAAGCAGACCCGACCAATGATGTTGAAGGCTTTGATGTAGCGTATAAAATTTCAATATTATCATTGATTGCCTTTAAAAAAGTGGTTGATCCCAATAAAATTTTGCGGGAAGGCATTACTGCAATTACAGCCACTGATATTGAAATTGCCCGTGAAATGGGATACTGCATTAAATTGCTCGGCTTTGGCAGGCAACACCCTGACAGCAAGCTTGATATCCGGGTTCATCCGATGCTGTTGCCGTTAGATCACCCATTGGCCAGTGTTCATAATGAATTTAATGCCATTTTTGTGAAAGGTGATGCCGTTGGAGACGTGATGCTTTACGGCCGGGGTGCTGGAGAAATGCCAACAGCCAGCGCTGTCTGCGGGGATATTTTGGCGATTGCCACTGGGCTTCAGAATCATACGGATCCGGTTGTGACTATGAAAATAAATCCTGTACCTGCCGAAGGGGAACTGCTGAAGCCAGAAGCAACGCAAAACAAATACTACCTGCGAATGAACACGCAAGACCGCCCGGGTGTTATAGGTGAGTTAGGGTTGGCTTTTGGCAATGCCGGGGTATCCATTGACTCGGTGATGCAAAAGGGTATTAACGCTGATGGCACGGCTGCTATCATTATGATTACGCAAGCGGTCAGCGATGCTCAAATTACAGAAGGCCTTCGCACCATTGAGCGTCAAAATACCGCATGTGCGGTTGCGTGTAAATTGAGAGTATTGTAGCCATGGCAGGGATACTGGCGCGGTACCGAAAGTTTTACGATTTTGACGAGGCCTTTCAAATTGTCAGCTTAGAAGAGGGAAGCACCCCGCTGATACCAGCGCCAGCTGTAGCTGAATTAGTAAACCACTATGCGGGAGCTACAAATGTTTCGGTTTTTTTAAAGTTTGAAGGCTTAAACCCCACTGGCAGCTTCAAAGATCGCGGCATGACCTATGCCGTTTCCCGCGCTTTGTCAGATGGCCACCAGCACATTATTTGCGCCAGTACGGGAAATACCAGTGCATCGGCAGCGGCATACGGTGCCAGAGCCGGATTAAATGCCTTGATTATTTTACCCGCAGGCAAAGTGGCACTGGGGAAATTGTCTCAGGCGATTTTGTACGGGGCGGCCATTGTTGAAATCGAAGGCAATTTCGATCAGGCACTTGAGATTGTTCGGGATTTGGGAGCTTCTGGCAAAGCATGTGTGGTGAACTCAATCAATCCGTACCGTATTGAAGGTCAGAAAACCGGGGCGTTTGAGCTTTGTGACGCGTTGGGCAGAGCCCCTGACGATCTCTACATACCGGTTGGCAATGCCGGCAATATTACAGCCTATTGGAAAGGCTTTAAAGAATACGCTGATGCCGGGGTTGTCAAAAATAAGCCGCGTATGAACGGGTTTGAGGCCGAAGGGGCGGCAGCCATTGCCTTAAACAGAAAAATTGATTCACCAGAAACTTTTGCAACCGCCATTCGCATTGGCAACCCGGCCAGCTGGGCTCAGGCAGAAGCAGCCAGAGACGAGTCCGGGGGACAGGTCGGTTGGGTGACTGACGCTGAAATTGCAGAAGCTTACCGGATTCTGGCGGCAAAAGAGGGGGTTTTCTGCGAACCTTCCAGCGCGGCCAGTGTAGCCGGTCTATTTAAAACTGCAAAAGCAATGTCACAAAAGATTCAATCCAATTCCCAAATTGTCTGTGTATTAACGGGCAATGGCCTGAAAGACCCGGATTCTGCGATTCAATATGGAAACCCGAAGCGCGCCACATTGCCAGCAGATTCTGATGCGGTTGCTGACTTTTTTGGCCTTTAGTTTCATTGAATTAAGCGTATTCAACGCAATAAAGCTTATCAATTAAGCCTTTTAACCAAATCACAAACGGTCTCAATCACCCGTGCCTGTTGTTCATCCGTTAACCCGTAAAACATTGGCAATGAAATCGCTTCGCGGTAATAGCATTCGGCTTTCGGGAAATCCACCCCATTGTACCCGTAATGCTGTTGATAATACGGATGCCTGTAGATAGGGATGTAATGCAGGTTAACGCCAATATTTGCAGCACGTAGGCTTTCAAAAAAAGTACGGTGATACGCTTCTGTTGCATTTTTTAAACGAATAATGTAAAGATGATACGCTGAATACGACTCCGGGAGCTGCCACGGGCAAGTAATTTGGTCAGCATATGGGGCAAAAGCTGTGGTATAGGTTTCAGCAATTTGATGACGGCGCACAATCATGGCAGAAAGGCGCGTAAGCTGGCTACTGCCCAGGGCGGCCTGAATATCCGTCATGCGGGCATTGATGCCCAACGCCGGGTGATCATAATGCCGTTGTTCGTAATACCAGGGCGGCGGCGGATTATCGGTTGCATTGTAGGCCTGCATTTTACGGGCATCGCGCGTAATGCCATGCATTCGAAGTTCTTGAACTTTCTCGGCCAGCGCTGCAGATTGTGTGAGCACCGCGCCACCTTCGCCGGTGGTTATAATTTTGACGGGATGAAAGCTAAACACGGTCAGATCCGAATACTGGCAGGCACCCACCGGCTGGTCCTGGTATTGGCCGCCAATGGCGTGGGAAGCATCTTCAATCACACGGAATCCATACGTTTTGCTGAGTTCGTGAATCGCCGCCATATCACAGGACTGCCCTGCCAGGTGGACGGGAATGATCACTTTGGGAAGTGTGTTGTTTTTTTGGGCCACGGTCAGTTTTTGGGTCAGTGCATCGATACTGAGATTGTACGTTTTAGGATCAATGTCCACAAAATCAATTTGGGCGCCACAATACAGGGCACAATTGGCTGAGGCAACAAAGCTGATGGGCGAAGTCCAGACCCAGTCACCTGGGGAAACACCCAAAGCCAGACAAGCCAGGTGCAAGGCGCTGGTCGCGCTGCTGACTGCAACGGCATGGGCGGCACCGCAAGATTGGGCAAGAGCTGCTTCAAACTGGGCGATGGCCGGGCCCTGGGTCAAATAGTTGCTGGATAAAACCCGGGTTACGGCAGCAATATCTTCCGGTGTGATGGACTGGCGCCCATACGGAATAAAGTCGGTTGACTGGTTTTGGATAGTGCTGGGTTGAGAGGACATTGAATAAAATACGAACGGGAAATAACAATAATAAATGTAGTTTAGCACAGCCCTTCTTTGAAAATGATTTTTACTGCCCTTGCCTCTATTGACTGGACCGTTGAAGACCAATAGAATATTGTTTCATTAAGGGTTTGGTTCATCATTCAGTCTACTCTCTTCATTATCGTATGTAGCAATATTAAATTCACGAACATAGTCGTCTCGTGAATAGTCACCGCCATAACCGTACTGACTAAAGTGATCAAACAACAAGTCTGCAAATTCCGCTACTGCTATTCTTCCGTTCCCGTATTTATGACCAGACTTCTCATCTTGCCAGCTTCCTCTTCGATCTAGATATTGAATAATAAATGAACCCTCACTTCTATCAACTCCTCCCTTCAATCTCAACAGTTCATTATAAAGTAGCGTAACTGCGACTGCATCTTCTCCTTCCGGAGCATCGACACCATCGACTTCACCTCTCAGATAAGCTTCAATAGACGAAGTTCTTATTACGCCTCTTGAACTTATAGCCCTCGGATCATCAGGATCATCTTTAATTACCATATGTTGTAAATGTGGTGATAATACTTCTAACCATTCCAGGTATCGGTCGTTCTGCTCCGTAGTATTGTTAGTCCAGTCTTTATCATCGGTGCCAATACCTTCAATAATATATTCATTGCCTGAATCTTCATAATAGGTTGTCGTATGGAAAGGTGGCTTAGCAGCACCATTACCAACGCCGCCAGAATCACCGCCGCCGCCGCCATCACCGACGTCTCCAGAATCACCGCCGTCTCCGGGATCATCGCCGTCATTATGTTGAGATTGTTCTACCCAAACAGCGTAATTTGTATTAATGTGATCCATAAGGCCATCAATATAGCCTAAATTTGCCTGTAAAAACTCTTTAGAAAGGCCTAATTCCGCGCCCATTCTGGCTATGGTATGGGCCGTAATAATATTGTCTGTTGGGTCAAGATTCTCGTCCCCATAATTGTCTAACAGTGTATCCACCATACTGCTGCTGCCTATTTCTTCTGACATAAAGTAAATCATGGTATCCAGGGCATGCCTGTCTGCTGTGGTTAAATTGTTTGCTTCCCCGCGTTGTTCCCTTATCTCATTTAAATGCAAATGGACTACTGTCCCTTCTCGATCTGCCATATCAGCCCACATCAGTATGACCTCTTTTACGGTCTTCTGCTTTGCTTCCGCATGGGCATCCTCAGCATCATCATCCGACCACTGGTATGAATCACGAAACCCTGAGTCACGCACACCAAATACAATGATGTTATCATCTGTTCTCTCGTAAGCCAGACCATTAGTAACATAATACCGACCACCGCCAGAACCACCAGATCCTGGATCCACGCCTGCAGCAGCAGCAGCTGCAGTAGCTGCTATGCCAAAAGTCCAATCAAACATGCTGGCAATTGCGGGATCATTAATGGAAGATATATCCAGCGGTGGTGTGTTATAAATATCAAAATAGTTACCCGTACCCGGGTTAATTATGCCTGCCAACCATGAAGGTGTGCCAGTCCCGCTGGTGTCAATACCAGAACCACTACCATCATCACTGGTTTCATCATAATGGCAACAGCAACAACATTGGCAATTGCTGCCGTGGCTTACCCGGGTATTCATATGATGCTGATGTATCCCATTTGAATCAAAAACTGTATGGGTAACACCAGTACGGGAATTGTCCGATGTGCTGATGAGAAAATTGTCAGATGGAAATAAAGTATTGCTATTGGATTGGTAATAATCGATTTCAGGGCCTACATTATATTGCAGAGTAGTCACCCTGTTTTGGCCCAGCAAGTCAGTGGTTGGTGGGGATGGCCAAATCGCCCAAGCCTGGTTCTTCTCAGCTGCCTGGCTTCTAACAGATTTATTGTTAATATACTGAACAGTAAGACTCTCTGAAATAAGATGTGACAAGTCAGCAAACGGGTTGCTTTGACTCTTTATACTTACTGAAAAGTTTTTTGCTAACATTTCTCTCTTATACTTTCTTTGTATGCTCAGAAATTACATCTATCGGTTATTTTTATTCTATGCCTGCGTCAAGCAGGGTCTTCTGGTTGATTTTTTATAAACCTTACACAGAATAACTGTTGTTTGTACTTTGAACACCTTTAATTTGTTGAACAGATAGTCATATAGAGATATATTTTTTCTACTACTTATACTCAATTGTATAAAAACAATTAATATGAATTTGTCGTTAGTACAGATAACTATTGTTACAATTGGCCATAATTTAACGTTTGTTTGTCCTTTTGTTTGCTTTATAAAGCTCTTTTTTAAAAACAGGGAGTTTACGGCTGGTTTTCATAGACGCTTGCACAATAAAGCTTATGGATATAGATATACCTTTCAATTATGCTCCATTTCCCTGTAAAAGCTTTTTTAAATCGGTCTTCTTACCTAAACTTCAGCTGCGGTTGACTTTGTCAATCCTCGTTTTCAAAATCTGTTTTCTATTTTTCAAGTACCCTCATCTGTAAGCATGTTCGTACAAGCGTTGAAAAACCAACTGTCTAGATGCAGGCAAGTTAAAAACAAAAGAATAACCGAATGCACGTTTGAATTTTGCTGGGTCGACTGTGCCCTTTTGAAATTGTCTATTACTTTGGCAAACTCAGATTTTTCGACAGTGTAAATACAGTTGGAGGTTAGTCAAACGGAATAAAAAAAATCTTTAAACAAAATCTAGCTTTTTAAGCAGAAAAACCCAAAGAAAAAAGGAAAGTTGAATACTTACTTTTTATTATAGAATTTATAAATAAAGCAATGCAGACCATTTAAATGCATTTAATCCTCAAAAAAGAGAGTGAATGATTAATCATGACAACCGATGACAACCTGGCACTGATTTTACTCACGGCCGAAGAAAAAATGGACAAAGCCATTACCACGCTGCATCATGAAATGGGTAGTATCCGAACTGGACGAGCCAACCCATTGCTTCTGGATAGGGTTCAGGTCGATTATTACGGACAGGCCACTCCGGTTCGGCAAATGGCTAATGTATCTGTTCAAGAAGGCCAGACTCTGGTTGTTCAACCTTATGAAAAATCAATGCTTACCGAAATAGAAAAAGCCATCGCTATCTCTGGTATTGACTTGCCAGTTAACAATGATGGAACAGTAATTCGCATGACAGTGCCGCCATTAACGGAAGAGCGACGCAAAGAATTTGCCAAACTGGCCCGGAAATATGGTGAAGAGGGGAAAGTGACCATTCGAAACATTCGCCGGGATGCAAGTTCAGAAGCGGATAAGGCCAAAAAAGAAGACAATCTGCCTGAAGATGTATTAAAAGATACCCAAGACGATATTCAAAAGCTAACGGATCGGTTTATCCATAAAATTGAGCAATTGGTCAAAGAAAAAGAAAACGAAGTCTTGTCGGTGTAGCATTGTAAACAGACAATGCTTTTCAATTGCAAATTATGTCGAAATCACGCATTTCTGTTGGTATAATTATAGGGCTCATAGCCCTGGGGGCTAATTTTCTGGGTGGTTTTTTCTGGGTCGCATTAATTCTCTCTATTATGCTCATTGGCCATCATGAATTGCGAACCCTGATGGCTGGGGTCCAGCTGAAGCCTTCTCAGACCATTGTGAACTATAGCCTTGTTTTAACCATTGTGACGGCAACCCTCAATTACACCACGGGGTTGTCTGCGGTTTTACACCTTTCAATTATTGCCAGTTTTTTTAAACTGCTCTTCCGTAAACCGCGGGCCCATATTGCAGATATTGGGGCCACCTTGTTGGTGGTGCTGTATATTGTTTATCTGCCGGCTCACTTTATTTTACTGCGGCAATTGGGGGGTGTTGCAGGCATGCCCTGGTTTGAGCAGCCGGGTATGTATTACGTGCTGTTTACTATCTTTGTCATCAGTGCTTCTGATGTGGGGGCCTACTATATTGGCAAAGCTTTTGGGAAAACCCCATTCTATCCAGAAATCAGCCCCAAAAAAACAAAGGAAGGCGCCATTGGGGGGCTTCTTTCGGGCATTGCGGTTGGCGTCTTGTTTACCCAGTTGTCAGCGACCCACTTAACCCCGTTTCATGGCATTGTTTTAAGCATTTTAATTATTGTTGTCGGACAGCTTGGCGACTTGACCGAATCATTAATGAAGCGTGACGGCGGGCTAAAAGACTCAGGCAGTGTGCTGGCGGGCCATGGGGGCATACTGGATCGGATTGACAGTTATATTTTTTCAGGGGTGGTCTGCTATTATTATGTCTATTGGTTTATAATGCACCAAGGCTTGGCCAGAGAAATACTGAATTTCTTTTCTTAAATGAAAAACAACGAAAAACAACACCGATTTTAAACGACTTAAGAAAATTTTGAAGACAACATGAAAGCAACCACAGCAACGAAAAATTGAAATGTCTTCACAAAATCATGTTTTAAGATCCTAGCATTCTGCCGGTAAAGCCCAATTTTTAGTTCTCTTCCCATTTTATAATCTTGATTAAGCCCGCTTACCGGCTAATCAGGACAGTCTATAACGCCAAATGACTTCATTAGACAACGCACGAAAAAAACAAATCCGAGATCTCTTGCAATCGTTAGGGTTAACCCGTCCAAAAAATTACGCCTTATACGATACCGCCTTAACCCACAGCTCATACACCCACGAAAACAAACTGGCCTCTGTTGAAAACTACGAGCGGCTCGAATATCTGGGTGACGCTGTATTAAAACTCAGTATCAGTGAAATTCTTTTTATGCAGTTTCCCGACTACCGGGAGGGAGAGCTTACAAAAATCCGGGCAGTGGTTGTCAGCGATGCCAGGCTGGCCATTATTGCAAAAACCATTGCCCTGGGTGACTGCATTGTTTTTGGGGCCAGTGAAGCCCGAAGCGGGGGAAAAAATAAATCGTCGAATCTGGCCTGCGCCTTTGAAGCCCTGCTGGGAGCCTTGTTTCTGGACGGAAAACTGGATCAGGTCAGGACCTTGTTGCCGCAGTTGTTTGAGTCCTTAATTGCAGAAGTGGATGCCAGCAAAACCAAAAGCAACTACAAGGCCGTGCTTCAAGAGTTAACGCAAGCCGATGAAGGGGTTTTGCCGTACTACAAAACCGTTAAAGAAACCGGGCCTTCTCACAACCGTACCTTTAAAATTGAAGTGGCCATTCACGGGGAAGTGATGGGTATAGGCAGCGGGAAGTCCAAAAAAGAGGCACAGCAGCTGGCGGCAAAAATGGCCTTAATGTCTCTGGATGCCCTCGATGACGAAGAGCAAACGGCATTTTAAATAATTTTCTTCGCTTGGTTTCAGCCCAATGCCTTTTTGGTATAGTTGTGCAACGACTTTTTCAAACGCAAACGGATACTGTGTCCCCTAAAAAGTTTAAATAAAAAATTCCCTATGTCTTCAAAAAACTTACCCCCTGAGCATTCTGCCGTTAAAGAAAACGAAAAAGAAAAAAATAAAGCACAACCGCACGCACAAACCCAAGTGAATGCCTGGGTTGAAGATTTAACCGAAACACCCCTGTCCTCTGAAGTCCATTACCGGGGCATTATTACCACCATCCGCAAAGACAAAGCCCAACACCCCAGCGGAAAAATTGTCGATCGCGAAGTGGTGGAGCACCCGGGTGGTGTCGTGGCCTATCCGGTTTTGGATGATGGCCGGGTGGTCCTGGTTCAGCAGTGGCGCTACCCCATTGGTAAAACCCTGCTTGAATTGCCTGCTGGCAAATTGGACTGGCACCACGGAAAAGCAGAGGACCCGTTAAAGGCCATTCAACGCGAGTTGCTTGAAGAAACCGGCTATCAGGCCAAGCACTGGGAAGCCATTACATCAATTTATACGGCCCCTGGTTTTTGTGATGAAAAATTATGGCTGTTTAAGGCATCAGGCTTGTTTAATGGCCATAAAGCCAAACAACCCAGCGAGCAAGAGTGGCTGAACGTGGTCTGTCTTCCGCCAGAAGCCCTGATGGATCAGATTAAGACCGGACAGATCCAGGATGCAAAAACCATTGCCCTGGCTGCTTTGTTGTGTTCACAGTAATTGATCCTTTATTTTTATATGTCAATGTTTTAGAACAGCACCCGTAAAAAATAGACCCTATTTCTATGAAACCCACTTTTCAATCGATTGTTGCAACACTCAACCAGTACTGGCAAAATCAGGGCTGTATTATTCAGTACCCCTACGACATTGAAAAAGGCGCCAGTACAATGAATCCGGCCACATTTCTTCGGGTTTTGGGACCAGAACCCTGGAACGCGGCCAATCTGGATCCCTGTCGGCGACCGACCGATGGCCGTTACGGCAATAACCCCAACCGGTTGCAGCATTACTTTCAGTACCAGGTTATTATGAAACCGTCGCCTGATAACATTCAAGACCTCTATTTAAACAGCCTCACCGAATTGGGCATTGATATGGCAGTCCATGATATTCGCTTTGTTGAAGACAACTGGGAATCGCCGACACTGGGTGCCTGGGGCGTGGGCTGGGAAGTCTGGCTGGACGGGATGGAAATTACACAATTTACTTATTTTCAGCAGGCTGGCGGGCTTGAGGTTTTTCCGACGGCTGTTGAATTAACGTATGGGTGTGAGCGGATTGCGATGTATCTGCAAGACATTGACAATGTGTATGATTTGGCCTGGAACAACCACTTAACCTATGGTGATATTTATTTGCAGAATGAAAAAGAACAGTCTGCTTACAACTTTGAAGTGTCTGATGCTCAGGCATTAATGCAGCACTTTGATTTGTACACAACAGAAGTGGCTGCATGTCTTGAGCGAGATCTGGTTTTACCCGCCTACGACCAGGTATTAAAATGCTCACACACATTTAACCTGTTGGATGCCCGTGGTGTCATTAGCAAAGATGAGCGAATGCAGTATATTCTGCGCATCCGGCGTTTGGCAGAAAAAGTGGCCAAGGCCTATGTAACCAGTCGGGAAACCCTCGGCTACCCCTTGCTTAAGACATGCTCATCAGGGCTAATCAGCAGTTAAGCCATTGTGCTAACCTTACAAAAAAAACTGAATGAAACCGATATTGCTTTGCTCTGTTGAAAATGCCTTTTTATAAAAAAACCAATTGAACGAGAAGCAACCAGATACAATTTGCGACGCCCAGCAGATAAAAGCATCAGATAAAACCAGCAGATACAGCTACCAGATATAGCCCGCCACGGTACTTTAATGACAGAAAAGCCCCTTGACGATAACAGCGCACCGGAAACGGGTTCAGCCGCCGTTTCTAAAAGCGCTGAAAAACATGGCAATGCTGAAAAAAAATGCCTCTCAGCACTAGAGACCATTGCTCAGCCGGCGCTTTTGTACAACACCCTCTCAGCGTGCCTTGTGCAAGCAAACAGGGCATTTTATGGCCTCACCAAAAACCCGGACACAGAAACAAATTCTGGTACTCATCCTAACACTGGCCCTAACACAAGTCCTAACACCAACGATCTGGATGCCTTTCAAACACTGGCTGCCGATGCAATTGCCCAGGGGCTTGAAACAGGCATGCCATTTAAGATATCACTTAATTCAACAGTTAAGACGCCAATTAAGACAATAGTGCAAAAAGCAAGCCCTTTGGCATCAAGTGATTTGATTCAACTCATGCCCGTCCAGTTAAAAGACCCGTATGTCTTGCTGGTTGTCTTGCCGGTTTCTTATAAAACCCCAACATCTCAAGCATCCCAAGAGCTTCACGAGCAAGGCGAAAACACGGTAACAGCAGCTCACCAGGACTTTATCAGTACCGTCAGCCATGAGTTTCGAACCCCGTTAACCAGCATTAAAGGTTTTGCCGATACATTGCTGCGTTATCAGTCTCAACTGCCGGAAGCCGAACAAACCCGCTTTATTCAGTTGATGAAAGAGCAGGCTGATCGTTTAATTCGTTTGGTTGAAAATTTACTAACCGTTTCTGTGCTGAAAAAAAATCAACCGGAAAATTTTATCCCCAGACCTGTCCTTTTGGGAAGCCTGCTTGAGCGGGTCATTGCTAGCATTCAGGCCAAAAATCAAATTCAGCCCGTTGTTTCTGTTGACCTGCGGCCCAAATCCCTTGAAGTCTGGGCGGACAGTGATAAACTGGAACAAGTTCTTTTAAATCTGGTGGATAATGCCGTTAAATATTCAAAACACAATACCCCAGTCACGGTTAGTGCGCATTACGATACAGCCAAACAACAGCAGGTTGTGATTCAAGTGATTGACTCAGGTATTGGCATTCCTGAAGCCATGAAGCCAAAACTTTTTGAACAGTTTTTCAGAGGGCAGCGGCCACTTATTCAAACTGTTGAAGGCACAGGCCTTGGCCTTTATATCACCAAAACCCTGGTTGAGTTAATGAACGGGTCCATTGCCGTAGAGAGTATTGAGGGTCAAGGCAGTACATTCACAGTCATGTTGCCCGCAGCAACCCCTGAAGATCACACCCGCTATCAACACCGACGGCATCTATAACGCTGAATTCTGAACCCTGTAAGGATCTTTTCAATGGTGAGTCACTTTCAAATTGTGGTTCTGGTGGGCTGTTGTACTCCTGAATCAGAAACAACCGGACTTGCTGTGGACGATAGGACTCAAAAAAATCCAAATGCAAACAGCCACCTGCCAGAAAAAAACTGGGCGGTACTGCAAGAAAGCCTGGCCCAGGATCATTTGATTGCCTGCCATTGCTTTGATCCGAGTCAGGCTTCAGAACAGTCTTTTTCTGAGTACATAAGCCAACACTTGCCCGATTTAATCTGCTTTTTCCCCGATACATTTGATACCAGTGCCCAGCAGGACGCTATACAACCGCAGTCAGGGCAAAGACCAGAGAAAACGTCATCCGCAGATTTACTGGCGTTTTTGAAGGCCATTGATCGTTGTTTTTCTGGCAGGCAAAAGCCCAGCGTGGTGGTTTATTCAGATTGTGAAGAAGCCCAACGCATTGATTACATAATTCACGGGGCCGATGACACCATTCAAGGGTCAGTTTCATTTGAAGAGCTGCGTGTGCGCTTGCTTGCCCACATGCGCAGAAATCTGGATGCACAACGGCACGAAGTGACCTGTTTGCCGAATTTAAAACTGGCCCAAAAAGTCGTACAAAGGCGCTTAAATTACAGAGAGAAACAGGCCATGATGTTAATTGGCATCAATGGTCTGGCAGTTTACACTGAAAATTACGGTAGCCTGGCCACTTGGCAGGTTTTAAAAACACTAACCAATATCCTGGTGCATGTTATTATTCCGCCCGACTGCATTTTTCAGAGTGATGGCAATGATTTTCTCATTCTCTCCAGCCCTGACAAAACAGAGAAAGTGGCCCGTCTGGTCTGCAAGCAATTCGATCTGGCGGTGCCCAATTTTTATGCTGAGCCTGAACGCAAGCGGGGCTTTATGGTTTCTGTTCTCCATAACCAGACCAGCCGGCGTGTCCCGCTACTTTCGGCGAGTATTGGCATTGCATCGGCAGCCTATCAGAAAATTGAATCATTTGTTTCTGGCTATACCACAGCCCAGCAAATGCGATCGGTTGCACAAACCATGCCATTTTCATCGTGGCACATTAACCGCCCGCAACTCTCATCAATGACACCCGAAAAGGCAGTCAACGGGACTGTCTCCATTGAGCAACCGTTGCCAGAAATTTTGATTGCAGAACCTGATGAAACCCTGGCATACCTGCTTCAGATTACATTGGCAATGGAAGGGTATACTGTTGTGGTTGCAGGCACAATGCCTGAAGCAACCCATCTGTTAGAGACAGGGTTTCCCAAAAACAAAGCGGCTGCCGGCTTAGTGGTTCTGGATGCCCTGTTGCCTGATGCCTCAATATCCTCCCGTATGGCCACAGCGGCTGGTGTTTCTCTACATACAGAAAAAACAGAATCCGAACAAGCAGCCCAAAGGCACCGGTTTATTTCTGGGATTCGAAGGCAAAACCCTTCCTTGCAGCTGGTTTGTACTTCCTCGTTAGGCAATCAGGCGGAAGTGATTGAAGCTGGTGTTGATCTGTATTTGCCCAAGCCGTATGAACTTTCTGTACTGTTTTACTGGATTAAGCAACTGGCCGGTTAACTGCCTGGTTAACTCCAATGTTGGCTGCTTTGGTGGAAACTTAATGGAAAAAAACAAGGTTATTATCTCATCTTTTTCAAGCTCTAACCACACTGTCTGAAATTAGCGGGGTTTTTGCATAGTGCCGTAGTTAAGCTTTCAAAACCCGGTCACTGCTTTACAACATCTGCAGGAGGCAGTTGTTTTGCAATTTTTGGTATCTTAAAAATGTTATAAGCAACAAAGTGGTAAGCAATGTTGCCGAATTCTGTCGTCAATGGGTTCACTTTCTAAATCATTAAGGCCGTGGTGTGGATCATTCATCATCAAGCATTGGGCTTCAATCCATTCAAAAAAGACAGCACAATCCTGTAGAAGAGGCCCTTCAGACTTTTCAAGCTGGTTTGGGCATTACCCCATTTGGGATTACAGAACAATACCTGCTGACCCAGACGTTGGTTCAGCTTTACCCGCAGTTAAAATGGCGATTGCGCCCTGTATTTAAATGGTTTGCCCAACCGATACTGTCTGCCCATTTTTCAGCATTGCCAATGACTGGGGTTCGCCGCATTGTTGAAATCGGCTGCGACTCGGGACTACTTAGCAATCAGCTGTCGTTACAATACCCAGATATTGAAATTGTGGGCATTGACAGTCATGGGAGTGCTATTGAAAAGGCCCGGGCAACGGTCAGATTTAGGCAACAAAAACTGAAATTTATCTGTGCTGACCCTATGACCCTGCCAGCCATCCCGTGTGACCGCATTATTTTTAACAACTGCATGCCAACTGTTAAAACAGTGACTGCCATGGCCAAACTCATTGAAAAAACCGTTCCCTGGCTTGTGTCCCAAGGTGATGTTGTCTTCCATCAAAAAAAATCGGATCTCATAACGTCCTTGATGAATGACAATTGTTTTTTTGCAACCGCAATCAGTCGTTTCTTCAGAGGGGATACAGTCCATGCCCCAGTAAAAATGGCACTGATAGCCCTAGGATTTCCGAAGGCCGATGTTTTTTCAGCTCAAAAAATCAACCAACAAATTAATCTGCGGGTTCCCAAACAGCAAATGCTGACTGCTCAGGAGGCCCTTAAATCGCTGGAGCAAAGCCAAGCAGACAATGCTTTGCTCAATAAGAATTTAAATAAAAACACAGAGCAAAACCACAACCAAAGCCATCACCAAGACAATCAGACAGAAAAGCCCTGGGCAACCTGTCTTTCAGACACGCAAATAGAAATAGCGACCCAGGCATTTCAAGTTCAAAACGAAACGCCAGAAAATGAAAATAACCGGTTCCAGCATTGGCTTGACGAAGCAAAAGACAATCAGCTGCCTGAAATTGATCAGACCCCTGAAATGGATCAGACCATTGATTTCCTCTTTGAGCGGTCCTGTTTTTAGCACTCAGTTTTAATAAGCCCGTTTCAGTTGCTTCTCAATTTGGCAGTATTACGGGCAGCAACTGCAATTGTGTGTGTTTGCATTATAATCAAAGTGTTTCCAAAATCTCTGCATAAAGGGTCGTCGTCATGCCTGAACGTCGTGTGTTTATTTTAGTCATTGATGCCTGGGGCGTGGGTGCATTGCCGGATGCCCCTGACTACGGCGACAGCCTGTCTGCCAATACCATGGGCAGCATTGATGCCGCTGTTCCTGGCTTGAATTTGCCGACATTACAACGGCTGGGTCTGGGCAACTTACTTCCTTTGACGCAAATTCCACCAGAAAAAATCCCCTTGGCCAGCACCGGTAAAATGGCTGAGCAATCCAAAGGCAAAGACACCACCACGGGCCACTGGGAAATGGCAGGCATTACACTGACAACCCCATTCCCCACTTACCCCGATGGTTTCCCGGATGATGTCATTACTGCCTTTAAAGCCGCAACTGGAGTTAAGGGTGTGCTAGGCAACTGCCCGGCATCTGGCACTGAAATTATTCAGCGTTTGGGTGAAGAACACTTAAAAACAGGCCATCCCATTGTCTATACCAGTGCAGACAGTGTCTTTCAGATTGCTGCGCATGTGGGCCCTGAAAGCCAGATTGACTTAGGAACCCTGTACCATTGGTGTGAGACGGCCAGAAATTTATTGACGGACCAACATGAGGTTTCTCGGGTGATTGCCCGGCCCTTTGAAGGACAAAATGCTGAAACTTTTACCCGAATCAGCAAAAGCCGCCGCGATTATGCGGTTTTACCCCCGGAGAAAACAGCTCTGAACCGGATTGAAGAGGCTGGCGGCATTGTTGTGAGTGTGGGGAAAATTGAAGATATTTTCTGTTTTTCTGGGATCACCCATTCCAGCCACACGGGCAGCAATGCTGATGGTATTGTGGTGATGAATCAGTTGGCCTCAAAAACACTGCCGCTGGACAGTATCAGTCTGTCAAAAAAGCCACTGGATGCATTCCCGCTTTCAGACAAGCAGCTAATTTTTGTGAACTTGGTGGAAACAGACAGCCACTATGGGCACAGGCGGGATGCCGAAGGCTATGCCCGAGCCCTTGAAGCCATTGATGCTGGGCTGGCAGAATTGCTAACTTATTTGACCGCCGATGATTTGCTGATGATTTCTGCGGATCACGGGTGTGACCCCACAGCCCCTGGCAGCGACCATACCCGCGAATATGTCCCCATTCTGATGTATAACAATCAGCTACCAGGCAGTGACCTGGGCATTCGGGCTTCTTTTGCAGATATTGGGAAAACCACACTGGATTGGTTGAACCTGGATGATGAAGGCCAATCTGGCATATCAATGCTGACAGGACAAAAGCAAATTGCTCCAGTGAAATAGCTTGTTCTCTGCTTCATAACCTGCATTTCCTGATTGTGTTCTGTTTTATAGCCAGGCCTTTTACAAATGACGGTAATAACCACCACTGATTTGCAACAGCAATTGGATACATGGGTAGACCGCTACAAGACGGCTGCCTATATTGCCCAAGACCCGCTGCAGCTGCCTTATCGTTATATTCAGCATGAATTTCAAACCTGTGAGCTGGTTGCATTGATGACCGCCCTGCTTAGTTATGGGCGCCGCTCGGTAATTATTGACACAGTCAGTGCTTTGCTCTTGCTGCTGGGGGATGAGCCATTGGATTATTTGATGCGGTTTAATCCTAAAAAAGAAGCCCGACGTTTTCAGCACTTTGTTTACCGCTTTAATACTGGACGCGATATTGTGACCCTGCTTGAACAGCTTCAACGGATTTACCACGATTATGGATCGCTGGCAGCATGCTTTGCCAATGCCGCCAGCAAGAGTCACCGGCTGCCTGATGGACGACTCTGCCTGCAAACCACCATTGGCCTTTTTTGGGATTGTGTTTTACCGCCAGAACACAAAGCCTGGCAGCGTAACGGGATTCGCTTTATGTTGGCCCATCCCCGAAACGGTGGGGCATGCAAACGCTTTAATATGTTTTTACGCTGGATGGTTCGTCAAGATGCCCCAGGTGAAGATCAAGTGGATCTCGGACTCTGGCGGCAAGCCGGTATTGCCCCTGCCGATTTGATCATTCCCTTAGACACCCACGTTTTAAAAATGAATAGCCTTTTGGAGCTTACCCCGCATAAACAGGGCAATTGGCGAACTGCAGAGGCGCTAACGGCTATCTTTCGGACGTTTAACCCTGAAGACCCGGTTCGATACGATTATGCCTTATTTGGCTACAGCTTGGAACATAGTGGCAGTGCTAATTTATAAAAAATGCAGCGTTTTTTTAATTGCGAGATCCAGAAAAAATTCAGTTTGCCTCATGCCCAATAACCGCTGTATCATAAAAAAGATTCTTAACAATATCTCTCATTGTTCTTTGTTCACCGTTAAAAGTTCTAGAAATAGACTGACATCTAATTCTATCTATAAAATTTCTCAATATTCTATAGTCACCAGTTAAATGTGGAGGAATAGGCTGCCTGCTAATTTGACCTATGATGTTTAATTTTAAGAAATTTAATTCTGACTCCTTTTTTTAGGCGTTGGAGGTCGAGATATTGCATTCCGAAAAATACAATACAATGCTTTAAACCGGCCATGTTGTCGCATTTGTTTTGTTATATAAACACCATCGTTCATGCCTTTTTCTATTAAGAGAGATAAACCAATACGCCAAACAGTATGACGGATTGCTCGCCCCAAAATTGATTGCACACCAGGCAGTTCCACCAATTTTTGGCGCCAGCCTTTTTGGGGGATAAGCTTTCCAAACTGCTTAATGCTTTCAGCAGATTGTAATGGCAAGTTTTTAGAAGTGTAAGGTATCAACCGTTTTAAATGTCTAATGTAAGGTGGGTTTTTTATGACCCACCTTGTACCAGCGGGAATACTGTAATGTGCTGCATTTTCCTGATTAATTCGGTTCTGCTCTTTTGCAAGAAGCAATGCAGCTTTTACAGTATGGGGTTCTACCCCTTGAAATTTCCTTTTAAGGCTCTGGACTATACCAGTCAAAACTGCGGGCAGGCTCTTTACAGTATGTCCACCTTTGTTAAATCCGTATCCACTGAGCAGAGTAAAACCCGCTAATGCGGTTGCATGGGCTATTTTTTTGAATATGGGAGCTATTTTCGTAACGTTTGGCGCTTGTTTTTTTATACCACGCTGAAAGCTTGCAGATTCACTCCGCTGCGTTTTTTGGTTCTGAGCAATAGTAGCAGGAGTAGATCGATTAACGGCAAGCATTTTAAGGTCACATTTACGGGACAGAAGAGAAAAAAGAGATGAAAAATAAATAGCGTTTTTTGATGAAAGAAACAGAATAAGAACAATTAATTGCTAAAACAAAAAACATGAAAGAACTGGAACTTTATGTAAAGAAAGATTTAGAGTCTTCTTTGTGCCATTAAAAAAACGTTAAGCCAATCCATTGGGTGATAAAAACCAAGCCCCTCTTTGATTTTCATTGCGACTTTCAGCCTTAAGAGGAAAGTCTAGAAAAATTACAGTTCTGAAATACCCTCAGCGTTTTGAATGGTTTCATGATTTAACAAAGCGCTTGAATGTTTTTTCTTCATTTGCATTAAATAAGCGTGTCCAACAAGAGACTTTGGGTTAACTAATAGCAGTTTGTACCGGTTAAGTTTATGGGTAGCTGCATTGGCTTTGAATGGGTTAAGGCCATAACCCAAATTGAACCATCTAAAACCTTGTTCAAAAGCATATTGAAGCTCATAAAAAGTACTTAAAATTCCCGGTGCATAATCAAGGTATTCACCGGTATTAATTGTCAAATGCCCATAAAAAATATCTTTAGAGGATTCTTCAGATGAGGTGTTGTGCATCGCCATTCCCATATTGACCAACGTATCGTTTAATTTGAACCGATGGAGATGAAGGCCCCCTTGTTTTGACAGGCCTGTTGAAAAGTCCAGTATAAACGCTCTTTCTTGACTGTCAGAAAAATAGGACTCGGTGGTGTCTGTTTTCCAATAAGTTTCATGATACCGAAAAAAACAATTAAAGAAGGCATTGATTTCATCGGCAGATTGATACACTTGAAATTCCGGGGAGAGGTGCTCGACTTTTTTAAACCGTCTGCGGATTGATTGCCTGTTTTTCTTTGATTTTTTTGCCAGATAGGCTTCAAACCCGCCGTCTTCCATTTGAATTAAATACTCTGGTTCATCCGTCATAACAAGGGGACTGAGCCCCAGTTCTGTAAATATTTGGTACAACGCTTTTAGTGAGTATCCTGAAGGCCTTGAAACATAACCTTTTAGTTCAAATGCATCCCATTTTTCTGTTTTTATTAATTCTTTAAATGTACTTAATCTATTTTCACAAAAACTGTTTGCAAAAGGGCCATTATGGCCAAGGAGTTCTATTTTTTTTAATTTGGGCAAATACCTTGTCAGTACTTTAGGCTTTGAGAGTATTGGTTTCGTAAAATACCCAAAATAATCGTAATTTGCCTGCATCGCAAACTTTTGTGCAAGGTGTTTCAGCCAGCATGTCTTGTACAACAACGATTCGAAGGGGTGATAAATGGTTTCGTTTAGGTTGGGTTTAAGCAATAGGGCCATAAATTTTTTTATTGAACCAATGATTCAAGAAGAAAGAAGAAGAATCAAATTAAAATTACACAATAAATCGCGGGCTATACACATTAAAGAATAAGAGTCTTATTTCAATTCATGTTTCAAGTTATACCCTAAAAAGCAACAAAGAAAAAGGCAGAAAAAAAATATCCCTGGTACCATCAGTATTTGCTTTGTCTTTTTTAGACTGCTGCCTTTTATTTTGTTAAAGTAAAGAAATTTTAAAATTA
>JBCDLA010000038.1:0-24294 GCA_038745945.1 Cyanobacteria bacterium P01_H01_bin.74 | reverse complement strand
CCCCCCGCCCCCGCCGCCGCCCGCCCCCCCCCCCCCCGCCGCCCCCCCCCCCCTTCGCCCGCGGCCGTGTCTTGAAATGCGGAATTTTGCACAAATTGCCAGTTGTTTTTCTGTAGGATTTTTTTTGGCATTTTATAAGCGGCTTGTTCAGCTGGTATTTTGCATGCGGCTTGTTCAGCCGCGGGGTATTGAATGGTTTTTAAACCACAAAGCAGACATGCCGGATCATTTTTGAGTGCCATTGTTTTGAGCGACAAATTAATGGCGTTGTAAGACAGTAGGGCATTCTTGCTGGCCGTCGGCATTCCCGTTAAAAACTTGATGGCTTCTGTTGCCATCATCAATCCGGTTGTGCCGGGCAAAACACCCAGAACCCCCATGGCATCGCAGTTGAGACCCGGCGATTCAGGCGGTTCCGGGAAGACGCACCGGTAGCATGCGGGCTGCTCGCTTTGTACTGGATCGATGGCTTGGTGGGCAAACAAGGTTATCTGGGCAGAAAACCCTTCAACGGCGCCTTGCAACAGGGCCTTTTTCAATAAATAACAGCCATCAGCCAGTAAGTACCGGGTGGTGTAGTTGTCGGTGCCATCAATAATTAAATCGTAAGCGGTGTCCGATAAAATAGCCATCACGGTTGTTTCATCCAGCCTGGTTTGCAAACTGTTAACGGCAATAAAAGGATTCATTGCAGAGAGTTTTGAAGCCAAACACTGTGCTTTGGATTGGCCAATATCATTGGCAGTGTAGGCAATCTGACGGTGTAAATTGCTGCGATCAACGGTGTCAAAATCAAGGCAGTCGAGTTGCCCGGTGCCAGCAGCTGCCAAATAGAGCCCAGCTGGACAGCCCAGGCCACCAGCACCAACCAACAAGACTTTTGATTGTTTCAGCTTTTTTTGTTTGGCCGCCCCAAAGCCAGCAAGATACAGTTGCCGGCTGTATTGTTCTGATTCGGCTGTACTGAATTGCGTGGTTTGTTGAGATTGAGTGGGTTCTGATAGCGTGGTTGGCATCCGTTAAACTCGGTTAATGACTTTTCTTAACTACATTTTGACTGTATTTTGGTTTTGAGTGCTTTTTTGGGCTCTCTTATGATTATTTGGTCAGAAGCATTTTCACCCCAACGATAATGGTTAAAGCCCCAAAAATCTTTTTTAAGGTTTCTGCTGGCAAAAAAATTGCAATTTTTGCACCAAAAAAACTGCCAATAAAAAATCCCAGACAAATAATGCCAGCGACCTTTAAATCGACAAAGCCGCTTTTGTAATACTCCAGTGCACCTAAAATACCAATGGGCAGAACAAGCAGTGCAATGGTGGTGCCTTGTGCCATCTGTTGAGAAAACTGAAACAAATACACCAGTGCAGGCACAATAACAATGCCACCACCAATGCCAACAACCCCGCTTAAAATGCCTGCAAAAAGACCCACCACTGCATATGCCAGAGCAAGCGGAATTGTCATCAAGTGATTAAAGCCTTTTCTTGTATTTTTTGGTAGGATTTACGAGCAGTATTTCTGAAAAACAATATAGCTTAAAGGCATTTAAATTCATATCTTGCATTCAGTTTTATTTCGCCCATTTAAATAATTTAATTTCGGTTCTTTAATATTTAACGCTTGAACAGTCCTAAACCGGGCATCCCCAAAATACAACAGCTGCTGTTCAAAGACAAATCCTGTTACGAAGAAAGCAAGACACCCATGGATTTTGAAGCACGTACATCCCCCATTACACAACAAAAAATTGCTGTCGTTGGTTTGGGCCGAATGGGGGGCAATATTGCCAGACGGCTGGTTGCATGTGGGTTATATTTGGTCCGTCTGTACGACAATAAGACACCTGTGGCCCAATCACTTTCTCAAGAGCTAAACGTGCCGGTTGCGCAAAGTCTCGCAGAGGTCACAGCCCAAGCCGCTGTTGTTATTACCGTTGTCACTGATGATGCGGCCATGGCTGACATCTACACCCACCCAGCCGACAATTTACTAAAAAACACCGATAACGCTTTAGGTACTGTTTTCATTAATTGTGCCACTGTCAGCCCTGATAGCCATCAACAGATTAACGCATTGACCCGTCACTGTGGGGCTGCCGCTCTGGAATTGCCGATGGCCTCAAGCATTCCACAAGCGGTGTCAGGCACATTGTTTTTAATGGCTGCAGGCAAAAAAGTCGTGTTTGATTATGCGGCTCCTTTGTTGGACCTTCTTGGAGAAACGGTCATCTATACTGGAGAAACCGGAACGGCTTCGACACTAAAAGCCTTGCTTAATATGGTAATGATTATTAATACAGCAGCACTGGCAGAAGGCTTGGGACTCGCCGATGCGCTGGGCCTGGATTTAAAAATGGTTTGCGATGTGTTCTCAAAAACGGGCGCTCATTCTCGTGTGCTGGAAACCGACAGCCAGGATATGATCAATCAAGACTATGAAACATTTTTTTCAGCGGCTCACGCTGCCAAAGATACCAATATTGCCCTCAAACTGGGTGAAAGCACAAAGTTGCCATTGCCTTTGGCTCGGGTCACTGCTGAACTGTATCAAGCGATGGTTGACCGCGGTCTGGGCGAGCTGGATAAGTCGGGCATAGCAGAATTGCAATTTAAAACAAGGCCAAACAAAAACAGCTTATAAAATAAAGCGTTGTATAAAATAGAAGTGGCTATTTTATATTTAATCTATCTAAATTTTGCCGTCCCAATAGCCGCCATGTCGGTCAACCAGTGCATCATACCCTGACCAGAACCGAAACAATGGCATCAAGCCAATAATTGCATGTGATGCCACTTTTTGACCGCGGGTATTATTGACGGCTTGGCCAATACCCGGCCAGATTAAAAAAGACAACGTACCAGCACCCACTGTTTTTAAAGTAACTTTGCCGTTTTTTGGCGGGTGGGTATTTTTGGCATCAGCAGAAGGGACCCATGCTGCCATGCTTATGATAGTTAGTACAATGAAAACAATACGGGATGTCTTGCTTTGTCTATATCTGGGTTTGTTTAATGTTAATGGATTCACGGTCATATGATCCTTTGTGTCTGTTGTATCTGTGTAAAACAAGCGCATTTGCTATTGCAACAGTATACACCAGGTTTTTATCACTTAATAACTTACTTACGACTTATTCAGCACGCTCTATATTAAAGCCTTTTTGCGTGAAGATAGATTTTCTTAAAACATATTTTTTTTGTTCCGTTAGGGGTCATTTTATAGAAACGGATTTGGCCCCTAACGGAGCAAAGAAAAAAAGTGTGTTTGAAAAAATCCTGCCTTGACCCAAAGAACCCGAAAGGAGAAAACTCTTGCCTTGACGCCAAGGCACTGAAACCCCGTTTTAAGGCTGTGTGCATTGCGCCATATTTTGAACGAAATCGTGTTTTGTACTAAAATTGAGATACAATATGGATAGGCATTGATATCTCTTTTGTAGAACCCGAGGCACTTATGTTTGAACGATTTACCGAAAAAGCAATCAAAGTCATCATGCTGGCACAAGAAGAAGCCCGTCGGCTGGGACATAACTTTGTAGGCACCGAGCAAGTTCTATTGGGTTTGATTGGCGAAGGCACCGGCATTGCCGCCAAAACATTGAAAGGCATGGGCGTTAACCTCAAAGAAGCCCGCGCCGAAGTCGAAAAAATTATTGGCCGCGGCTCTGGCTTTGTGGCTGTTGAAATTCCGTTTACCCCTCGGGCCAAGCGCGTTCTTGAGCTTTCGTGGGATGAAGCCCGCCAACTGGGGCACAATTACATTGGCACCGAGCACTTGCTGCTGGGTTTAATCAGAGAGGGCGAAGGCGTGGCTGCCCGCGTGCTCGAAAACCTGGGTGTGGATCTCACCAAAGTGCGCAGCAATGTCATTCGGATGCTGGGCGAAACCCGAGGAGCAACTGCAACAACCACATCGGGGCGTAGTAAAACCCCGACTCTGGATGAGTTTTCCTCTAATCTGACACAATCCGCCCAAGAGCAGCGGTTGGATCCGGTGGTTGGCCGCGAAAAAGAAATTGAGCGCGTCATCCAGATTTTGGGTCGCCGGACGAAAAATAATCCGGTTCTCATAGGAGAGCCCGGTGTGGGAAAAACTGCCATTGCTGAAGGCTTGGCCCAGCGTATTGTCAACGGGGACATTCCTGAAATACTGAACGAACGCAAAATTATTCAGCTGGATATTGGTTTGCTGGTTGCAGGCACCAAATACCGGGGCGAATTTGAAGAGCGCCTCAAAAAAGTGATGGATGAAATCCGGCAATCGGGCAATGTCATTTTGGTAATTGATGAATTGCATACTCTGATTGGTGCAGGGGCTGCCGAAGGGGCCATTGATGCGGCCAATATCCTGAAGCCTGCCTTGTCTCGCGGAGAATTGCAGTGCATTGGGGCCACTACCATTAATGAGTACCGCAAGCACATTGAAAAGGATACAGCCCTGGAGCGCCGTTTCCAGCCGGTTAATGTAGATGAGCCGTCTGAAGACGAGACCATTGAAATCATGCGCGGCCTGCGTGAAAAATATGAAGAGCACCACAAGCTGGTCATCGGGGATGATGCGCTGGTGGCTGCGGCTAAGCTGTCATCGCGCTACATTGCGGATCGCTTTTTACCGGACAAGGCCATTGATTTAATTGATGAGGCTAGCTCGCGCGTGCGGCTGTCAAACAGCTCATTGCCACCAGAAGGTAAGGCGCTGGAAAAAGACTTGAAAGCCTTAATTCGTGATAAAGAGCAGGCTATTCGCGATCAGGAATTTGAAAAAGCCAGTGATCTCAGAGACAAAGAAGCTGAGCTGCGGGAGAAAATCCGGGAAATGGCTGAGGCTTGGAAAAAACAGCAGGAAGACAAGAAAATTGTGGTCACCGAAGAGCATATTGCCCAAATTGTGGCCAGCTGGACGGGCATTCCGGTTTCCAAACTCACCGAAAGCGAGTCTGAAAAACTGCTTAAAATGGAAAACACACTGCACGAGCGTGTAATTGGCCAAAACGATGCAGTAACCGCCATTTCAAAAGCCATCCGTCGGGCGCGTGTGGGTTTGAAAAATCCCAACCGCCCCATTGGATCTTTTATTTTTAGCGGCCCAACAGGGGTTGGTAAAACTGAGCTGGCCAAAGCTCTGGCCGATTATTTCTTTGGTTCTCAGGACAATATCATCCGTGTGGATATGTCTGAATTTATGGAACGCCACACGGTCAGCAAAATGGTGGGGTCTCCTCCAGGGTATGTGGGCTACAATGAAGGCGGCAATTTAACCGAGCAGATCCGGCGTAAGCCTTACAGTGTGGTCTTGTTTGACGAGATTGAAAAAGCCCACCCTGATGTGTTTAACCTTCTGCTGCAGATTTTGGATGATGGTCGTCTGACTGATTCCAAAGGCCGTGGGGTTGACTTTAAAAACACCATTATCATCATGACCAGCAACATTGGGGCCAGAAACATTGAAAATCCGATGTCTTTGGGCTTTTCAATGGCCGATGACGATGAGGCTGCGCGCTATGAGAAGATGAAGGAAACGGTGATGGACGAGATGAAAAAAATGTTCCGTCCCGAATTCTTAAACCGACTGGACGACACCATTATCTTCCATCAGCTGACTAAAACCGAAGTACGTGACATTGTTGACATTATGCTGAAAGATCTGTTTGACCGTTTAAAAGGCCACAACATGGAACTGCAGGTTCCTGATGATGTTAAAGATCACCTGGCCAAAGAGGGGTATAGTCCGTCTTACGGGGCTCGACCGCTACGGCGTGTGATTCAGAAAAGCATTGAGGATGAATTGTCTGAACAAATTCTGCTGGGCCGCTTTAAAGAGGGTGATTGTATTGCTGCCGAGCTCAAAGACAATGTGATTGTCTTTGAAAAAACAGGTTCAATACCAGTTACAATAGATAGCTCTGCTGAGAAAACACCAACGCCAGCTGATCCAGACGAATCACCGGAAGACAAGCCTGATGCTGATCAGGTTGCTGCCTCCGAGCCGACCAGTTAAGGCTTTTGACAACTTAAAACGGGTCAGCAAAGCAATAGTAGAATAACACCACCCACAAATAATGAAACACATTGACTGCAATGGATGAAAGAGCCGAATCAATTGCACAGAAGCGTGAGCCATTGCAAGCCATTGAGCGGATTTCTGCTCTTGACTTTATTCTGCCCCCGCAGGTCATTCCGTTAATTTTATTGTTGTTTATTGTTTTGCCCATTGTTTGCTTAACCCTAAAAAGTCTTTTTTTAGCCGTCTTTCCCTGGTTGCAGATTAATTCAACACTGTTTTCCAGTGGCAATTTAACCTCTGGACCATTTCCAATGGGATTGCTTCTAAAAATTGTCGCTTTTTTTCTGTTGTCTTTTTTTGGGTGCTTTCAACTCATTCAGCGCATTAAATCCATTTATCTCTGTACTTGGGTTCAGGCATTTGAGCGGCCACACCCCTTGCACATCGATTATCAATCGCATTTTGGCCGCGCCATGATTGGCTTGTTGCGCTGGAGTTTCTTTCAATTCTTGCGGGTGGTCTTACCCCCAGTATTCATGATCATTCTCACAGCCGGGGTTGGTGCATTGGCGCTGTATTTATTTACAGTTTTTAGTGATTTGCCTTTTATTATGCTGTCTTTTCAGATTACGACTGCATTGTTTATTATCATCATGTTGGGAATGCTCACACTTGCAACAGTGATTAACAGCATTTGGGTCACGGTTCACAGTATTTTTGGCGATGTGATTGCAGTCACTGAGCCGTCATTGCCTGCATCGTTGGTATTGGAGCGTTGTAAGCGTATAGCGTATGCCTCACCGCTGATGTATTTGCTTATTTTTGTCTATGTGGGGCTGCTTGTTGCGGTGTTGTTGCAAGCCAGTTGGTTGATGCAGCATACAGATATTAACGCTTTAATTGCGTTGAAAGCAGATATTCCGTTAATTTTGCTGGCAGAATTAATTACACTGGCCAGTTATTTGCTGTTTAATTTTTTAAAACTGTTTGGGTATCACCAGGGGCTGATTCGCTATTACCACCTGTTGCCGGTGCAGCTTAAATCTTCTTTTTCACCCCCACCGGCTGCGACTTTATAGTGCATCAGGAGAAAAGTCACTGTTTTTTATCAATCATTTTGTGGTGAACTTGCTTCAAAATTTCAATTTTTGACAAGAAGCAATGACAACGAAAAATCACAACATTGGGACTGTTTTTACGAGGGAAAAAAACGGGGCGCACAAAATGCCCTTAAGGGGTTTTTATAGACCAGGTAAAAATTTATAGACCAGATAAAAAGAGAAGAAAATAAAAAAAGAAAAACTTGTCACTATTGCCAGAAACTTCTTTTTATCATAAAACACTGAAACGAAATTAATTGACTGACCGTTCAGCTTCTTATTCGGTCCAGAAAAATCAACTGAATAAAACCAATCAGTAAAGGCAATTCTGATGGGATATGGCTTCCCCCCACAGCAACAATACAATGCGTTATCGGCAGCTGGTTTTATGCCTCAACAGTTTGGCTTGAATACAGGGTATCCCTATACCCCTGTTTCAGAGCCGCAGCAACCTCCCATTGATCCCCAAACGCAAGCACTGTTGCAACAAGCTGATCAGGCTTTGGGCCAGCAGTCACCAGCAAATCCTGCCAGTTTGCGTGTTTCATCCCCCCACGTAGGGTTTCCGGCGGTGCCTCAACAGATTGCAACGGGACAACCGATGGCTGCCCGGCCAAAGGGGTTACAAGTGGGAGGTCATGCTCTCGGTACAGGTAATCTTGGGCCAAGCTTTATGGCTGAAAGCAACCATTCAGAAGTAACAGGGCAAAAAACAACATGGTCTTGGCTGGCTGGCAAGCTGCCGTCACTGCTTGCATTTACAGGTTCAGCCGTTGCTGGCCTGTTTTTAGGGGTTGGTCTTGAGCAGTTGAATAAAGATAACGGCCTGTTTGATAAATTGGCCACTGGCATTGAGCGTGTTCCTGGGATGGGTATACTAAATACCGTTTTCCATAAACTTCCTGTTCCGAGGCTTATGAAAGAAACTGGATTTTACAATGAAATGCTTCATCCCAAGGCCTGGGTGGCCAAAGGCGCCGATGAAGCGACACAAGCGCAAGCCATTGATGCTGCAGTTCAGGCGATGCAGAAAAACCAGTTAAAAACCATTGCACCAGCCTTTATCAAGCGGTTAAAAAGCCTGGATGATGCTTCTGTTGCATTGCTGAATAATTCTCTGTTAACCGATGTAAACATTTTAAAAACATCCAATTACAAAGCCATCGATGCTGCTGTGACGGCCGCCCTTGCCAGTGATTCAATCCAAGAAAACAAAGCCCTAGCTTCTGCACTGAAAGGCTTAAAACATCACATTAACGGGGGCCATGTTGAAGTTCAGGAAGCCCTAATCCACAAGACTGCCACATTATCGGCCAAAGGCGTTGGGCCTGTCGGACTGGCATTGCGCTCCATCGGAACGTATTTTACCCGTTCACTGAGCCCTGAAGCCAATAAAGTAATCCCAGCCGGTTTATTGGGCAGCAGCAAGTTTTCTGTGGTCAATAAGACCAAAAACGTCATTGAAAATTATTCTGGTCCGTTGCTGATGGGTGTTTTAACGTTTGCAGAAGCCTTTGACGCCATGAAAAATGCTGAGCCTGGCGATAAGTTTCGAACATTCTGGCATGGTTTACTGGGTGCCGGTATAGGGGGTGCTGTGGGATACGAGATTAGCAAGCGGGCAATTCGTTCATCGGGTATTGTGAACCGGCTGTTGGGCAAACATGCCACCAAAGTTGTCCTGCCGGGCTTTAATGTTACAGCAGGCAGGCTTATTCCAGGGGTAATGGCTTTGTTTGTTTTTGCACCCGTGTTTCAAAAAATGGGTGAGAACATCGTGAATTTTATTTTCGGAAAGCGCTCGCCCGCCAGCAAGCCCAGACAAATTCATCCGATACCAATACCTGCTATGCATCAAGGCGTAACTCCTATCCAGGTGCAGCAGATGTCCCAGGGTCAACAGATGGCCTATTATTATTAAGGCCTTGTATATTGCTTATGCTGAGTTTGGTTCGTATTTATTTACGAAGAGAGATTTTGGTTACATTATCACCGGATGAAACAGCACTTCAATTCACGTTTTTCTTCCAGTAACTGCTTCAGTGCTTTGTTAAAGCCATCTCGCGGGTTGGAGAAATGGTGGTTGTTGGTTTGCTCTGCTGCAGCAATTTCATTACATATTTGACAAATTGGTTAACGATCTTAGAGTGGATTGTCGGGAAATCCAGGTTGCTGAAAATTCATACGTTTATCGGTGCTTATAAGGCTATTTTCTTAATAATATTGTCAAAACAGTAGTCTCACTACCAGAAGCGGAAATATTCTAAGAAAAATGCCGTGCAGTTTTTATTCCCGAACGGTAATATTTTTTGTTTTTGATTGAGCTTTTACCATACATGTTACCGTAAAGGAATATTTTGTTGTTTTTGGAATAAAAATCTGCTAATATTACCGTACGGGAATTTAAATTCTAATGGATGGAATCAATGAAACACAGCCCTGAAAGCCTCGGGCAACTGATACGCAAAACCCGTAAAAAGTTGAGGGTGACGCAGAAAGAGCTGGCCTTAACCTCTGGTACAGGCTTACGTTTTATTATTGATCTTGAAAAGGGAAAACCCACCTGTCAGCTGGGTAAAGTCCTTATGGTGATGCAGATGTTGGGTCTGCAATTATCTATTACCCTTCCCAAAGGACTGGAGGACTAAGCCATGGACCGGCATTTAGATGTTTACCTCCATGATAATTATGTGGGTGAGCTGATTCAAGATGAGCATGGGCAATTGGTGTTTGACTATGCTGTTTCATGGCTTGAAGATCCGAATGCAGTTCCATTATCTCAATCTATTCCATTAAGAACAGAACGTTTTTCTCGAAAGGAATGCCGTGCATTTTTTGCAGGCATTCTTCCAGAAGAGCGTAAGCGTGAACTCATTGCCAAAAATCTAGGCATCAGTAGTCGTAACGATTTTGCAATGCTTGAGCAAATTGGGGGTGAATGTGCAGGGGCTATTACCTTTTTGCCAAAAGGACAACATCCACCAAAAGCAGACTATAACTACCGGCCTTTAAGTGACTATGAATTAGCTGAAATTCTCCAAATCTTGCCCAAGCGTCCGTTGATGGCAGGGGAAGACGGCATTCGTTTATCGTTAGCTGGCGCGCAGGATAAATTGGCAGTTCATGTTAGCTCTGATGGCCAACTCTCCATTCCTTTAAATGGTGCACCTAGTACCCATATTCTTAAACCTCGTATCGAGCTTTTTGAAGGGGTCGTTTTTAATGAAGCCTTCTGTATGGAATTGGCAGCTGCCATTGATTTGCCAGTAGCTCCTATCATACTCAAAAAAACCGACAGCCTTGAATACTTATTAGTAGAACGCTATGATCGTCATTTGGATGAACAGGGCCGTACACAACGCCTGCACCAAGAAGACTTTTGTCAGGCGCTTGGTATAGTCTCTGAAATGAAATACCAGAATGAGGGTGGTCCTAACTTAGCACAATGTTTTCAACTGCTACGAAACGTGTCTTCTGTACCTGTCTCTGATTTACAGCATTTACTACGAGCCGTTATTTTTAATCTGTTGGTTGGTAACAACGATGCACACGGGAAAAACTTTTCTCTGCTGTATGGTCTTTCAGGATCGACTAGGCTTTCACCGTTTTATGACATCTTAAGTACGGCCTTTTATCCAGAACTTTCCCCCAAAATGGCTATGAAGATTAGCAAAGAGTACGACTCAAATAAAATTCACTCTAGACATTTTGAAAAACTGGCTGAAGAGGTAGGACTTGGTAAAGCACTGGTTTTAAAAGAAGTCAAAAAAACAGCCGAACGAATTTTGGGTAAGCTTCCAACAATAACCATTTATAGAGAAACCAGTGAAAAAGTGGCCAACTTTATTCGAGAGCGCTGCTTAAAACTAAGTCAACAGTTTAATAGATAACATCGTATCCATTTTCATTTGGAATTAATGAGTTATAAATCAATGCTTTAAAACTCACTTTTTGCCACTTTAACGAATCAGTATATTAATTCAGGCGACGATTGTTAAAATTGAGGGCTTTGCTCGAAGCCAGAACCCTGAACTCACTCTAGCTTATGATATGAGATTTGTGGCACGCGGTAAAGCCAAGTTCATGTAAATAGAAGTCGGTGTAGGTATTCTTACTTTAGAAAAAGAAAAACGATTGCCTTTACTTTAAAACAGAATCAGCCTCAGGCCAGCAAATAAAATGCTTGCCTTGCGGAAAAAAAAGCCGGATAAACAAGGTATTGGCTTGAATGGGTAACACTTTTTTTCCGACTGAAACCCGGTAATTGCTCACTTCAAAAATTTGCTTGGAATCGTTTAAGCCAACAACGATGCTTTTTTTTGAAATGCTTAAAATCCTTCCGGCAGAACAGGCTTGGTTTTTAACCACAAGCTGCATGGCATGAAAACGCGGTTTAAAAAACAAAAGCTTCAATGGAACGCTCAATCCCGAAAATGACAAGGGAAAAATACCATATGTAATCATCCAGGGAAACAAACCGCGCATCTGGCGGTATATTGTGTCGGGGCTTTCTTGCCAGTTAATTTGCCCGGCATTCTCTCTCAACTGCGGGTAATAGGTTTTTTCAGCTGCAGGTTGTTTCATAGCAGGCAATTCTGACTGCTTGTTAGATTGTTGATTAATATGGGCCTTCAGTTGCCCTGCAAGGGTAACGGTTAAGGGTTCAGCCAAAGCTGCACATTTTTTTCGGACCGTAAATCCAGTGTCATTGCTTTCAAGGGGAAATTTGTCTTGAAGAATAATATCGCCGCCATCAATACGTCGCGTCATTTTATGAAATGTCACCCCAGAATATGATTCATCTTGCAGAATCACAGAGGCATAGGGGTTGGGGCCCCGATGCTTGGGCAAGAATGATGGGTGGCAATTAATAACCAGCGGCGTTTCTTTTTCCAACAGATGGGGTTTAAAAATTTCTCCCCACGATGCCACCAAAACAAAGTGGGGTTGAAGTTTTTGCAGCAAGGCTGAAAACTGGTAGCCATTCACCCCAGAACAAACAATATCATTCAGCTGATGCTCATCCACAATCTGTTTAAATTGCCGACATTCAGGTTCATTCATCAATTGCCCTTTGTCTGTACTGTTCCAGCGCAGAACACCCGTAATTTCAATGCAGTGACTGGCCTTTAACAGCCCATTGAGAACCGCTGACCCCAGGTGCCCATAGCCACAGAGTATGACTTTAACGCGACGGGTATTGGCCTGATTAAGGGCTGGATAATCTCTTGGCTCAACCATTGAGTGTGGGATCTTGATAGATATAAATGGACACCAGTACCGTAATCTTTATGAGTGCATCATTGACCGGCAAACCGATTTTCTCTTCTTCCGAAAGGGGCTCAACAGTGATTTCTCGAACCGCCAGCAGGTTGTCACGGACCACCAATTCATTCATCGCTTGTAAAAATTGACCGTACGTTGCAATCACCGAATACGTATAATCATACTGATTAATCTGCAATGTTTCATTGTTTTCAGCAGCAGCAGTATTTTCAGGTGTTTCTGCGTCTGAAATCTCACTGGCTTTACGAACCACAATTTCCAGATCTTTTGCCGCCTTGGCCGATAATGAAACAGACGGCTTGGGCGAGTTGAAAGTTTCAGGATCCAGCAGCTTGTAGTTAAAGTCGGGGTTTAACTCAAACAGTTTTTTTAGCTCCCTTGATTCCTGAACCGATTTTAGCCGGGTTGACACTCCTTTTGGCAATCGAATAATTTTTGTTTTAATTTCCTTTAACTGATTCTTTAAGGCTTCTATTTTTTTAATTGTAAGCTGGTATTCTTCTAGCTGATCTTGCTCTTGGGTAATAATTGTTGTTTCGCCATCCAGTTTTTTAAAGCCGTCTGCAACAATTGTATCCCAGCCAATAGCCAATAAAAGAAACAGGTTTAAAAAAACCAGCCCGCCCACTTTAAAGTTGAACAGAAGCTTAATTTCTCTTTGAAGAAAAGAGAGCCATTCACCGTTTTTAATAAAGTCCTGCATCAATACAACTTCATAGGGTTTTTATGGGGCCTCTTCTGTCAGCGATCTTTGTCTTTATTTTTGATTTGCCAACTGAAATAATTGCCCTGACTGGTATTCAACGCTGTTTTTTCTTCTGCCTTTGTTACTTCAAAAAATTCGGCCTGTTCAAGCGATTCGCTTAACGGGTTTAACATGGTGTTCACAATACCGAGATCCGTTGTGGCCCCTTCCACTTTTACAATGGGGTTTCGACCCTCTGGCAGGGTCACAGACAAATTTTCAAGCCAGATTCCCTCTGTCGTATTTTCGCCGAGTGTGGTCAAAAAATTGTTGAGTTTTATGGTGGAGCTGGATACTGATTTGGTAAATTTCTGAAGATTCAGCTGTTTTTCAGATTGGGTGGCCACCGTTTGCCTGACTTTCATCAGTTGTGCTTCCAGGGAGCCCCGAACGCTTTTTTTATACTCGTAAAAGACTTCAAACCCTGCCCAAACCAGGAAAAGAAAGGCAATATTTGCAGCTGTTACCATGGCAAGCAATTTAACGGCAACCGTAATTTTTTTTTCTTGTTCCTGATAGTGTTGGTTGGCTTTGGGTAAAAAATTGAAATGCTTAAACTGCAATAAGTCTTGTGCAAAAACCCCACCAATACACTCTAGGCTACAGGGAAATTGTGCGCTTAACACACCACGTGACTGTAGCGTTGATTCATTTTGCTCGATAAAAACCAATGCCCCGGAATAAAGCTGGAAAGCTGGGGATATATCTCTGACCGGCGGGCTGGATGTGTTGTGGACAATAATGAGTTTGTCAAATGAAATGTCTTTAATAAAGGCATTAAAATCCTGCTCAATTTCCTGAATCAGAAGTTCAGGCTCTTCTTCAGCAGATGATAACAACGATTCAGAGGTTTTTAAAATGGTTTCCCCTTGATTCAGGCTTAAAAAAACAGTGCTGTTGCTAATGACTGCCAGGCACCATTGCGATTGCATTTCCAGCATTTCTTTTAATAAGCCGGTCACAAACAAGCCTTTGTAGATATTCAGGTAATTAATCTCAATGGCCAAGAGCGGAATTTTTAATTCTTCAAAAATCCGAACGTATTTCTCAATTTCAGCCAAGGGAATAACACTGTAAACAATCTGACCGGATGGCAGCTTAAACCAATCGACATAAGGCTCATTTTTTTTGAAGATAAAAAACCGTTCTGCTTCGGAGGTTAACGCAATGCGCAGCTCTTCCCCTGAAAACTCTTCGGGCAGCTCAATTTCTCGGGTGAAAAAACTGGGAACTGTCAGAACCGCTGGTGTATTCAGCGGAATTCGATTGGAATCATAGAGATCCTTAATGGTCTGCATAATGGCATCCCGGTCAGTGAGTTGCCGGGTTGTAATGTCATACTCGCAAGGCAATGACGCCGTTTTTTCAACGTCAAATGTTTTTGCGTTTAATTTAACCAGTTCAATGTAATCCAGCGATGGCAATACATTGATTGAAACGGGCAATTTTTTTCGAGCATTAAGCAACGTTTTTAACCCAACTTGTTCAAGGCAGCAATATCTGGGCAAGCCAGAGGTGTTTCAAAGAAATTCAGTTTATTTGAAATAAACTTCCTTAAAACATTATATTATCATATCAAAGGCAGGCCAGTCTTGAGTATTCGCTTTCTCTCGTTTAAACAGGTGAGTAATACGATTCTTTGCTGTAGTCTGCTGAGTCAGGTGATGTCACAATATACAGGTGTTTTTGAGCCCGGGTAACAGCTACATAAAACAGTCTTAAGCGTTCTTTATGCGCTTGTTTGGCTTGCCAGAGCTTTTGCAGCAGTTCTTTTTTTAGATTTTTTTGAGCGTTATACGAGGCAAGAATTAAGCCAAACCCATTTTTTAACTGATTTTGCGGTTCAAAAGTAATCCGATCTGTGGAACCTTTTTTTAAAGGCTTTTCAGCGTTTGCCAGAAAAACCACCGGAAACTCAAGCCCTTTGGCGGCATACGTTGTCATGATTTTGACAGCACTGCCATCAGAAATTTTTACCGTGACCGGTAATTTCTCTTCGGGGTGTCTGGCATAAGCCAATACCGCATTCAATAAGGCCAAATAACTTTTTCGTTTGTTCATTCGGTAATGGCAATGCGCTAAAAGTGCCAGGAAGGTCTGCCAGGTATGCTGAACCTGCTGCTGGTGAAAGGTGGGAATCTGCCCATTAGATAAAATGCCTGTTAGCCTGGCCACTTGATCAACCACATCCCCGGGATTCGTTGAATGGGCGTTGCCAATAATCGTTTTCAGCTGAATGGCAAGGCTTTGCATTGCAAACCGGTAAACTGTCGGGATAGGCTTCAGCAGGCCATTGTCTGGACTGCTTTCATCGCCACTGGTGTCTAACTGCATCAAAAAACCGATAAACGTTCTTTCCTTATTTTTATCGGTTGCAGGGGGGGCAAGGGGATTGCACGGGTCGCTTTGTTTTTCTTTTTGCCAGTTGCGGTAAGCTTCCAATAAAACATGCAACTGATGATGGCTGAGTTTCTTTTGAAGCAACCGGGCCCAAGAACCAAGGTGGCTGGTATTACTGAGCAGTTGCAGAATGGCCATGGCGTCTTTGACAATGGGCTCGGCAAAAAAATCGAGGCTTTTTTGGCGAACCGCCGGAATTTTTTCTGCTGTCAGTGCATTAAACAATCGTTCTGCTTTTGCATGCGATTGTACCAAAATGGCAATATCGCCATACTGAAAATCAGAGTGCTGAAAATCAGCATTCTGGGAGCTAAGCTCGCATTCAGTTTTTGAGCCGGGAGAACCATTTGAAAGAGAAAACCCGTTGTCGGTATTTTTTGAAACCATGGCTTGAATAGCCTGAATAATAGCGGCTGACTCAGCGTTTTGATAGTCTTGCGTCGTGGCAGATCTGTTTTCAAGTTCTGGTGAGGTGTCGCCGACATCAATCCAAGTAACGGGTGCTTGTTTGCGGAAATTGGGGTTTAAGTCTGCCGCCCTGCCACTTTGCAAAGCCTGATGGTTTTTCGGGTTTATGTGCATTGAAACAGCATTGGCCAAATCCAAAATTTGCGGCACTGAGCGGTAATTCAAAGTTAAATTAACGGTTTTAACAGCCGGTGCTGTCTCAAAAATTAAATCCAGGTTTTCAGGCTGCGCAAAGCGAAACCCGTAGATGGATTGTTTGTCATCTCCAACCACGGTCATGTTTGCGGCCTGAGGGGCCATTAGCAACTGCAACAATTTCAGCTGGCTGGTGTTGGAGTCCTGAAATTCATCGACAATAATGGCTTTAAACCAGGTTTGATACCGGGCGCGCAGCGCTTGGTTATTGCTGAACAGTGTGATGCAGTGGTTGATTAAATCATCAAAATCACATGCATTTTCAGACAGCAACACATCCTGAACCATGGCATACAGTGCTGCAATCACTTGAATCAAGCGCTGCTCCAGGTTCAAAAATTCTTGAATTTCCCGGACTTCAACGCTTTCTGCAGGCAATAACCCAGGCCATTGGGGCAAAAACGTTCGGGGGGTTAAGAAAAATGAAACCATTTCAGGCAACATTTTTTTCAGTCCCGAGGCTGTCAAGGTAGCACCTGAATTTTCTGCCTGCTGGCTTGCCTCAGCAAGCGGATCCCAGTCTGAATCAGCCCAGCCAGAAAAGTGCTCTTTCCACAGGTTAAATGCAGCTACAATGGCATCAACTGCCTTGATTTTTTCTGTTCCTGCCTTTTTTTCAGGGGTTAAACCGGGCTGCGGGGTTTTAAGCAATGCATCGGTTAATGTTACGGCTTGCGCTGTTGCCGTTTGGTAAAACGCATCTGGTGACAGGCCTGTTGATTTAATTCGACCGATTAAATCAAGCAGCATATGGGGATCCAGCAAATCGCGCAGGATCTTAATATCTAGTGTTTTCAATAACGTCAAATCCAGTGCAGTTTCAGGAATACTGGAATTCTTGTTTCGCAGAAACCAGCGCTGGGTTAATGTTTCATCACCGATTTCAACGGCGTTGATTACCCGTTCTGCAATTGATTCAAGGGCAATTTTATCAACCAGTGTAAATTCTGGTCCCAGGCCAACTTCGTGCGCATGACCCCGTAAAATCTGCTGACAAACCTGATGAAATGTCGCAATCCAAAGCGTTTGATTCTCAACATCAGAAGAAAAGTTGTCTTTATTCAAATAGGCCTTAATACGATCTTTCATATTGGCTGCAGCATCGTTGGTAAAGGTCAGCACCAGCAAGCGGGTTTCCGGGGGTGTCAGTCCTTCTGCGGCAAAGTCACTGGCCAGTTTAACAAAGCGGCAAGCAATCAGCTCGGTTTTCCCGGTTCCAGCGCCTGCGAGAACCTTCACTGGCATCTCTTTGGATGCAAAGACCGCCTCGCGTTGAGACGGGTTTAAATGCGCAAAATTGAAGAGCGGTCTCTCAGCTTGGGGTTGTTTTTTAGTTTGGATCTCTGTTTGAGGTGTCATGTATTCTAAATTTTCGGGCTTTCAATTTCCAGAGTCAGTATTATTTAAAAAACAATAAATTAGGTACGGTTAGCACTTTATTTATTCAATATTTATTTAACAAGTGCTGTTTTAATTCAACCAAACTTTTTTTCAGCTTTTTTACGTGAAAGTAAGATCTTCTCGAGCAAGCTTTCTTTTTTTGCACCGTAAGAAAAGAGAAGAGGCTTAGGCTGCTTCGTCCCAATATCCCTAGCCCCAATATCCCTAGCATATATCGCGTTCCCTCTTAAAGATAATATTGCCTGAGGTCATTTATAAAAGACAGGTGCTGGAAATAGTTCTGAATTTTCCATTTGAGTAAAAAGCTGAAAGGTAATAGTAAAAAATATGAATCAGTCTTTACCTAAAACTGTAATTTTAACTTGCCCGTAAGAACTTAATAATAAAAATCAAGCATTAAGGTAAATTTATTGAAATCAGCAACTCAGTTTTGCTAGTATAACTGCTTATAATGTATTGAATCATCCCCTTGAGGAGATCCAGACTGAGGAGAGCCAGACTATGGATTTTTTTGAAGCTGCTGAAACCCGCCGTTCAGTTAAACACTACGATGCCAGTTTTGTTATGCCAGAACAAGACATTAACACGTTGCTTGAAACAACCCTGTTATCGCCAACATCGTTTAATATACAAAATTGGCGTTTTGTTCTAGTAGAAGACAAAGCAAAACGTGAGGCCATTAAAGCTGCTTCTTGGGGCCAATCTCAAGTGACCGATGCGAGTTTACTTTTTTTACTGTGTGCGGATTTACACAGTCCTATGAATAATCCAGCCCGGTACTGGAAAAATGCCCCGCAGCCTGTTCAAGATGTTTTGGTTCCAATGATTGCCCCCTTTTACGAAAAAAATCCGCAGCTACAGCGCGATGAAGCCATGCGCTCTGTGGGGATTGCTTCTCAAACATTAATGCTCGCTGCCAAGGCCTTGGGATACGATTCTTGTCCCATGATTGGATTTGATCCCAAAACCGTTGCTGAAATCATTCACCTGCCAGAAAACCATGTCATTGGCTTAATGCTGGTTATCGGCAAAGCTGCTAAGCCAGCCCACCCGCGTGGTGGTCAGTTGCCATTAAGTGATGTTCTGGTTAAAAACCAGTTTTAATGGCACCTAAACCCGAATTCGTTGTTCTGTACTGCCATCAAACAGTAAGATCTGGTTAATTTGTAACCCAAGTTTCAATTGACTGCGGGGTGTTTCGACATCATCATCATGACAGGGATTCCAGGGGCCATTTTCAGTATTGCCATCGACGTCTTCCGTGTTGGTGGCTCTGCTAATCCATGAAACCGTGTCGCCAAAATAACCGTGAATATGCGTTTCATTGCCTAATTGCTCAGTATGATACGGTGTAATCATAAGCGGTTGGAAAGGGATATTTTCGCGAACAAGCCGGTTGAGATCAGGGGTAAGGTGCTCTGGACGAAAACCGATTAATACCAATTTTCCAGTATTATTTTTTGTAAAATCTTTAAAGTTCTCTGGCAAATGAATCACAATCCCACCCTCTGATTTAAGAACAGGCTGATTATCAAGATCCTCAAGAATTCCAGAAACGGTATTTAGGTGCCCCACAAAGTCAGCAACAAATTTATTGTTGGGGTCACGGTAAGTATTTAATGGGGTATCAACTTGTTGAATTTTGCCTTGGTTTAGAATAACAATCCGGTCCCCCATTGTCATGGCCTCAATCCGATCGTGGGTTACATAAATTGTTGTTGCATTGAGGCTTTTGTGGAGAGTAATTAATTCCCGGCGCATTTGGACCCGTAATTTTGCGTCCAAGTTTGAAAGGGGTTCATCCATTAAAAAAACTTTTGGGTTACGAACAATCGCCCGTCCCAAGGCCACCCGTTGGCGCTGCCCCCCTGAAAGTTGTTTAGGTTTTCGTTTTAAAAGCTGACTTAAATCCAAAATTTCTGCGGTTGCTTTTACTTTCTCCTGAATCAAGTTTTTTGGCGTTTTCCGCATTTTCAGACCAAATGCCATGTTGTCATACACAGTCATATGGGGGTAGAGCGCGTAGTTCTGAAAGACCATAGCAATATCACGGTCTTTGGGAGAAACATCATTAACCACGGTATCATCAATTGAGATTTCACCAGCTGTAATATCTTCTAAACCGGCAATCATTCTTAGCAGCGTTGTTTTACCACAACCGCTTGGTCCAACCAGTACAATAAACTCACGGTCCGAGATGGCCAGAGAAACATCCTGAATAATTGGGATCTTGTCATAGGATTTATTAACATCTCTGAGGGTAACATTTGCCATAAACCAATTATTCCGCTCCAATTTCAAGTTTTAAGTGACGTTTTGAGTGCACTGAAAAGACAGTTTCTCACAGATTTTTCATAATAAGGCAATACTTTCTTCAATAAAAGCAAGGCTGCCCTCTGATAAAATAGACCTGCCAGCAGTTAATGCCAGCTTGTAATAATGCTTTGCTTTTTCAGGACTGCCTTGCAGTGAAAAGGCCTGACCCAGAATTGTTGCAAATGTCGCAACAAGTAAAGGGTTATTGTCATCGCATTTGCTGCGGCTTAGCCCAACCTTTGCATACCGAATGCCAGTATCAATATAGCCTTGCTCCAGATGGCTTTCAGCCAGAAGTTTTAAGGTTTCTAATTGTCCAAAATAATTGCTGTTTTGCTCATCGTAAGCCAAAGCCTGTTTAAAGTTTTCAGTTGCTGTCGGCAACTGATTTCGTTCAAGGGCAATGAGGCCCATATTATTTAAAATACGAGCTGCAATATCACTGTCATTTTGGGATATTGCTTTAACCAGTGCTTGGCTGTAGAACTGCAAGGCTTTTTCAAGCAATCCCATTTCATCGTAGAGCATTGCCAAATCCCGGAGCAGGGCTGCAGCGTTACGGTAATCACCGAAAGCCTCATAGGCAGCTGCCGATTTCTGAATCAGTGGCAGGGCTGGTTTAAACTGCCTGCGGTAGCAATAAATATTGGCAAGCTTCTCACAGCAAAGCGCCAATAGCTGCTGGTGGTTTAGCCTAAACTCTGTCTGGGAAAGTCTCTCGTGTAAATGCCCCGTATTTTCTGCTTGCTCAGCCGTCAGCTCATCAGCGTGGGTGTTTAACTTTTCTAAGGCCAAGTGCAATAACTGTAAGGCTTCTTGATGGTTATAACGTTCCTTTAACAGGGTCCCTCTGAGGATCAAATAGACTGAAACAATATACGGACTGAATTCAGAGAATGTTAGGATGCATGATACAGAAGCGACTGTTTGATTTTGCGAGTCGCTTTTATGAAACCCATCGAGCTGCATCAGGCACCGTTCAGTTTCTTCGGTGTTGTGGTTGTTATAAAAGACCCATGATGCCCACAACAGCGTTTCAGCAAATTGGCGGCTATTGCTTTTTTTTGCTGCTTTTTGTGTGACACGCAATGCGTTTTGATGTTGCGCTTCCAGCTGTTTAAAGCGTCCTTCTGCCACAATGGTTTTAATCTCAAATTTTGCCATCGTCTCATTGAGCCAGTTTGCGTATGCTTCCTCAGAAAATGGCGGTTCTGTAGAAGTATTGCCAGTGGTTTTGGCCCATGTATTTTTTTCTGAGTCATTTAATTCTGAAGCATTAGAGTTATCTTCTAAAAGCGCTTTTTTGTTTTGAACCGTGTTAGCGGCCTTGGGGGTTGATAGTGTTTGCGTAATAATAGCCAGGCTCTTTGGGTTGTACTGATGTGCATCCTCTTTCTGCCTATTTTGAGGACTGCTTTCCTCTTTGGAGGCTTGCGCCGATGTGTCAGCAAGTGTTTTATCAGGCAAGGTTAGATCAGGATAAAGCGCTTCAGCCACATTGTCTTTCACAACAGTGCCTTTCACAACACTGTCTTTCACAAGACTATCAGCAACCGCACTATCAACAATATTCTGAACAGGTCCCTCTAACTGGGCTGTTGGTAGCCTACTTTTCGGTACTGAAGGGGTAATGAAAACAACACTGCTGGCGTTGGGAGCAGACATCGACGCCAAAGGATCTGTCGCAACTGGTTGCTGCTCATAAACATCGAGCAAATCGGCCAACGCTTTGTCTGCAATTTCTTGAAGAATTTCTTGCTCTTCTCGACTTTCATCAGACAGTGCCTTTTCCAACTCGGTGGTGACTTCAGGGTGGCTTTTTTGAGAATTTTTTATTTCACCCTGATTTTTAGCGCTTTCCATTCGTGTACTGCCGTAATAAGACTGAGTTGGCTCCCAAATCTTGCTCAGTTCGGCATGTTTTCTTTGATGAAACTGTGCCTCCTGGGTTAATATCCAGCCCTTAAAATGGATCGTCCGTTCGGGGTCAGTGCAATTTTTTTCACCGATGTAAAACCGTTGCAGCATCCGGTGCAGCCGAAGGCGTTCCTCACGTGAAATGTGTAAAAAGACTTCCTGCTGAAAGGCTGTGTACACCGTATACTGCAAGGAAGATAAATTTTGACTGGCTGCTTGCGGTCTAGGGGTATTAAGCCTTAGCAAGCAATCTGGCAGCGGTTTTTTCAGTAGCTTTATCACTTGTTCAGCAGAAAGAGAACTGTCATCCAGTGAAGGAAATGACAGGGTGTGCAGTTTAGCCAAAGCATCTGCTGTTAACGCGTGTCGTAACAATGCCAGTAACTGAACCAGTTGTTTTTGTAATAAAGGAAGCTGCTGGTACAGTGGGCGGAGAATTTCTTGGCACAATACCTTAAAGGTATCTTGACTGTTTGTTTCAGAGAAAAATCTGTCAGAATTTATGGCCTTAAGAATGTTTTGACAGAAAACACTATGGGTTTTACCGTAATTTAAGAGTGTATCCAGCGTATGGCAAAGCCAAACATAACTGTATGCTTTGGGGAGAACGTTGTGTTTTATGGGTTTGATTGGGAAATAGGCAATGCCTCTATCTGTGAGTGTTAAATCCCCAGCCGGCATGCGTTGCCCAGACAGCAACAACTTTACATTGTCAAAAGATAATACTGTGTTTAAAGCATTTTTAAACGGGATGGAATTAAACTTTTTAACCCCATTAATCAGGTGTTCAACATCATCAAGTACAAGGATTAGGGGCAGGTGCCTTAGTGCCTGCAGCTGGGCATGTAAAGTATCAATGGTGTTTTCTTCTAGGGGTTGTTTTGCCGTTTTTTTAGCGGCTGGCAAAGCCGCGTCATTACTCACTTGAAAAGGGCTGCCCTGTAGAGATGCTGCGTTTAATTGATTAATTTTGAAAAGAAGAAAATCAATAATTTCTTCAAATTGTGAATACCGATTGGCAGTAAACCACAGAACTTGTGAGGGTTGGCCTGCAATGTAGGTTAAGACTGTATTAATTATTGATGTTTTACCACTGCCTTCGGGACCATCGAGGGCAACAATTTTTTTGGAATCAGTATTCAATGCCTCAGCAACAGCCAAAATACGGTCGTGTTGCTCAGGATAAAAACTGGCAGCATTTAATGGCGTGACAGTTTCCTCAGAAATGTCTGAAGACAAGCGTGATATATTGATAAAATGCATAGCTTGTGGCGGTATTTTCTGCTGCATAGCTTTATTGTACACTTTTACCGGCAATTCTAACGCTTCAATTAGGTAATTTGGCAGGTAATTTGGCCATGAAACAACACCGAAAATAAAACGAAAATGCAGCCATCAATGCACTACCCTGATGAAATCATAACCCTCTGGCTGGAGACATGCAAACAGGTTAAGGTTGATTTAAGCCCTGAGCAAATTCTGAGAATTAAAGCGTACCATAAGCTTCTAATCCATCAAAATCAGACGATGAACCTTATCCGGCTGGCCAATGGCCTTGATGACTTTTTATACCGCCACGTTTTGGATTCTTTGGTTTTGAACCGCCATATTAACAATCAAGAGACTGTATTGGATATCGGGTCGGGGGCTGGATTTCCTGCGATTCCGTTAGCGATTACCCGACCCGAGCTGTCGATCACGGCTGTGGAATCGATCAAAAAAAAGGCCCTTTTTTTAGCAACCTGTAAAGAAAAATTGGCACTTGCCAATTTAACAGTTTGCAATGCTCGGGCTGAAACCTTGGCAAAAACAAAACGGCACCGCGAAAAGTATCAAGTCATTACGGCAAGGGCAGTGGCCAAATTGCCAGTGTTGCTTGAATGGGCTGCGCCATTAACGGCCGTTGGTGGGGTTTGCTTGATGATGAAGGGTAAAAAATATTCTGAAGAGTTGGATGATGCTGAAAAAATCATTCAAGCATTAGGACTAAGCTATGAAAAAGCAATAGGGTTTAATCTGCCCCAACTGGTTGGTTCAAAAATACTGCTCTTTCAAAAAACAGTTCCAACCGATTTAAAGTATCCCAGGCATTCTAGCAAATCACAAAGGGGCTAGAACGCACCTGCAATGACCTGTAAAAATTAGTTAAAAAAAGCAAAAAACTTGTCGTCAAGTTGACCCCAGTTAGAAGTAATACCCCAGGACAAAGCTGACCAGAAAAAAGAGACCTGCTGTTATGCCTGTTAACTTGTTTAATGCAGATTCGGCACTTTTTTGACTGGAAAAAACCTGACCGGTTCCCCCCATGGCACCAAAACCATCCCCTTTGGGGGAATGCACCAAAACGAGCCCAACTATTGCAAAAGCGGATAATCCTTGCAAAATCAGTAAAATAAATTTTAAAATAGCAGCAATGTCATTCATAAGTTAAAAAATAAAAAATTAAAATTTCAATAAATG
>JBCDLA010000037.1:0-24740 GCA_038745945.1 Cyanobacteria bacterium P01_H01_bin.74 | reverse complement strand
CCTTTTCACAGCAATAGCAATTTAATACGGAACGACAAGGGTTTATACTCAAGAGTTAGAACAAGCCAATCAGAATATGCATGCCTGGTTTTAGAAGATGGTAGTATATTCGAAGGTAAAGCTGTTGGACAATCTGGGCAAACTTTTGGGGAAATCGTTTTTAATACCTCTGCCACAGGGTATCAAGAAATATTAACAGACCCCAGTTATAAATTTCAAATTGTATTGATGACATACCCTGAAATTGGCAATTATGGTATCAATTCAGATGACTTTGAGTCAAAAACGATTCAAGCAGCTGGTTTTGTAGTCAGCAGACTTAGTCCTTTCACCAGTTCTTGGCGGGCTGAATTCTCATTAATTGAGTTTCTTAATAAAAACAATATTATTGCAATCCAAGGGGTGGATACAAGAGCCCTAACAGTTCTGATTAGAAACAAGGGCGCTATGAAAGCAGGTATTTTTGCTGGTAATCAGTTTGCTTCACTTAGTCAAAGAGGCAAATTGCTTGAATCTGTAAGATTACAGCCAGATATTAAAGCAATGTCTCCAGTCACAGCGGTCACGGTAAAAGCACCCTATGCATTTACCCGTAAAGACTCTAAAAAGCAATTAAAGACATTGGTAGTCATTGATCTTGGTGTTAAGAGCAGCATAATATACTATTTGGCAGAATTTGCCGAAACTGTAATTATTTTGCCAGCTTTATCATCACTTGAGATGATTTTATCCTACACACCTCAAGGCGTATTGTTTTCTAATGGTCCTGGAGATCCTGCTGTTTTGACTGAGACAATTACACTGGCGCAAAAATTGATTGAAAAGACAGTTCCCATATTTGGTATTTGTTTAGGGCATCAAATATTGGGACTCGCTTGTGGCGCAAAAATGAGTAAAATGCAGTTTGGCCATCATGGAGGAAATCATCCGGTAAAAGAAGTATCAACGGGACGGGTTTTTATTACAAGCCAAAACCATGGCTACCATGCTGATTTTGACACTTTTCCTGAAAACTTGCTAGAAATTACCCATATCAACCTTAATGACGGCTCAATAGAAGGCTTTAAACATAAAAATGCGCCAGTGATGAGTGTACAATTTCACCCTGAAGCCAGTCCAGGCCCACAGGATGCAAATGAAATTTTTGAAATGTTTATACAAGTGTGTAATTTCAGGTGATACAATGGCTAATAATAGCTATAAAGTACTTTTATTCTTTATTTAACATCTTTGTGGCTTAGCAAGTTTATTACATTTTCTTTTTTGGGTCATTACTCTTTTTGTGGTGTGCTTTTAATTCGTCAATTTCAAGCAAAGGGGCCCCCGAAAGGATCTCCAACTCACCCCAGTAGCCTGCCAGAAAATAACGGCCTTCATACAAATAAAAATAATCAATAGAACCATAGTCCACACTGCCAGTGCCTGGATCGATGATGGGCTGGATACGACTCTGCCACTTGACTTGCTCCATGTTGGGAAAAAAGAGACGCCCACGCCGGTAACTGTAGCGACGGGTGTCTTCTTCAGCCTTGTTATTATCCTCAAGCTCATCTTGCACATCGGGTTCTGTTAATATTTCAGAATTGGAACTGGCCACATAGTTTTCGTTGGCGTGATCATCACTTTTTTTATGGATTTCTTCATCGTTTTCTTCTTCATCAAAGTATTCTGCCTGGCGTGAAGCCTCTTGCTCATCTTCCTCATCTTGTTCAGGGGGTGGCGTGTAGAGCGGATAATTTTCATTGACAGCAAATAACATATCAAAATCAACAAAGCTCATGGTTGTTTTTACATTTAAAACAACACTTTCTTCTAGGATGACTTGATTAAAGCCATGCTCAAAATCGGTATAATTAATCTGCGGTGCTGTCATAACAGTTGTCCTTACAATGAACCAAAAAAGCAGTTGGGCCTTGAACCACACACTCTATTATAGCAACAGTTGAACCATCGCGTGTACTACAAACCAATGACATTTTGCCGCGCTTTGCTCAATTGATATGCAAGATAAAAACGAAAAGTCTAAAAAAACTTAAAACTTAATTTTTGCTTTCTGGATAACATAAATGTTAAACAAGACGCCTCCCCAATAAAACCCCGAGGTAATCAACAAGGTTTTCAGCAGGCTGTTGCTGCCCGCTATTGGAAAAATAAAGGCAGCAATGGGCCGAATAAACTGCTCTGAAATGGGGAAAAAAAGAATATTACAAGCCAGAACAACCAAATACAAAATACCGTAGTAACCCATAAAGTAAAAAAAATCAATTTCCTTCTTCATAACTTAGAAACTCTGACTGTTATTGGCTTGTGGTTTCACTTTTTTTGTAATTTCCTCTATTTTTTTTATAATTTCCCCATGGCAGCAAAATAGTTTCGGCAAGCCATATCGATAACAGCACAGGTTAACTTGGGCTGACTTTCACCCATATAGTCAGCACTGTTGATGACTTGCAGCAAAATATCTCGGGGCTGGCACCCTCTAAATGGCCGTTGATTGCGGTAATACTGCTCCAATAAGTATTCAACCACATCGGGCTGATAATCAATATTGAACTTGCTACATAACAGCTTGAAAATAGCCACAAACTGCCCTTCAGAAGGATCTTTGACGTTGATCTTGTATGGAATACGCCGCAAAAAGGCATCATCAACCAAAGAATTGGGATCCAGATTGGTCGAAAAAATAATGAGTTCATCAAAGGGTACTGCTATTTTTTGACCATTGGGTAAGGTTAAAAAATCAATTTGCTTTTCAAGCGGAACAATCCACCGGTTTAATAAATCCACATGGCTCATCCGCTGGCGTCCAAAGTCATCAATGAGGAAAATGCCACCGTTCGCTTTCATTTGTAGTGGCGCTTCTGAAACCCGTAAGATACTGTTATAGTTGACTTCCAAGGCTTCCAAAGTCAACTCCCCACCCACCATAACAGCCGGGCGTTTTATTTCAATCCAGCGCGGATCGTATTGACTAATTAAAGGCTCTTTTTCATTGTTTTTATGGACGGGCTCGTGATTTTGAGGATCGTAGAGTTGTAAAATCTGGCCTTCAACCCATAAAGCCTTGGGAATGAAAATACTGCCTCGAAAGCACTGTGATAATCGTTCTGCGATGGTGGTTTTGCCGTTGCCGGGTTCCCCAAATAAAAACAACCCCCGCCCAGAGTTAACCGCTGGGCCAATGGTATCAAAGAGGGTTTCATCAAAAATGAGGCCGTCAAAGGCTTTTTCAAGCATAGCACGGTTTGGTTTCTCATTACGAATGGACTGTTGTTTCATGGCCTCAAGGTAATCGTTGAATGAAACTGGAATGGTGCCGGTATAAGCTGAAATATCACGGGCTGCAATGGCTTTTTCATGGCCCAAATCGGTTAACCGGTATATAAAGTCGCCTACACCGGAATTGGATTGATGGGCAACAAACAGCCGGGTTTTGAGGTCAGCAAGCAGTGACTCAATAATTGGGAAGTTTAGCCCGGTTTTTTTGGCCAGTTCTCGTCCGGTTAAAGCACCTTGAGCAAGTAAGGTCTTGAAAATGATATCTTCCACAATAACATTGTCGACATTTAAAGCCGCAAACTCACGGGGTACCACCGGAACAAAGCGCTTAAGATCTTGGGTACTTTTTGCTTGAAGCGTTTTGGACTCGTTATTAAAGGGTTGGTTTATTGCAGTATCCGCTTTGTTGTCTGTACTTCCTGAAAAATTCTTTGTTGCTGCTGAGCTGCTTTGGGTATTAAATTCTGATTTAGACATAACTGATTTCTCTTGTTTATTGTGATGATTGGCGGTTTCTCGGACCTACAGATTTTCTTTTTTTAGTATAACGCCTTATACACTATTTTAAGATTTTCTTTAAAAAAACAAGTTTAGCAGGTGTCTACTTTTCTTGGTGTGCAGGTTCATTGACGAAGATACTGCATGGCTGCTTTCAACAGTCAAAATTGCGAAAACACAGGTTTCCGCAAGAAGTGATATCACAGCAGGATTAGCGACTGCAGGTGAAACTGTGCTATGCTTTTTTTGAAATTTAGTGCTTTCTGGAAAAAGCTGCCTGGAAATGACTCTATGGAAAACGCTAATTAGATTTGCTTCCGTAATTTTATCTGTACCCCTTGCTGCGTGAAAGGGATAAAAAGAAATGGCAACAATGCTCTCAAATCGAAAAATGAACGATGACATCAAAAAAATGGATGTTGAAGCTGTGGTTATTATGGCGCAATCTGGAGATATGCGGGCTTTAGAAGAACTGGTTAACCGCCACCAGAGAATTGTTTACGTGCTTTTGTACCAACTGGCCCCGGAGCGCAACGATCTTATGGATTTGACCCAGGAAGTGCTGTTGCGAATGTGCCGTTCTATTAAAAGTTTGCGCAACCCCAAGACGTTTAAATACTGGCTCAACCGGATTGTTACCAATCTGTTTTACGATGAAATGCGCAAAGCCCCCAAACGGCTGAAAACCCTGTCACTCGATGAACCTGCTTTCAGTGATGACAATCCGGATGGGCCTTCGCGAGAGATTTCAGACACCTCAGCACTGCCAGAGCACATTACTTTAAACACCGAACTTGACCGTAAGATTCATCAAGCCATTTGTGAATTGCCGGAACAGTTCCGCATCATTATCGTCTTAAGAGAACTGCAAGGTCTAACATATGAAGAGATTGCAAACTTGACCCACATTAACATTGGAACCGTGAAATCCCGGTTGGCAAGAGCCAGGGTTAAACTTCAAACCCTGCTTACCCCTTACTTAAATACACCGTAAGTCGCCACTTTATTGGATATTTAAAAAATTGTAAAAATAAAAAATACCCAATTAATTATATAAACACACTCCACTATGAAAAACATACCGGATGAGAACAATACAACAGGCGTATCAGAAGAAGTGGCCTTAAAACTGTCTTTGCTGATAGACAACGTGCTTAGCGATGATGAAAGGGCAGAAGTAACCGAATGGCTTGCCCAAAGTCCAGAAGCCAATGCCCTGTACCAGGCCATGCAGCAATCATCGGCATCCCTTCAAAACTACGCCGAATCCATCCCATTTACGCAAAATCCTTATCTCTGGCAGCAAATTTCTGAAAGCCTGAAGTCTGAAACCTTTGAGACTAATGAGAGCTCGGGCTTTTCTGAAAATGAGAATTTTTCTAAAAATGACAGTTTATCTGTAATCGACGGTTTTTCGAGCGACGCCCTTGCTGCTTCTGCACATACCCCAACAGACCGTCTAATTGGGCTTCCTGAATCTTCTGAACTTTCCGATACGACATCTGTAGATTTAAAAGACCTAGAAACCCACATTTATCAGAACGTTCAAGCTTCAGCGATGCTGGGAAATTTTGATCAGGTCCAAGATCTCTTAAAAACCTGGTCTGACAACCTTGAGAAAAATTGTACACTGCATGATTTAAAAATGACCCAAGTTGTTCTTGAAAAAGCAAATATGCCGACTAATATCAAAGCGCTCAAGCGTTCTGAAAATGACAAAAACTCACCCTATGTGTTTGAGTCCCTGTTGTCAAAATTGGCCGATTCTGAAGACCCAAACCAACCTGTTGAGATAAACTTGCCCAATCCAACCTTGAATGACTCAAAGCTTGGCACTGCCCCACTGGATGATGATTCTGATAATGAAACCATCCAAGACGCATTGTCTGCCTACTTGGACGGAGAACTGCCTCCCAAAGAGACCATTGAGGTTTCATCAAAAATTGAATCAACGCCTGCTATTAAAGAAACATTTCACGGGATGACGCAAGTTTCTTCTTTACTGCACGACTATTTTAATACCCAGACTGCTGCATTAGAACCACCTGTCCAGTCTGTCTGGCCTGAAATTAAAGAAGCGTTGATGCAATCCCCCTCCAATCAGCCGTTGTCGTCTAATCAAAAGCAAAATGCAGGCAAGCTCGCTTTTCTGTTCCCAAAGCTAGCCCCTTTCCCAAGGACTGTTGCTGCTGCCATTGCAGTGATTGTGCTTTTGGGCTCAGCACAGCTGCTGAATCAGTCAGGATTAATGGTCAAACAGTCCCAACCCCCTGGAGGACAAAAACTGGCTGCCGCAAGCAAGCCTGTCCTTCGCTCAGCAGATGTGCTGACACCTTCTAATACGCCGACAAGAGAAACAAGTGAAGCGCCGCTCAATAATGATGGCAATATGGACCCGTCTGCGGAAGATTATTTGCTCAGTGTGCTTAACTCTGAACAGCCTGATGTGGATGCAGACATGGCCTCAATCTGGGGAAAAATCTAAGCAATGGTAATGGTACTCTCCGCAAGTCGCATTAAAAACTGGTACCTGTGAAAATTGTGTTGTGAAAATCGTGTATTGTATCACTCAACTGATGACACTTAGTAAGGGTTTTTCAATGGCAATCAAAAAGACAACAAAAAAAGAAACGGACTGGCATCAAGGCATCCCGTTCAGGTTCTATGGCAATGCTTATTTTTTTGCCATCCGCATGATTTTGATTTTATTTGTTTTAATTGCCGTTGTCCAACCGCATGCGGCACTGGCCATGGACTGGCAAAAGCTTGACTTAAGCCCTCAGCAGCAAACCCAAATTAATACCTTGGAGGCCAACTGGAAACGCACTCACCACCAACTTCAAGGCGAAATCAACCGGGATCAGGCGGCCGTAAAACGTCTGTTGCCATCCGGAAAAAAACCTGAAATTCAGGAACTTCAAAAACGAATTATGAAAAATAAAATGCGCCTTATGAATGAATCCACCAATACATTCATGAAAAAGCGTGATACACTAAGTCCAACCCAACAACAAAAACTGAAGCAGATGATGCCCCATTAAAAACTTGCACAATCAGCAATTGGATCCATAATGCCTTGGGAAGAGAGAGAGTCAAACCATTCTGCAATCAGGCAAAAACGCCAGTAAAAAAGACAGGATGCCATGAAGTCATCGCTGTTACTGCCAGAGAGTAAGCTGCGGGTCTATCCGGGGGATCCCTATCCATTGGGGGCAACTTGGACAGGCTTAGGTGTCAACGTGGCAGTTTTTTCAGAGCATGCTGAATCGGTTGAGTTGTGCCTGTTTGAATCAATTGATTCACCGGTTGAATGCAAGCGGATTCCCCTGCCTGAATGTACTAATAGTATTTGGCACGGGTATTTTCCGGATATGTTGCCGGGCCAGCTTTATGGATTTCGGGTGTATGGTCCCTGGGAGCCTTTAAATGGGAAGCGTTTCAATCCCAAGAAACTGTTAATCGACCCTTATGCCAAGTGCATTGCCCGGCTGCCCCAATGGCATTCATCCCTGTTTGCGTATGATGTTAACGGGGGTAAAACCGATCATGCCATGACAATCGATTCTGATCTATTGATGTGTACTGAAAACAACAGCAAATTTGCGCCACTTTGTGCAGTTGTTGATGACGCCTTCACCTGGAGCAATGACGCTTTCCCTAAGATACCCTGGCACAAGACCATTATTTATGAGGCCCACGTCAAGGGGTTGACCAAACTACATCCAGAAATTCCTGAGCCGCTGAGAGGCACCTATGCAGGATTGGGTTCTGAGCCGGTCATTGCTTACTTAAAGCAGTTGGGCATTACCGCCATTGAACTGTTGCCCACCCATGTGCATTTGGATGAGCATTTTCTCCATCAGAAGGGCTTAACCAATTACTGGGGTTACAATACGCTTGGTTATTTTGCCCCTGATCCCCGGTATGCCGTGCCGACAGAGTTTGGCGGGGTTGGTTGTGTCAATGAGTTTAAGGGCATGGTTCGTGCGCTGCATGCCGCTGGCATTGAAGTCATACTGGATGTTGTGTATAACCATACCTGTGAGGGCAATCATCTGGGGCCCACACTGTCTTTAAAGGGCTTTGACAATCTGGCTTACTACAAGGTCATGCCAGATAATCCCCGGTACTACCGCGATTACACCGGCTGCGGCAATTCCCTGAATGTGAATCATCCGCGGGTCTTGCAGCTCATTATGGATAGCTTGCGCTACTGGGTCAGTGAAATGCATGTTGATGGTTTCCGCTTTGATTTGGCTTCAACATTGGCGAGAGACAACCATCAGGTGGATATGTGGGGATCGTTTTTTGATATTATTCACCAAGACCCAGTCCTTTCTGACGTCAAATTAATTGCAGAGCCCTGGGACCTGGGGGAAGGCGGGTATCAAGTTGGGAATTTCCCGGCCAACTGGGCTGAATGGAACGGGAAGTATCGTGATGGCACTCGGCGTTTCTGGAAAGGGGATAAGGGGACTGTGGCTGAAATGGCAACCCGTTTTGCTGGCAGCAGCGACTTGTATTACCGGAAAACCCCGCTGAACAGTGTTAATTTTATAACCGCCCATGATGGCTTTACATTGCACGATCTGGTCACGTACCAGGAAAAAGCAAACTGGGCCAACGGCGAAGAAAACCGTGATGGGGACAACCACAACAACAACTGGAATTGTGGGGTTGAAGGGTTAACAGAAAATATTAAAATTAATGCCTTGCGCTTGCGCCAGAAGAAAAACATGATTACTACACTGCTCTTGTCTCTTGGAGTGCCGATGATTCTCTCAGGCGATGAGCGGGGTCACACGCAAGACGGCAATAACAATGCCTACTGCCAAGACAATGCGATGAGCTGGTTGAATTGGAAACTGACCGATCAGGACCGTATCTTTTTTGATTTTGTCAGGCAACTGATTGCCATCCGAAAAAAGAATCCAGTCCTGCAACGCCGAAAATTTCTGCAGGGCTTTAGTGTTCAACAACCCGATGTTAAAGACATTATCTGGTACAACACCTTTGGCGAAGAAATGCAGTCAGAGGATTGGGTCGACAACAACACGCAGTGGTTTGGTGCCATGCTGAATGGTTCGGCTATTAATGAAATGGACAACAAGGGCCGGTGGATTACCGGAGACACGCTATTTCTTTTGATCAATGCTAGTTATAAAGCCGTTGTTTTCAAGTTTCCGCTGGTTGTGCCGCAAGCCCGCTGGGAAGTCTTGGTGGATACTGTGGAGCGCTCTGGAAAAGTGCAGACAAAGTTTAAAGGCGGCGAATCTTTTCGGTTAACCAACCGAAGCTTGGCCCTGTTTCAACTGAATGAGTAACTTGCAAGGGAAAGAATCCCAGATACAACGAATACAACAGATACGAGCATGCCAATTCTGTTTCATTTAATTAAAGTTAGAAAAAGCGATTGGTCCCCTTTGATTTTATCAATCGTTTTAGATTCAATTTAACCCAATGAACCAGCTTGATATAAACCAATTGATTCAATCATGGGTAGCGAAAACCAATTTGCAGCGAAAGGCTGAAAGACAGTCATTAGCAGAAGCCTTGACTAACTTGAGCCTTGAGCTTGAGACTGCCGGTTCAATTGAAATTGTTGTTGATACGCTCAAATCGCTTCATGAAGATTATGGAGAAGACGCAGTTGTTCGAGAAGCGCTTGCCAAAGTCATGACTAATTGTACCCTTGAACTTGAGACTGCGGATTTAATTGAAGGGGTTGTTGAAGAGCTGCGGGCGCTGCATCAGGAATACAAGAAAGATATTGTTCTTCGAGAATCGTTGGCAGAGGCTTTGGCCAGCTGGGCCCTTAAGCTGGAAACGGCCAGTGAAATCGAAAAGGTTATTGAAGAGTTACGAGTGCTGTATCAAGAATACAAGAAAGATGTTGTTCTTCGAGAATCGTTAGCAGAGGCTTTGGCCAGCTGGGCCCTTAAGCTGGAAACGGCCAGTGAAATCGAAAAGGTTGTTAAAGAGTTGCGCGCGCTGCATCAGCAATACAAGCGGCAATATAAGAAAGAAGTCGTTCTTCGAGAATCGTTGGCAGAGGCTTTGGCCAGCTGGGCCCTTAATTTGGAAACGGCCAGTGAAATCGAAAAGGTTATTGAAGAGTTGCGGACATTGCATCAGAATTTCGGTGAAGAAGCTGTTATTCGGGTAGAATTGAGTAAAGCACTTTTTGGATTGATGGAGAAACGGAGTACCCCGGACACCGCAGAAACTGTTGTGAAAGAGCTCAGAATACTTCATCAAGGGTATGGAGAAGAGATTGCTATAAGGCATCTACTGGCCCAGGCCCTCAGTTATATCACGGCTCTTTCAAAGACCTCCGATGAGAAAGCGGAACTTGTTGCTGAGCTTAGGACACTTCATCAGAGTCACGGGAATGAAGCATTCGTTCGACAACAACTTGCCGAAGCATTGCACAATTTGGCAGGAAAGCTGCAAAGCTCACAGGCAATACAAGATGTTGTTACAGAACTAAAAAAATTGCATCACGATTATGGAGAAGAATTTGTTGTGAAAAAAGCGCTTGCTCAAGTCCTTTATAATTGGGCTGTAGGAAATACTTCAGAGATTAGAGAATTGGTTGCAAAAGAACTGAAGCTGCTTCTTAAAGATTATGGAGAAGAACTCGGAAATTTTAAATTTGATTAGACAGTTGCTATTGATCTTCCCTATACTTTTTTTGCTTTTTCTTCTTTAGAGGGTTGTTTTTATCAAGGTATGGGGTTCTATAAACAAAAAAATGTGTTTCATTATAGTTTGCCAGCAACTGAGGATTCTATCTATGCTAGAAACCAACGCCGAATTTTTAAATAGTCTTAGTACAATTAAACACTTTTTAATTGTAGTTATATCTCATTAAACTCAAAGACCTTGGCGCTTTGAATAACCCCTTCATCAACAGCACGACGTACGGCTTCAATTTCATTATCAACGGCTAATTTAAAAATAATATCTTTAATATAACCATGCAGCCATTCTTCGGTCAGGCCCATAATTTCAGCAATTTCTTCATTGGTTCTAAAATCAGCGATTAATGAGAGTAACTCAACTTCTCGGGCCGTTAATTTGTCTGTGGATTGTGGCCTTGCCTCAGGAATTCTTGTTTTTATAACCGGCCTTTTCGGGTCACTTTCACTTTCATAGCGCTGCAATGCCAAATCACGGTCTGATTTGTTTTGACTGTCCGACTTCTGCGTGTCAATTTGAGACGGTGTATTAGAAAGATCTAAATTTTTGATTGGCGTTTTATGCTGTGTTGTTTTTGGTGAATCAGATAGGTTTATTTCTGAGGGTGCTGGATTTGCAATGCCCGGTTTTACCCCCTGAGACTGCTTTAAAATATATTGGGCCATAACCGGGTCAAGGTAAAATCCACCAGCCAGAACCATGTCAATAATGGTGGCCAACTGCTTTGCTTCAATATCTTTTGAGCAGTACGCTTCCACCCCGGCTGCCAAGGCAAAGCGTAATGATTGCTCATCGGTAAATGAGGTTAACATCACAATTTTGCAGTGCGGCAACTGGGCTTTAATAAGCTTAGAGGCTTCCAAACCGTTCATTTCTGGCATTGCAATATCCATGAGAACCACGGACGGCAGGCGTTCTTTGGCTATGGTGAGCGCCTCTTTCCCGTTTTTTGCCTGATAAATCGTTGCACCGGGTTTTGTATTGCTTAAGACCAGTTTAATGCCTTCGCTAAACAGGGCATGATCTTCGACAAGTAAGATGGTTTCAGTCTTTTTTTCATTCGGGGTAGACATTACTTAATCAGAAAGCCCTTGCCATTATTATGATTGAATTAAGTTTGCAATTAAAAAAACAAAATGGCCTTCACTGTAGAAAGTGAAAATTTAATAAACACCTTAAACCACTTTAAACGAAAAATCGTCGTCTTTTCAGTTGACACGCAAGCTGATAGCGAAAAGCTTTAAAATTAAATGGATTTAATGTCAAAGACTGTTTTAACAGTACAGAGGCCGCTTGAAATTGTTTAAGCCGGTAGTATTTTTTACCCATTTCAACCAATGATTGACTGTAGTAGCCCCGACGCGCATGGACATCTGAACGTAAAAATTGTTGTACATAATCGTGCTGATCTGCAAGGCAAGGCTGGGCTTGAAGACTGTCTTGACCACACCTCGGCAAACCGGTTCCATTCTCAACCATGGGACTGCGGCGCTCTACTGATAAAACCTGAGCCAAGTGCTTCATTTGTAACTGAAGCAAGCGTTTTGAGGACAATGAATTGCCGTGAACCCGGTAATGATAAAGGACTTCCGGGACAATGCCAATGGCACTAATATCCAGAAGACGCAGGTAAAAATCATAGTCTTCGGTTGAACAAAATGCTGGCCGGTAGCCCCCCAGTTGATGAAAAACCGATGCACGAACCATCACAGTACCATGGCAAATCGGGTTGTCTTGGTAGAGGATTTCTTTCAATATTTCCTGGTTTTCTGGCAATTTATCCACCGTTTTAATTATGACGCCGCGACTATCTATCTGGTTAAAAAAGCTGGCTGTCATGCCCAGTGAAGGGTTTTTTTCAAGAAAAGCATACTGTTTATCCAGCCGGGTGGTGCAACTGTAATCATCGCTGTCCATAATGGCGTAATATTTTCCCGTAGCCAGCTCAGCGGCTTTGTTTAACCCAGCAACCCGTCCCCCGTTTTTGTGCAGGTGGCAAGCAACCACCCGGCTGTCTTTTTGGCAGTAATGCTCTATAATTGTTTGCGTCTGATCTGTTGACCCATCATTGATTAGAATTATCTCGAAGTCATCAAAAGTTTGCGCCAGCAGACTGTCTAATGCCAAACTTAAATAGCATTCCTCATTAAATGCCGTTATGAGCACTGAAATTTTGGGACTGGTCAGAGACATTAGCTACCTTGGCAACAAACGCAGTACTAGAGAAAATCGTTGTTTGGGTTATGCGTCAATCCTTAGAAAATCGCTGATGCAAACAATCAGAAATGATTTTATTACAGACAACTTTAAAAAGAAGCAATGTCGGTCACTAGGCCAGAAGCATTGAGAGCAATCAGTTTACGCCCTGTAACAAATTTAGGAATTAGTATGGCCCGGTACTGCTTTGAAACACGACAACAAGAATCAAACAGAAGTGGATAAGGCAAATCAAGTGTTTGCCGCAATTCATACAACGTTTCCCAGTTCAATGCACTGATGCCAACAATCGCAACACCACCCGCAAGTTGCCGAGAATAATCAGCTTTCAGCTGAAGTAGCTTTTTTTGATCGGCTGAAAAACAATGTGAAGCGAAAAAAGCCAGAATCGCCCCATTCTCTTTTAAGCAAGACGCTAATGTCATTGTTTTTCCAGTGGTTGACAGCAATGAAAAATCAGGCCCAGGTAAACCCGGCGAAATGGGAAAAACAGGATACAGGGCTTTTGCTGCTAACATCAATAATTTTTCATCAGGCTTTATTTTTTTCCTAAAATAACGAATTCAGATGGGCTTACACAGGCTATAAACCAGGAAGACATTACCATTAAGGCATTAATAAAAACTAATAAAAATCGGTCGATAGATCTGACATTCAGAAAGGACTATTTTAACACGCAACCGGGCTTATGCCGCAAATGGTGCGGTAAACACAGTATCGGTCTGGGCATTGGTTATTTTCAGGCAAAGGAAACTTTTTTTCTTTGGCCATCAAAGAAACACTGGCTTCAAGAGCCGCACGGGTCTCCATATGTTTCTCCGTATTGTAGTTAATGGTTACCAGTCGCACCGGTATTTGGGGAGTAGCCTTGGCTTCTACATAAATAAATACCAAGTCTTCAGCGCATAGGGGGTTCCCAGAATTTACATTATGCGCACCCTGAAATCCCAGATTACGGGCAGAAGGACTGCCTGCTGTTTCAAGCACAGCATACAGGTAAAGGCGGGTCTGCCAATCCAGATCAGGATTTTTTGGGACACCAGTTCCTGTTTTCCAGTCGATTACAGCGATTTTCCCCGATGGCAAGCGGCTTACCCGATCGATTCGGCCTGTAAACCATTGTGTCTGTTCTTTATACTGTATGGGCAGATGAAACGCCCACTCATTGGCCAAGACCTGCCAAGAAACACTCTCATGCTGTATTAACTTTTCCCAGGTTTGTCTCACGGGCTTACTGGCTGATTCCAACAGGTGGTTACACGCCAGGCCGCGTGCCTGATAATCCAGCAATTTATGAACATCCCGGCCCAGAGAAAAGTGCTGCGTATCTGATGGCCATTGCAGCCGGGCAATATGGCGGTAATAAAACTGTTTTTTGCAACGGCTCCAATATTTTAAAGCCTCTGCTGATAGTTGATTAAGCACTTCAATGGACATTGTGCAATGGTACTAAAAAAAAAGCACAAGGTCCTCGTTGCTTTTGCTGTGCACTTAAACCGGGTTTTAGAGTAACAGCATGGGTAAAACAGTTAAAATAAAGGGCAGTATTTTTTGCAGTGTTGTCTGTTGTTGCAGACCACTTTCAGAGTCCCCATTGGCAGAGGCAACCGCAATGATTCGTTCCATTCGTTCTTTTCGAGAAAGCTCTGGTGAGGTTGACTCAAACACTTTTTCTTCTAGGCGATCCAAGCGGGCATCCACCGGATCTGCAGAATAACTTCTGCCCAGCAGATCACTTTCAATGCTATTAATCGCAATCAGCATATCCGTTTCAGAAGCGATGGGGTTAATGGCCTCTGGGGTTACTGGTTGCTCATACTGAATAACTGAATTATTGGGGGAATTTGTCGTATTTGAGGGCATTGAATTGGCAGAAAACGGGGTTGTTCTGTAATTTGGTGGCGCGACAATTGTTGAGTTTTGCGAATTTTGCCAGATTCTGCTGCCATTGGGCCCATAAGAAAATACAATCTGGTTTTGCTGGCTTGAATTTTTGCCAGTGTTGTGACGCCTTGAGTTAACTGGCTGTCTGGACAGCGTTCTGGGTTGGTATAAGGGCGGCCGGTTAGGCGAAGGAAGAACCACTGGAGACACCTGCTGATAGATCGGTTCTGCTAAAATGCTATTGCCAGCAGTACGGTAGCTAAATTGTCCACTGGGATCTTCGACCACAGCCCCATTGCTGATTGTCTGGTCTGGCTTATAAGGCAGTGCCGTTTGCAGGTGATCCACCCGATCCGCAAGCGAGCCGCTAAGCTTGTATTTAAAGACAGCTGCTTCAAGCCGATCGAGTCGGAGTGTTATATCTTCCCCTTCAAAGGAGCGGCCAAACTGCTGATGTTCCATCTGGCTGACAACGGGATAATTGGTTTCACCGGGCAATGGTTTAGCAGTCAGATTGCCGGACTGGGTATCCGCTTTTTTTTTATCCGGAGGCTCTTGTCTGGAAATAGTTGTCGGGTTCTTTTTATTTTTTTGTTGGCTGACTGATTTGTGTTGGCTGACTGAACGATCGAATTCTTGCAATGAGTCCATTGGTACGCGAGAATCCTTTGAAAAAAGCAATCGTTCTAAATTCTCAACCCGTTTTAAAGCCGACAGGTTAGGATGCCCCGCTCCAAATAAAATGTTTTCAAGGCGATCCAGCCTGGCTGACTCAGGTTGACTGTTGTACCGGGTTGCCAGTAATTTTTGCTCAAGGCGGGCAAGTCGTTGGTCCATTTCCTGGGACGCTGATACATCCTTTGCTGTGGTTTCTTGCACTGTGGGTTTTGTGGTGAGTGCAGCCCTTGTTTCAGAGCCAGAAGAAATCAAAACAATGAGGAAACCCAGAACGCAACAGAAAACCAATCGCCGGGTGTTTAGCAGCGATCTTAGCGCATGCTTTTTCTGTGTGTTTTTTTTACTTTGTTTTTTTTCAGTTTGTAAAGAACAATTATAAATTGATCTCCTCCTGTCAATGCAGTCTTGTTAGAAACACATCCCTGAATAACCTGGCTTGTATTATAATACAGGAAATAGACGGCAATAGCCTGTTTTTGTTCAAGTGGATAGTATCAAGATTTCGGTGGTTTTTTGTGACTCTTTTTCAGGAGCCCTCCTGCAATTTAACATCAGATGAGCCTGAGCATGCCTTTGAGCAAGCATCTGCGTCTCCGGTAAGCTTTCCGGCATTAACTGAGCTTGCAAAGGAGCCAGATCCAGAAGTTAAGAACCCCCTGCCAGAATTGGCCGCTTGTGTTGCGATTGGTGCCAAGAAAAGCTTACTGAGTATTGTTACTGAGTCAATGTTTGCCCGTTTTGGAGATAGCGTGATTCATCCGTGTTATGGGACAGCGTCTATGCTGACCCACATGGAATGGGTATCCTATCAGTTGCTGGCCCCTTTTTTGACCGTACACACTGGCTATACTGCAGTAGGTACGGCTATGACAATTCAGCATATCAATTCTGCCTACAGCGGAAACAAGCTTTGCGTTCAAGCCGAAATTGTCTCTATTGAAGAAAACAAAGTGATAACCCGCTGCACCGCCTTTCTAGATGATCAAACAGGATTACTGATTGGCACTGCAGACATTGAACAACGGGTGATTTTAAAAGCCCGCATTTTTAAACCAGTTAAACCATTCGACAAAGCCCCAAAAAACTTTCCAGACCTTCAAGCCTCAGAAGTTTCGGATGGGGCAAAACGCTTGCCTGATCAAAGCAAACCCGCTAACAGTCAGTCTCAATCGATTGTCCTGGATTTAACCGATGCAACCAATCATGCAACCAATCATCAGTTTCAGCTGGCTGTGATTGACTGGGCCTGTCCTGTTTCGGTTTGTACCCGTTATGATGAATGGCTTACCGCGAGTATTGGTTTAGTAACCAAAACCGGCGAAACGCTTTACTGGGCAAAAGATGCCTTTTTATTGCGCTATGAACTTGAAGCGCTTTTGCAACAATTCAAACAGATCGCATCCGGTGAAGCGCCTTCGATCACATCAGAATTTTTAGAGATGCCTCTGAGAGTAGCACTTAACCAGTTATCAGCAGATTCCTTTCAGTTCTCGGCAAAATTATTGCCGTATACGCCGTATAGATTTTTTTCAACGTTTTCAGACCAGTATTCGGCCGAAAGAAATTTTTCAGAAGATGCAGCAGTCAACCCCCCAAAGGCGCAGCCTGGTCAGTCATTTAGCGCAATAATAGACACAAGTCAACTCAACACAGTGTGTACTGCATTGGCAACAACATTGAATCAGTATTTCAGCCGGCTTTAGGCAATTTTTTTACTCAACCTGTCTTGACTTAGGCAGGCTTTGTGCGGCAGGAGTTAAAAATAAATTAAAAATGGATAAAACTAACGCCTGTCATTAATGTAGCGTCTCACGTAATGTGTTCCAGCACCAGCTCCTGCACCAATGACAGCACCTTTCCACTTGCTTGAGCGCAAAGCATACCCTGTGCCTGTTCCAATCACAGCGCCTTGTGCCGTATTTCTGAGCAATGGCTTATTTTTCAAGTAATCCATGGTTCCTACAACGCCTGAGCCAGCCCCTGTAACGCCACCTACAACAGCCCCCCGGCCGATTGAGGTTTTATCCGATAGTATACCCGCCCCAGCACCGGCTGCTGTTCCAATGGCAGCATGTCTGAAAATCTGACTGGAGGTGACTGAATTCAGCGACCAGCCCGAATTGTTGTCTGCGTGTGCTGCCAAAGGCACAACAAAACAGATGCTCAACATTAAAATTGCCAATGATGCCAGGCCAGTACGCCACTTTACCGAGTTACACAACGCGCTTTTTAATTTCATCTGACTCTCCCTGCTATGCAATAAAACGGCTTAAAATAATCATTAAAATTCCACATTTTATTAAATGTATTCAGACGATTATACCATTACTTGTGTTCCCAGTTTTTCAGCCCTGTTTGATCTGACTTGTCAGTTGACTTGTTTTTCAATCGCGTTCACATCATTATAATTGCTTCTTGCCCTTGTCACTGATGGTAATGCTGGGCGACTGGCAGTAAAAAGGGTGAAGATTTTCCCAAGAGGTTTCAAATAGTTTTGGGTAATGTTTCATCAGGGCAATCATTGCCGGGACAGTCGATATTGTCTTGGCATTGAAAAAAAAGGGGACTGCCGATGTACTTGGGGGTGTCTGCTGGCTTGAAGAAAATCCAGGAAAAAAAGGTGCCAGCTCATCATCAACCAAAAGCAGGGCATTTAAAGGCATTGTTTTTAATTGTTCTAGATGGATGCCCTGGTTTAAGTCAATTACATCTGGGGAAACTTTGAAAAACACTTGGTCTTTTTCCAGAACCACCACACTGTGATAAGCCTTTCCACGACTTGCAGTAACGTAAAGTGTGGTTTCAGCTGATGGTTTTTCCTTAGTTATTATGGAGCTCTTGAGATTCATGAAATGATAGGCCAAAAGGTGAAATGTACTAAAACCGAATACCTTCACTGGAAAAAATTGTGCCATGGTTCTTACGGTTACAAGGCCTGTTCTGACCCCAGTAAAACTGCCCGGTCCTATATTAACCAGAATGCCCGTTAATGCTTCAAGCTCTATTGTGTAAGCTTCTAGCAACTGCTTGATTGCCGGTATGATAATACCAGAATGATAGCGGTTTTTCCCTGTCGCATACCTTGTGACAACGAGTTGGTGAGGAAAATACGTTTCCTCACTGTGTATTTCATTTCCCAAAAGAGGCGCTTCAGGTTTTGTTGGCAATTTTTCGGGATGATATAGCCCGAGATGCAGGTTTCGTTGTGTGGTATCAATGGCAAGCAACATAAAAAACGACGGCCAACAATAAAAATAGTATGCCAAGCTTATGACGGGAGACTGCCAACTGCAAGCACGCTGTTAAAAAAAACTAAAGAACAATAAAAAATAAAAAAGGGAAAGTCTATGCCCTGACTTTCCCGGATGAATCACACGAAATTGGAGAAAATGCCCTTCTGTTAAAGCAGTTACAAACCTGTCTAATCTCTTAAATGCTGCGCTTTCCAAATCTATCTGTCATTTTTATGCCCCAGGTACCCCATGTGTTAAACTCAATGTGAAAATTTGTAACAACCAACCGGCTGATTGTGTTAAGATGACACCAATACAGCGTTTCCATTCTGTCATCTCAACAACAGTTATGTTAATTTATAAACTTGTTATAAAACCAAATCCAGCCCCCGTAGTTCAGTTGGATAGAACACTTCCGTCCTAAGGAAGGTGTCGGGCGTTCGAGTCGCTCCGGGGGTTTGTTATTTTCCTCCTTTTTAATCTGGCTTCCAAGAATTGGGATTTGTGTTCAGTTAAAAATTAAATTAAGACAAAAAGGCGTTCTCCGCCGATAACAACTTCACCGTCTCCTTTATAACCCACAATCATCGCTTGTCTTAATGGTCGGTTTTTGCCATACGTTTCTGAAAAAACAGGGCCTTCTTTCAATAAAAAAGGGTTTTGTCCTGAAAAAGTTAAATTTTTTGCTATCTGCGTCGCTTTTATCGGAACTGTTTGTCGAGCTGGTCTTACTTCCTGTGCCATAGCAAACGGGTTGTTGTTTGAAGACAGTTTAAATGGATTGTTCTCATTCATGACTTAAAACTGGCCCTCTGTGTGTCTGCTTGATTGGTCTCACTACTTGAATAGTACTATCGCATTTTCAGAAATCCACAGCATCCTTTGTTTTCTTGACAATTGTTAATAAAATTATTAAGTTGAATATTTTTTATAGTTTTTTAATTTAGTAAAAGGTTTTGTAAACAGAGCGAAATTTCATATCAGTTGAAAAAATTATTTTACAGACAAGTTCCTATTGTGTTAACTTTACAATTATTAAAAATAAAAAGTTTTAGAAACCTATTAGTAAAAATATAACAACAATAAGGTTTCGGGGTTTATGTATTTACAGTCAAAAAATAAAGATGCGCGGGTTAATTCGTCGCTTAATAATACTTGCCCACACGGAGCCAGTTTTTCAAGTTGTTCTATTTGTGCTTCAGGCAATAAGCCGCAAGGGGTTCAAGCACCAAATACAGCAGCAGCAACGCTTGGCACTAGCATTGCTGCCACTACCCCCGGTTTTGGACGAGCGGCGGCTGTTCCATCAGCGCAATTGTCATCTACAAAAGGTGGATCTTGTCCACACGGAGCAACCGCATCAAGTTGTCCACTCTGTAAAGGGGGTGGCGGGGGATTGCAGGACCAAAAACAGGAGAAAAAATCGATTCCTTCTTATTATATGACGTGGGGAGAAGCCTATGCAGTCTGGAAATCCATACAAAATGCCATGACCCGTTATAAAGACAAGATTGACCAATACAATTTTCTGAGCTTTCTCAATCAAATGCGTTTGGATAATCAATTTTTGCCCAAGCAAGTGCTGCCCACAGAAAATGTAAACCTGCTTGCCCAACCTCAAAATCAGTTTAAGCCCTTCACAATAGTGGGTCAGATGTTTCAGTTTTTAACAAAACAAGCGCAACAACTTATTAAACAACCATTGGTACTCAGCCAGAAAGTGGTATCCGCCATTGCCAACAACAGTCAACTTCTGGCCCAAAAAATTGTTTCAATGTCATACGAGATGTTTCAAATTGTGGAAGACGCCTTTAAAAATAATATAGAACAAATTAAAGCTTTTTTGGCCCAGGGTCAGTGGCGAAAAGTGCTTGGCCAAAGCGCTATATTTTCTGCTGTGTTTTCTCAAGCTGAGTCTGTTTTAAAGAAAGTATCAGAACGGTTGCGTCTGGTATTTGACAATTTTTTTAAATTATTTAAAAAAAGCAAAGATGAAAACACCACCACTGATTTCACACTTTCTTAACGGGTTCCTACTTCCCTCAATTTGATTTTTATTTGCTTTGAGGCCATAATAAACACGTATTAAACAGGGAAATCCAGTGCAAGTCTGGAGCTGTGCCGCAACTGTTACCATTTCTATTATGGAAGTCAGAATGCCTGTTTGGTTATTTTATTGGTTTAGTTTCCTATTTTCAGACATTTTGCGCGCACAAAAAGTCTTGGTAATCGATACGCCTACTTTTTTCAACATTTGCTTGAATTAAAGCGGATGGCAACTGTTTACCTGGGTGATTTAACACAAAACCCTTTATTGTGTTTTTGCGAAATGGTCTGCCAACCTCTGGAGCCCCACATTTTGGCGATTCCTTACGGCAATTTAGCTTATCCATATTCTTTGCAGTCGCAGCCATCGGTCGTACAATCTCGCGCAGATACCTCACCGCTGACATCCCAGGCAATGCCACAAAAAAACGTTCAACAGTTTCCCACACTCTCGCAGTCTTCTACAGTTCCAGAATCAGACAAGTATTTATTAGACAAGCGTTTATCATCCAATAGCTTCAAAAACAGCCACAATATTATTGCCCCACAGAATAATTCTTTGCCATTCAATCCATTTCAAGTGGGCAGTATTCAGTATTCAGGCAATCCCCAAATCACTGACCACTTTCTGAATCCACGCTACAGTCTGTCTGCGCGACAAGCCGTGCAATATTTTACATCCGGGCTTGCAATTTTCACATTGGCAAAACATGCGTTGCAAAATAAGATTGTCAAGGCTGCTGCGCATGTTTCCAAGCAATTCGATTCAAAATCGGTGGCGCAAAAAGATATAAAAGACTACGAGCTTTCGATTTATCAAAACTATAACGAACCCTTATCCTCTATTTACCGCTTTGTTCAATTTGATCCCAGTCAGGGAAAGGCCTTGGCCTTGTATGCCAGCATCTCTGTTTTAGGGTACTTTGCAGGCAGCCTTGTGCAAGGCGCCCAAGAAAGCTGGGTGCGTCAGCAGGAAAGCAAGATACGGGCCTCATTAATTGATTCTCTCAGTGAGACATTCCGTAGCAGTATTCGTGAAAAGCAAAAATTTGATGCCACCCTCAAACAAAACACAAAACAAAGTATTCTTATCTTGTTGCAGGCTGCGCGTATCCCCTTGCCCTTTAGCCTTTCCAATGATAAACCCACATTAGAGCCGCCTCGCATTAACCAGCACTTTTTCTATGAGCCCACCCATCGGACGCTGCCATTCGGACAATCCGAGGAAACAACTGTTCCCCCGCCAATCAATGCGTCCGATTCAAACAGCTTGAACGGGCTGAATCAACCCGCTTCCCATAAGACCCTATGGCCGGTCCGGCTTCAAAAAATCGTTAGTTTTCTTTTGGGTGGATTTACTGGCTTTGTGCTTCACCACTTTTTTCAACTGCTTCTGGCTGGGCAACATATTCCTTCTCAAGAACGCGATAAGGCCAAAGTCATGGAAGGCCTCATGTTAAAAGACAAAGAAAGCTGGAGCATGATTGGCGTTAAAAATCCAAGAAATTTTGCGATTATGGCAGGATTTTTTGCCATGTCAGCCGCAGCGGCAGTGGGCAAAACATTCTTAGATGGCCTGCGGGCGATTGAGGTCACACGGTTAAATGCGAAAACAGAACTGGATTACCAGAAACACAACTGGTTGAGCCAGGACCCCATGTTTCATGCCATCGCAGAAGAAGAAGCCGTAAAAAGCCAGTTGATTAAACTGAAAGAAGACTTGAGTCAGCTCAGGTCAAACCCAGTCCTTTTGGATCAGCGGATTACTGCCATTTTACAAAATATTGGTCGCAATTCTGCGCCACCGTATTACTTAATGACGCCAGCTGTGGGTCTTACGGATGCGAGATCTTAGACCAAGCTCTTATACATCGTTTGCCAAGGGAGAAACAATACTGGGCCTTTTTTACGGGACTGGGCCTTTTTTACGGGACTCCTGATGCGCCCCCCTATTTTTAGAACCAAAATAAAAAAGAAAAGACCAGCATATTGTATAAAAACAGAGAAAAAAAGCCTTTACTCAGATTTTCTCTTAACGCAAAACCCCAAGAAAAAAACTGGATGAAGTCTCTTACAAATCAATGCCTGCCATCATTTCTTTTAACTGACCTATCGTTGAATCCATATTGACCAAATCTTTGACAGACTGTCTTAAGAACCCATCAATATCAGGCATAATACGAAGGGCAATATCAATTTTGGGGTTTGAGCCATGCTCGTAAGCACCAACGTCAATTAAATCGCGTGCATCAGCGTAAACAGCCATCAGCTCGCGCATTTTAGCTGCAGCACGAATATGCTCAGGATCGCAAATTTCAGTAAATAGACGACTGACGCTGTCTAAAATATCAATGGCAGGGTATCGGTTTTGCGCTGCAATTTTACGTTTCAGAAAAATATGGCCATCAATAATCCCCCGGACCGTATCAACAACCGGGTCATTAATATCATCGCCTTCCATTAACACTGTATAGAGGGCTGTAATGGATCCTTTATCCGTGACACCCGAGCGTTCAAGTACTTTTTGCAGCCAAGAAAAAATAGATGGCGGGTATCCCTTCATTGTGGGAGGCTCGCCAATGGCAAGACCAACTTCACGGCCAGACATCGCACACCGTGTTACGGTATCCGTCATTAAAAAAACTTTTTTACCCTGGTCTCTGAAATATTCACAGACGGCTGTCGCCGTTTGAAGGCATTTCATCCGGAGCAATGGGGGCTGATCACCTGTTGCACAAACCAATACAGAGCGCTTTAAACCCTCTTCACCAAGGCTATGCTCCATAAATTCCTTGACTTCACGGCCTCGTTCGCCAATTAAAGCAACAACATTAACATCAGCCTCTGAGTTTCGGGCAATCATGCCCAGCATCGTTGATTTACCAACCCCTGAGCCTGCAAAAAGCCCCATCCGTTGGCCTGCCCCCATCGTCAGTAAGCTATCGACAGCACGAACGCCTGTTGAAAACTTATTTTTGATAATGGGCCTTGACAAAGGGTCAGGTGGTGGTCCTTCCGAAGATATAAAAGAAGCTTTTGAAGTATCCAGCGGCTTGCCGTCCATCGGCTCTCCCAGTGGGGAAATAAGTCGACCAAGCAAGAAATCGCCAACAGGCACTGTAATGGGTTTCCCGGTTGTGTTAACCCAGCTTCCTTGATATATACCAGCCCCGTCATAGAGTAGGAGCATTTGGGCTGTTTCACCTTTAAACGCAACCACTTCAGCGGCTTTAGGCTCTCCGTCCATGGTTTCAATAAAACACAAGTCGCCAATTTTCAGTTTGGGCAATTGTGCTTCTACGGTTAACCCCTGCAGCTTTGTAACACGGCCTTTGTAAGTGGTCAGATCGTTTTTGTATAAAACATCACGAATCCGAGTCCGTTCAGCTTGTATTATTTGGGCTGTAAACAGCGGTGTTGTATCATCCGAACTCATTGCTGCGGATTATACAATTTTACTGGTCGTGGGCCGTTCCCAGGAACAAACTCAACTTCAATATCGGCATAGGTACTGTTCATTTGTTTTAATACAGAGGTAATAACCGATTGTTTGTTAATGGGGTCACTGCTGGCTTTGTCAGTAATTAAATCGTTATAAATATCAGTTGCCGTAAACGATTGATTCTGAGCAACTCGGGTATTAATTGCATTTTGAATGCGTTTTGTCAGTGATGGGAGTTTTGTTACTGGGACGCGGGCTTTATTATTTTTTCTATCTTGCAGAGAAGGCTTTAAAGGGGCATTGTTTTCAAAAACGGGTGTTTTCAATGTCAAATGACTTGCAATACTGTCTTGAACAGATTGCTCTGGAATAGATTTTGCAATTTTTGTTTTTTTTGTTGCATAAGGTTTCAACTTGGGTTGTTTTTCTTGCGCTATCCTATTGCCATTGGTTACTGGCTTTAAATTGGCCAGACTGCCTTGACGGATTTCAAAAGACTCAAGAAACGCAATCAGTTCATCAAGGGTTTCAAAGATAATTGCCATCAATTTACTACCTGTTGGTGTCCATATTTTATAAAAATATCAAAAGTTGTTAGGGTGTAAAAACTAAAAAAATTTGACCCCTTACGGTTTATACAGTATACAGCATAATCTTTAATAAGATTTAAAAAGTTAAGTTCATTAAATTGGCCCAGAACAAGCATTTCTAGGGTTTAACTCTGATAAAACAATATCAAGTTTTACAACTGATAAGCAAAT
>JBCDLA010000036.1:0-26542 GCA_038745945.1 Cyanobacteria bacterium P01_H01_bin.74 | reverse complement strand
AGTAACAAAAAATTTGTTTCGGGTGGGTATGGCTTTTAAAGTATTTATTCCTATAATATCGGGTTAAGCAATGCCAGGCTATCATCTATAAAAAATATATTCCTATAGCGCTTACGTTCCGATCGTCCAGGAATTCATATAGGTTGTCATCTCAGGGGTTAACACATCAATTGAAATATTCATTGCCTTTAACTTCAATGTTGCAATGGTGTGGTCTACATCAGCCGGTAATAAATGCACCGCATTACTAAGTTTGCCTTTATTCTTAACCAGATACTCCACACCCAGAGCCTGATTTGCAAAACTCATATCCATCACACTGGCGGGATGGCCTTCAGCTGCAGCCAGGTTAATTAAGCGGCCTTCGCCCAGAACCATCACACGATTCCCGTTCGGTAAGGTAAACTGATCCATAAACGGACGAATTTGCTCTTTTGATGCTGCCATCTCTGCCAGGGCATCCAGATTCAGCTCCAAATCAAAGTGTCCTGAATTGGAAACCAGCGCGCCATCTTTCATCACCGAAAAATGGTGTTTATCAATGACGTGGCGGTTGCCTGTCACTGTCACAAAAATATCGCCCTGCTGGGCAGCGTCCATCATTGGCATCACCCGAAACCCATCCATTACGGCTTCAATGGCCTTGATTGGATCTATTTCAGTCACTATAACATTGGCACCCAGGCCTTTTGCACGCATGGCACAGCCTTTGCCACACCAACCATACCCAATAACAACAACGGTTTTACCAGCAATCAGGGTGTTTGTCGCCCGAATAATTCCATCCATGGTGCTTTGACCGGTGCCGTAGCGGTTGTCAAAGAAGTGCTTGGTTTGTGCGTCATTCACCGCAATGGCAGGCCAGGGCAATTTACCGTCTTTGGCCATGGCCTCAAGTCGGACAATTCCGGTTGTGGTTTCTTCGGTGCTGCCAATAATGTCTTTAATCTGATCCGGACGCTCTTTCACCAGTGTGGCAACCACATCTGATCCGTCGTCAATAATAATATTGGGTTGATGGTCCAAGGCAATATTGACGTGCTTGTTATACAGCTCAATACTTTCACCCTTCATGGCATACACCGAAATCTGGTAATCGCTAACCAGGGAGGCAGCAACGTCATCTTGGGTACTTAACGGGTTTGAGGCAATCAAAACAGCATCTGCACCCCCGGCTTTTAAGGTTCTGGCCAGATTGGCTGTTTCTTTGGTGATGTGGCAACACGCTGCAATTTTAATGCCTTTCAAGGGTTGTTCTGCTTCAAACCGTTCGCGAATTTGTTCCAAAACAGGCATATCGCGGTTTGCCCACTCAATTTGTTTTTTGCCTTGTTCTGCCAGGGCAATGTCTTTAATTTCACTACGAACAGTTTCCATAACAGCCATCGAAACTCCCTTTCAAATTATTTTTAGCTGGTAAGCTTTGTTTTCACCTTATACACGAAATCCAGTGTAATTAGAGTCAGAAAATCAGAACACTATTTATAAATGCACAAATAAAAAAATGATTTGCATCCGTTTAAAAAGCAAATTTAAGCTTTTTATTTCTGATCATCATATTTTAAACTAAATCCTATCAGAATCAGCAAAGAATCGCAAAAGTCTATTTTTTTACGCTTGTTTTACGGAATTTTTTTACATATTTCTTTCTTCGCGCGTTATTCCTCTGAATCCGTCGAGAAGACACAATACAGGCATTAAACCCCGTTGCATTACATGAGTTCGACAATGGTTTTCCCATCTCCGCCTGAAACGGCTTGTGCAAAACAAAACTGTTTGACCAGTTTAGACTGCTTTAAAGCCTGTTGAACCGCTTTTTTTAAGGCCCCGGTACCCACCCCATGAATAATGGCCGCATACGGCTGGTTCTCTTGAATGGCTTGATCCAAAAATTGCTGGACCTTGTCTAAGCCGGCATCAACCCGAAGCCCTCTAATATCGCACTCAAACTGCGGATTCATTGTTCTAAGGGTGTTTTCGGTGTTTTCAAGTGGCAGCGTTTCGCTGGTGTTTTGTAACGGCCTTTGATACCGAGAAACAAGTCGCTTTGCTGGTTTTTTCCTTGTTTTACCCGCTTTAATCCCTTTCGCATTGTTTTTTGTGTTTTTTGCAGGTTGTAAATCACGCAGTGGCACCGTTACTTTTAAAATCCCTGCCCGTATGACCACGGTTTCTGCGGCTGTGTTAATGGCCTCGACGGTCGCTGATAAATTTAACTGAACACTAAAAACAGCTTGCCCAAGCGTGAGACGATCAATGGTTAACCGGTTTGTTTTTTCAATGCGGCTTTCAGCGCCTGATAAAATAGTCTCTGCTTTGCCACTGAGCGTCTTGAGCAATGCTTCCTGCTCGTTTAGATCTGTCAATGTGACATCTTGCAGCAGATCTTTGCGCAATCTTTTCAGTTGTTTTTGCAATGCCTGAATTTCTGCCTGGAGACCCGATTGATACAGTTGCAGACTTTTTCGTTTTTCGGCTTCTGTTTTTTGCTTTTCTTCGGCAATGGCTTCATAGGCGTGCTTTGTGCTTAATTCATACGACTTGGCCATGGCCAGGGCCTCATCGGCTTTTTTATTTTTTTCCGCCAATTCCTGAAGCAGATCCGATGAATCCCTTTCAGGGGCTTTTAGCGAGGCGCGGGCAGCATCAACAATATCCGCACTTAAGCCCAACTTTTCAGCAATAATTATGCCGTTGCTTGCCCCCGGAATACCGTACATCAGCTGATAAGTGGGCAGCAGTGTTGTAGCATCAAAGGCCATACTGGCATTCATATAACCCGGGTGCTTTTGGGCATCCAGTTTTAACTGACTTAAATGCGTACTGATAAAAGTCATTGCCCCTCTGTTGTACAGCGCCTCTAAAATTGCTCTGGCAATGGCAGCCCCTTCTTCAGGATCGGTGCCTGCGGCGATTTCATCCACAACAATCAGACTTTGCGATAAATCTCTGCCTGGTTTCAGAAACTGAATAAATTGCTTCATATGGGCCGAAAATGTGGACAAGTTCTGGCTGATGCTTTGTTGATCTCCAATGTCAACCAAAACGGGATCAAAAAAGCCCATGGCCCCATTTTCATCCACGGGTAAATGCAGCCCAGCGCGGACCATCAAAGCAAACAGGCCCACTGTTTTCAACAAAACAGTTTTGCCGCCCGTATTGGGGCCTGTAATCACCATGGTTCTAATGTCACTGGGCAAGTAATGCCGTTCTGATGTCTTTTGATTCTTATCAAGCTTATTCTGATCAAGCTCAAAATCAAACCCGGAATTAAACCCATCATCAGAATCGCACGGGTCAGAATCACGCGGCCCGGAATTGGGCTCAGAGACGGGTCCAGTATTTTGATCTGGCTCTGAATCAGGATCTGGCAGCGAACTTTGAGACGCAACAACGCCCAGCTGAATGGTATTGGGAACAACGACATCCCAAGGGGTGATCTCTTTGCCTCGAGAAGTTTTCATGTCAGGGCTGACAGTATTTTTAGCCCTGGCGTTTATTTCAGGGCTTGCTATTATTTCAGAGCATACGCTCGTCAACTTTTGCAGCAATAACAATGGGTGTCTTGCACCCGAAAGACTAATGGCATGAGCAGCCGGAAGAACGGTAACGGGGTTTCCCCGCATCCGCTTGCTAAGCCGCGCAGCAGCCAGTTGGCGGTCCAGCTGGCCCAAAATACGGCAAAACCGATCCAGCTTATGCCAGTAAGGGTGCAGATCCGCTGACAACTGCCTCAAAATTCGGCTGATTTCTTTCTGGCAGTCGGCCACCAATGCCTGAAGCCGATTGTTTTCAGCCTGTAACACTTGTGGCTCAACAAAAACCGTGGCACCAGAGGCAGAACTGCCCAGCACTGCACCAGGCAATTTTGACTTGAACGCTGTTTTAATCGGAAAAACCCGGCGGCCGTTGCGCTCTGTTATGGTCCTGCTTTGAAAGGCTTCAGCCAGTTCAGGGCGTTTTAACAGGCTCTCCATTTCAGCCTGAATGCGATCTTCCTGACTTTTGATTGCACGTTTAATCTGTTGCAGCACAAGGCTTGCATCCGGCCGCATCTCAATGCTGACAAACTGTGAATCATAAACCAGCACTTGCTTAAGCATGGCCGTTGCTTCCTGAAGTTCATCAAGTGGCATGGCCGTCAAAAAATCAAGGGCCGGATGCCGGGCATCTGATTTTTGATATACCGCAAAGAAATGCTTAAAATACCGCAACCCAATAACCAGGGCCTTTAACAGCTGACCCGCGTCAGACAAAGTCAACACCCCATTTTTTTCCAGCCGGCGGCTGATGGACGCAATATCAGGGACAGCCACGTCAAAGGCCACATCCCCAAACCGCATTAACATTTGCTTTAGGGCATCAACAGCATCCATCTGGGATTGGGCTGCTTTTGCACTGCTTAAAAACGGGGTTTGCTGCCAATCTTGTATTCCATAGGGGGTCAAACAAAACCCGCACAGATGCTGAAACAATTCATCCCAGGCCAGGGCAGCTTGCGCATGCTGAAATTCTAAATTTTCGCAATCGGTATTTTCGGTATCACCCCCACGTGAAGCATCAACCCTATTGTGATTCTCTGGTGAAATATCTAATAATGAAAAAGAATCTTGCGGACTGTTCACGCTATTTACCTGTTATTTAAATATTATTTAAAATGCTGCTTAACTTCTGCCATAATTTCATCAGGCAAAAGAGATTGCATGCAGGCATACTCACGGTGGCAAGGCACTTTTAAGTTGCAAGGCTGGCAATCCAGGGTTTCTTTGGTCTGCAGAACAACGGCTTCAACGGGAGCCCATTGCACAGGGTTCATGGGGCCAAATAGTGCAATGGTTTTTACACCAACGGCAGCAGCCATATGCAAAGGGCCAGAATCAACGCCAATCACAAGATCCATTTGCTGCAAAAATGCCATGCTGTCATTGAGGCTGAATGTGCCGCAATGGTTGTAAAACCGGTTTTGTGCAGCCATTGACAACTTTGACCCAAGCCGGCTGTATCCCTCCGTGTCTGAGGCAGCCCCAAGGCAATGCACCACCACATGATGAAAGCTCAACAGGCGTTCAAGCAGGTTGAGTGCATGTTCTTCAGGCCATTGCTTGGCTGGGTTTGAACTGGTCAAATGAACCACAATACGCGTCAATGATTTCCCGGTAATACCAGAGGCAAGGGTTTGCAGGGCTTTTTGTGTATTTTCTGGCCGTACCCAAAATTCCAAGTGCTTGTCCTTCACTGAAATACCCACAGCTTCCAGCACAGAGAGAAACGCATCGCGTTCGTGTCGGGTGTTGGCGTGGCCATTGCCATAGTAAGCAACCGGCTTGGTTAACAGCAACCGGCGATATTCTGTATTAAAGCCGACCCGGTGGGGTATCCCAGCTAAAAAAGCCAACAAAGCCGAAGAAAATGAGCGCTTCAGGACAAAAGCCCAGTCGTAGTTATTGGCTTTCAGAACTTTTAGGGCTTCCCAAAAAGAATGCTCAGGCAACGCCTGACTATCTGAAGATTCTGGCACCAAAGTCTGCGGCGCTGAAGCCATTGACCCTAAAGCCATTGACGCTAAAGCCGTGGACGCAGCAGGCGGATTATTTTCAGCAGAGCGTTTTTCGCGATCAATCCGGTCAATGAGTATTCGGTGATTAATATACGGGCAATGGGCCAGCAACTCTGCGGAATCCGGGGCAAGCAGGACATCAATAATACTGTTGGGGCAAGCGGCACGAAGATTTCGCAAAAAAGGAGTCAGCAAGACCGTGTCCCCAATAAACCGGTGCCGAATAACCAGAATGCGTTTTGCCGAGAAAACCGATGAACCAGAGGACAATCTAAAAAGAGACAAGCTATCAAATTCTATCTTTACAGGTTTGGACGTTGATATGCCGAAAAAGCTGACAAAACAGAAATCATATCAAAATCCGTTCGGTTTGGCACAAGCTGGCACCGTTGTGTAAAGTCTTGCGAGCAATCTAGAGCCGTCTATTTTTCAATGCATTCATTTTGCGATTGGGCTGCTGTAAGGCAGTCAACAATCCCCAATTCGCTCACCAGGCTGTGCATCGGGACATCAACCGTTGGATCTGGATGGGTCGGTAAGCTGTTGACCACAAAATTTGAAGCCGCAACCCCAACAATTTTAAAGCGGTGTAAAAATTCTTGCCTGGCGGTTTCTGCTGGTGCTGTTTTTAAGGCAGCATGAAAAGTTTTTTTGAAAGTTTTAGAGAGTGTATTTAAATACCGGTCATAGTAGCCTTTTCCATACCCCAGCCGTTCTCCAGACTGGCCAAAGGCAAGGCCCGGCACCAGTATGATCACGGTGTCCTTGTTTTTTTCAGACAGGCTGTTGCCCTGCTGAAAAGAGACCTGTTGAAAATACAGCTGCTGAAATGACTGTTTGTCTGTTGTGACTGGCTCTTGAATGCCGTAATTCCCCTTGACCAGAGATTCACCGGGTAAAACACGGTAAAATGTCAGTGCTGTCTTTTTTTTGTCAGTAACCGGGTAGTACCACTGCTTGTCTGGAAAAAGGTCTTGTAATCCGCTTAAGTCAATTTCCTGTTGAATGGCACTGTAGGTTAATACCGTTGCTGCCGATTGAAACCCATGCCATTCAGCCAGTCTATTTTTAATGGCCTCACTCAAACGTGTGCTATCATGGAGTACAGTTTTTTTTCTTTGAGAAAGAAATACTGCCCGTGCTTTTTCCTTTTCTTTTCTTATTTCTTTTTCTTCTCTCTTTTCTTTTATTTTTACTTTTTTTAGGGTGTCATCGGCCTGTGCGCTCATGTCTGTTATCATAAAAGATTCACCCAAAGTCTACAATCATTTCAAACAACTGATACCGCATTATGATTCTTGAAGCATTTAGTATTTACTTAAAAGCCCACTGGAAAATGGGCGTACCCTCCCAGGTTTTGCTCAACCGCTGGTTGAAAATACAGCTGCATCAGCCAATCCGTGGGGTTGACCCGGTATTAAAAATCATTCAGACCGAGCTGGCTTATATGCCCGTGACGGATTCTCAAGACGACCAAGACAACTTAGAAAAGCCCCAGCTTTCTGGCATTATCGCAAAATCTGACAGTGGCCACCGGCTCTTAAAAACGTTAATTCGCTACTGCAAAAGTTACGATCAGTGGCAATTCTCCCGCTGGCTGCACAACCGCAAAGCATCTGATTTTGTCCTTAAAAAAAAATAAAATAAAGCAAAGTAATGCATAATCTCAACGCAGCCAAATGCTGGGAAAGGCCGTATAATATGAATGGGCAACCCAATTTTAATGAGACATGAGAACTGAGTCGGTACTTTTTTATGACACAGCGTTTAGAGATGCAAACCATTCCGGAAATTGTTGAAAAACATCCGCAATCATTGGCTGTTTTCTGCCAATTTGGCATTAACCCCGAAGGCTACAAAGCCCTGGCCTATGAGAACTTGTCAGCCACTTGCCATGTGCATCAAATCTCTCTGGATACTATGCTTCAAGCGCTGGAAGCTGCACTACTGGAAGCTGCACCGTAAATTCCGAAATTTTTATTAACTTTTCTCTGAAACCATCACTTTTAAACTACTATAGAGTAAGAACAATGGCTTATTACTAGAAAGGATGTCCGTATGTTCTTCTACGACCCAATGTATATGGTCATTATGCTAATTGGATCGGTTCTGGTATTTTTACCACAGCTATGGGTTAAAAACACAGTCAAAAAACACCATGAAACCTTGACAGCTCAAGGGATGCGTGGCTGTGACATTGCCAACCGGATTCTGGCGGACAACGGCCTGCATCACGTTTCTGTGGAACTCTCGCAAGGAGAACTCAGCGATCATTATGACCCCAGCGTTAAAGCCGTCAGGCTCTCCCCAGAGATCTATCAGGGGCGTTCAGTTTCCAGTGCTGCTATTGCTGCCCACGAATGTGGCCATGCCATTCAGCATGCAAAAGGCTATTACCCGGTTGTGGTTCGCTCTGCGATGGTTCCGGCAGTCAATCTTGGCAGCAACTTGGGGCCACTGCTCTTAATGGCAGCGTTGTTTCTGGGTGCAAGTAGTCAGGTTATGCCTGATTGGGCCTGGCTACTGGCTTGGGCAGGTGTCGCTTTGTACGGTATGGCGGTGGCTTTTCATTTTGTCACATTGCCCGTGGAATTTGATGCCAGTTTTCGTGCCATGAAAATTTTGAAAACCAGCCATTACCTCAATAAAAATGAATTAAGCGGGGCACAATCTGTTTTAACAGCAGCAGCCTGCACCTACATGGCCTCAGCGTTATATGCCTTAATGCAGTTGCTGTATTACGTGATGCGCATTATGGGCTCATCCCGCAGCAATGACTAAAACAGCACAACATTAACCATAGAATAACTTCAGACAAGCGCTGAAAGCATCAGCAGACGGTAATTCTATCAACACCACAAGCCCCAAAAAAAGCCCCTGAAAATTGAGACAGGCTGCATTTACAATCTTGTCAAACTTTGAAAAGCCGCCCGCTCAGCGCTTAAAGCTCTCAAAGCTGCTTAATAAGTATTACGAAACCCACCAAATTGAAAGCGCTGCACGATCTCAAACCAAAGCCTTTTGCTCCGGGGTGCTTCGTGAATGGTTTGCCCTGTCATGCTGGATTGATGACTTAACAACACACACGTCAAAAAGCGCTCGGCACAAACCAGACAAACCAAAAAAAAATCCACGCAATGAAGAACCCCAAGCCACGCATACCGAGGCGGCTTTCAATACTTTTTCTATTTACAAAACGCAAAAGCAGTTTGAAACCCCACCAAAACTAAAGCACTTGTTGCCCCGTGTGCGCACGATTCTCAGAATGGGTCTGTACCAGTTGGCTCACCCTGATCAGTGGCCAGCCCATGCGGCCATTTTTGAAACAGTCGAGCTGGCAAAAAAGAACCATTTCAAACCGTCAAGCATTCGGCAAATTAATGGCATTCTGAGAGAAGCGCAACGACAACTGGCATGCTGGCAAAATACTGCCAACATCACCAAACAAAACAATACTGGGACAGATTTTTTAAGCAGCCAGTATGCGTGCTGGCCAACTTTCTGGGAAACGTTACTTTTTCCTGAAACAGACCATACGCCCAGTACGCTGAATAAACAGTTGGCCGAATTTTCAATGGCTAACCGGGTTAAAGCCAACCCCTTCCCCGAGCTCTCAATTCGAGTTAATACACTGCAAATTGCAATTGAAGCCTACAAAAATGAGTTGACACAAGCCGACGTGTTTTTTTCACAACCCGATCCTGAAAGATTGCCTGAATGGCTGTTAATCAATGAGCAAAATCAGCCATTTCCTGGGCCTACCCAACTGCCAGGATTTGAATCAGGCTGGTATTACATCCAAAACAAATCCTCAATACGTGTTTCCCGGTTTATTAAAGATGTGATCGCCGAACAGTGGCCGTTAAAAAATAATAAAAACCAGATTCAATGCCTTGATCTCTGCGCGGCCCCCGGATCGAAAAGTACACATCTGGCTGCACTGTTTGATGCGTGGTTACCGGGGCAATTTGTTGTTACCGCAACCGACAGCTCTGAATTTCGGCTGCAACTTCTTCAGGATAATCAGGAAAGGCTAAGAATCCCTGCCAGTCTACTGAATATCTTACCTTACCAGGATGCAACTGACAGGTCTAAACAGTATGACATTGTTTTGGTAGATGCCCCCTGTTCTGCATCCGGTACAACTGCCCGTCATCCTGAAGTATTGGTGCAACTCTGCCAAGGGGGGGAAACCAAACTCGATACATTGCTCACGGGATTTCACCAAAATCAAGTTGAGATCTTAAATAAAGCCAAGACTTTATTGCACGCAGACGGTCTGCTCATTTACAGTACTTGCAGTATGTTTGAGAAAGAAAACCAGGAAACAATCAATCAGTTTCTAGAAACACATCAGGATTTTGCATCTCTTATAAAGACTGAAGATCATAAAATAAACGATCACTCAGATGGTTTTTTTATGGCCGCAATGCAGGTTTTTAAAAGCAAAATATTAAGCTGATTGCGCTTCTTCTTTTACTGATTTTGCCTTTTCAGCCGCTTTTCTTGAGAGCTTTTCTGGTTTTGTTAGCTCAAGTTGAATGGCCTCACCCGCGTAATCGTCTTTAAGTTTTGTTAATAACCAGGCCACCCGCTCAGAAGGTGAGGCGCCTTGTGCAATCAGTTCTTTAACACGGGCCAGGTTTAGCTTAACTGCTTTTTTCATTGGGTTATAGTACCCAAGCTCTTCCAGTGGACTGCCTTCCCGTCTGCTGTGACCATTAATAGCCACTATACGATAGAACGGGGCATGTTTTCTTCCGATTCTTTTAAGACGAATTCGAACCATTCATTAAACTCCTAAAGGGTCTTTCTTTTTCACGCACTGTTGCCAAACTGTTGCTGTATTATTCCAGTACAGTTTTTCGATTGTTCCACAAGGCATTAATAAAAACAAGATTTCCAATGAGCAGGTACGTTAAAAATAAAATGGCAATACTGCTGACCATCCATGTATTTTGACCGTCACTAATAAAGCCCACTTTGTAGGCATTAAAGTTTTCCGCAAAAATTAAGCCGTAAATGCTTAACATCAACAAATAAATCCCTAAAAACTTGGGCATCAAACAAATAATCACAACGGCCCCAATAAATTCTGCAATCAGCAATAACCCATAGCCAGCCCAAACGATATCTGAAGCGCTAAAAGGATTACTGAGCATTCCAGACAAAATGAGTGGCAAAGCACACATAATTAAGAAGAAGGAGCCCAAGAGAATGAGTGGCCAGAATTCTTGAAAAAACCAGAGAAAACGTCCTTCTGCACTGGTCACATTGTGTGCGTGCTCGTCTTCATGCGCTTGGCTAGACATTAATATATCCTTTGCTATAAAAACTTTTTTCGATCATGAAAAATGAACTATTCAAATTTTACACTAGCTTTCAGCAATAATACCAAAGCTTGCAATCAGCAATAACAATACAAAGAAAAATAAAAAGAACCAGATATACTGAATCAGCAGTGAAATATCTTTACGTTCGTTATCCATGTTATCGTCCTCCCGCAGCAACCTGCTCTGCATCCATCGCGTCACAAGACTCAGAGAATGATAAAACCATCTGTGCCAGCAGATCATACTCTAAAGCAGAAAGCCAATACGCTTGAATCCGTTTTTTGTTTGCTGAAGGCTTTAATTTGGGCATTCGCTTACCCAACAACCGTTCTCTACAAAACTTATTCCCTTCTCGGTAATGGCAGTCACCCATTCTGCAACCAAGGGCAAAGGTGCCTTTTGCCCCTTTTTTCAGAGCAGTCTCAAGCATGATGGGTTGAATCTGACCACTGCATGGGACCTTAATTATTTTGACAGAGGGATCGTCTTTTAAACAATCGTTCTCATCCAGCTTGTCAGTAAAGTCAACACTTCGTTCACAGACTATGCCAATCATTAACTTTCCTGATGATTGTTTCGCTGTTTGGCTAGCGTCACTCATTTATCGTACAATCCTATCTATTTTTTTTGAAATTGAGCCATTAACTTGACTTGGTTGACAAAGCAATTTCAATTTCTTGAAGAACATCAGGGGTTTCTCGGCGCGGGATTTCAATGGCTTTAAAAGCACATGCCCCCACACAGAGACCACAATTGGCGCAACGGCCCGGGTCAACAATGGCCAGTCGTTTGAAGCGTGTGCCATCATTTCCGCGATCAACCATAGTAATGGCTTCATACGGGCAATCATGGTAGCACAAGGAGCATCCAGTACAACTGGCTTTTTCAACTTTTGCATATTGATCCCGCAATGTTTTCTTCTGCAGATACGGCACAACCAGTAAGCCTGCTGGCACGGCAAGCAAAAGCAACATGGCAAGCAACGGCGACATGCCGTTTAAGGCAAGATGCTGTGGCCAAGCATACAGTAAATCAAGCTCTAAAACAGGAGGCATACTGCCTGGGCCTGTTAAAATGGGTGTTGTTGCACCGTTTGCAAGAGGCTTGAGGATAACAGGAAATGCAGCTGAAACAATAAACAAACCACCGGCCATCATCAGGTTAAGGCCAAGAGGAGGCTCAGAAACAGGGCGCGTGATTCGCAGGTAATGCATCCAGAGCATAAACATCATAAATAAAGGAATACCCAAGTGCAAAAACATAAACCGGGTCAAGGTGTAGTCTGTAATAATTTTCCCTGCCATTAGGCTTTGCGCAATTGGATCACCAACCAGCGGCAAAGCGCGAATTAAATTAAACGTCACATTTGCCAGTGCCACTGCCTCTTGATCCCAGATGAGCAAGTATCCGGTTAAGCCGATTATAAAAACAATACTGAGCAAAACAACACCCGTCACCCAAGGCAGAATTCTGTACTCCCGGTAACGATCAGTAAACCAAACCCGAAACATGTGCAAAATTACGAAAATCATCATGCCATCACTGGCATAACGGTGAAGAGAACGAAACAGGTTGCCAAACGGCAGCTCATAAGTAATGTAGTGTAAAGACGAATAAGCATTGGCTAGCGTTGGCTGGTAGTAAGCAAAGAGCAAAAGCCCCGTTAAAAACAGAGACCAGATAAAAAAGTTTGGCAACGCTCCGTGGTAGTAAAACGGATTGTATTTTTGAGTGAATACCTTGTTTAGGCCCTGTTCAATTTGTAGGGTAATTTTTTGTAAAGGTTCTGTGTACACGGCATTAAACTCCTAATCGCGTGCTAAATGCCTCTTTACTTAGAGTCATTGGTCGTTGAGATATCATCTTCACCATCAATTAAAACAAAGGTTATGCTAATTGCAAACAAAATAGCACCCATTGCTAAGCTGTATTTCTGAATGCCAGGCAGAATCATGGCATTAAACTGCTTTAAAATTTCTGATGGGTTGTCCATCGAAGCTTCAAGAACAACAAGGCCTTCTGCATTCCACATCACCAATATGCCAATGGCAGAAACAAGTGCAATGAGCAGTGCAGTGGTTTCTTTTGTGTTTAAAAGTTTCTTCTTTGCAGTCATTCTTTGTTATTCCTTCTGACACAGGGGTTTGTCAGCTTTTGATGCATTCATAAAATTCTTGGTAATCAGCCATTCAAATAAGGCAATCGGCTTATAAACGTTCCCCTTTTGCTTTTCATGAATGTAGCTGTCATAGATCATTACAAACAAAACTTGGGAAGTAAAAAGCAAGGCCAGCAATAAAAAAGCAGCATTTTGAATATTGGGTGTCAATGTAAAAACACGAAACGCCTGAAAGCAAAGGGACATCAAATATGTTCCAAGAATAAAAAGAACAAACCACAACAATTTGCCAAGTGGCTTTTTCAGGGTTGTCTCATCCGTTGAGTTCTTGATTTCCATTTAAACACCAGCCTCAGCAGCAGCAAGCTGTTTTTCCTGACTGTCTCTTTTCCGCCGGTCCAGCCAGAATAAAAACAATGCAACTTTAATTTGGAAAATAGAGTAAGCAAACCAAAGAATGCTCCAGTACGCATTGGTAAAGTTAATACCAGGGTTTGCCCCATTGATTAACGCATCACCCAGGGCAAACAGCGTATTGCCCCCGTAAGCACCACCCAGCTTTAAATTTTCTACTGTAAAATGCCAGAATACCAGGTAGAAGCCACTAATTGCCGCATTGAAAAGCATCCAAACGGTCATTGGCAGGCGTTGCTTGTAAAGCGCCCAGTGCCAGAACTGCCCGATGGTTATCATCAAAATAATGTGAGCATACCAGTATGGCGGATCAGTTTCAATATTGGCCATGTTAGCAATAATCAGTGCAGAAAAAACCAGAAACTGAATACCACCCATAATACCGATGGTTGTAAAAATGGGGCGTTTCAGCCAGTTTTTTTCAGGCCCAAAATCCAGAAACGTTAACCCAATGGTGACAAAAGGAATGGCCAGTGTCCAAATGGTTGCCCAATAAGGATCCATATATTTTAAAAGTTGATAAAGGGCAAGAAAATACCAATCAGACAAAATCGGTAGGGGCGTTACTTCAGGGTTGGCACGCGTACCAGACTCTGCCGGGAAGATAATGGCAGTAAACACCAACATTGCAAGAATAGCAATCACGGCAGGTCGTTTTAAACTAATACGCTTCATGCGACTTCTGTAAAAATAGATTTCAGTCACCACAAGCATAATTAACGACAATGCAAAATGAAGAGAGTAAAAACGGGTCATCGTTGCCTGTCCAATTGAACTGCCACCCATTAAGATCTGAGAAGTACTAAAGCCTTGGTGGGTTAAATTACCGACAAACGCTGTACCAGCACCAATCAAATTGGGAATAAGCCAGGTTCCGTTGTAATTTGCAAAATCCCACGGCCAGGCCCAGTTTGCAGGGGTGATGTCTAGATAGGTTGGAAACGTTGCAAAAACCTTGGTCGCCCAAAACGCTCTTTGATTCCAGATTAACAGATACCCTGACAGCCCGGAATACATTGCAATTACTAAAATTAAGATAGAAAGAACAAAGTTAATTTCGCCTTTGTTTTTGTATTCAGCAGTAAACCACATACGGTAGACCCGGAGCGTGGCAGCAATAATCATGGCATCGCCGCTGTATTTGTGAAGACCCCTAAGTACGGAACCCAACGGGTTATGGGAAAGCATATCAACCGAGTTAAAAGCCTGCTCTGTGGTTGGCAGGTACAGGGCTATTAGTATTGCACCCGTAAACAAGACAACCATCCACGCCAGATAATACATACTGCCCAATTGGTACCAAGGGGATTCCGCCTGCAGTGCAACTTTGGTTTCATCAAAGATATCTACTTTGTCTAGCCGATCTTTAATCCATTTAAAAATTTCAGCAGGAATTGAAAAAGGGTCAAAAGCATTTGCCCGATTCGTTGCAGCCATTACGCAATGCCTCCAGCTTCTAACGCTGTAACAATTAATTTGTCCCCTTCTATATTATATTCAAAATGCCGCGGCGGGCGAGGAGCAGGACCACTAACCACTTTTCCAGCTATCTGTACTCCAGAAACATCTTGACTCAAGAGCGGATCATAAACACTGAGATGACAAGGACAGGCAAATAAAGGATTACTGGCGCCAGGATAGTTGTAAGCGGCTGCTTCTGCTGGCTCAACCAGATAGTTAAAAACACAACCCATGTGAGGACAAATCCGGCTCACTGCAATAAAATCCGGTTTCCCATCTTTGTCTTCAGGCAAGCGGACTAAAAAACCAGGAATTTTACTGGCTTGAAAGTGTTTAAATGTATATTCTTTACTGCTCTGACTGAAAGTAAACGGTTTAAATGACCAAGGTCGCGGGAAATCTGATAGGTTAAACGTCACTACCTTATCAGCTGATGGCATATCAGGGGGCAAAAACAACCCTGTGGATCCTTGCCATTCCGTAATGTTGCCCTCTGTCGAGATGGTTGTGGTGTTTAAAGGGCCAGACGAAGGCCTTAAGTACCGAAACAATGGGGAGACAAACAGGGCCAACGAGCCCAATACAGGGATACTAACCAATAGTTTTAAAAAGTCACGACGATTAATCATGATGCTGTTTTTGACCTCCCTTGGTCAGTTCTTTGGGCAATACAAGACCGCCAGCAACAGGATCGAGTTGAGGCAAAGGTTTAACACCAGACTCTGACGGATAGTGCTCTACCATTTCAGCAAACCATGGGTAATTGGTTGGCAGCTGCTTGCAGGACTGAAGACTCTGGAGTCCTGGCGGCGGGTTTTTCGCCTCTGGCAAGTCTTCTGACAAATCGTTGGTATATGCCCAGGTGCGGATGTAACGAACAAGGTTTAACAACAACGGTTCATCAAAAATGTAGTCCGGTTTACCCGTATCCTTGTCAAGGTTGACATTGCCATACCATGCAGGCATTGCTGAAGGGTAGATTCCTTCACACAAGTATTTTAGCAGCTGCGCGTCCGTTCTGTTGTAAACTCGTCTATATTGTTGAAAATTGGCAGGAGCAGGCTGTAAGTTTTTAAGTTGCGCGGCGTCATGCAACTCGTGATTTCCGGTTTTTCCAGTGTGTAAAAACCCATCACCCTGGCCTTTAGACCCGTGACAAACAGCACAGTTACCACCAAAAACACCGGCCATATCCACATGTGAAGAAGCCATATCACCCGCACCCGCCAAATACCGGGTGTAAAAGATAACTGCCCACCGGTCATCCCGGTTGAGTGCATCTTTAAATGCAGGGTGATTGGGAGGCAGAACCTGCTTTCGCTGTGCTGTTGGCATGGAAACTTTGGGTGTTTCTCCGGTTGTCAGCATTAAGAACGTATCAATGGGGGTTGTGTATGCAATGTCTGTCTTGACAGTGTCTTGTTGCCAAAATGCGGTTGAATGGCATTTCACACAATGCTGCTGAAACAAAGTACGTCCACGCATTAACGAAGGATGCTTGGAAGGAAAGTCGAAATCCTGAGCCGCCAATGTTTCATCAACAGCAAGGCCCGCAGCAACCTGTGATTTTTCAGAAAGCGAAGTCTGCGTTGAACAGCCGGAAGTTACAAACGCAAGGAAAAACACAAAAAAAGTAAAAAACAATGAAGCCACCTTGGAACCGTGCGACTCATTTTTTCTTAGTTTTTCGTTAAATAACAATGGCATCGATGAAGTAAAACCTTTTCTGTGATCTTTAAAAATTAATAACCAAAAAACGGAATCCAGGAAACAGAAGCCCATAAAACAATGAGAATAAAAAATACCCATAAAAACCAAGGCACTTTGTGTTCTCCAACCTCAAACTCATCATAGTCTTCTGCGGTTACCTGGTGTTCTGGCTGGGAAACAGCAGTTTCAATAATGGTTGAGTCTTCAGGCATTGACGTGGGGCTCCGTGGTGTTATTTTTCAAATTAATCTTCATTTAACATCTTATATTTGGCCTCTTCAAGGCCTGACAACTTACCGTTTCTGGAAGCCCAAAACATTGCCACAAAGGCCAACAAGAAAAACAGGGCACAAATTATAAATGCAGCAATGTAGCCAGGGCCAATTGCACCAGATAAACATGAGGGGCACATTAATGTCTTCCTCCACCGTAAACATAAGGGCTAGATTCGTGTAATTCGGTCAAATGCTGAATTTCTTTGTAATTTTTTTCCAGCATTTCAGGTTGATCCAGTTGAGAGTAGTTGACTACTTCAATATTACCAACGATTTCACTGTTTGAGGCGGGCAAGGTCTTAATAAAGGCAACCAAATAAGCCAGTTGTTGCTCACTCATGGTTCGACCCCAGCGCGGCATCCGGGAACCAGCAACCCCTTCTTTCAAACGCCAATAGAAAAGTGCATCCGTATAAGCCCCATAAAAAGGCCGGGTTAAATTGGCTGGCTTTTTAATCATCGATGAACTGGCAGGTCCATTACCGCGGCCAGTCACCCCGTGGCAAACCGCACAGTTCTGCATGTAAATACCGCGACCAGAATTAGCAATGGCTGAGTTGTTGGTGTCTACATTTTTTGCAATACGCTGCCATTCATCCCGCATCTCTTGAGGCGCTTCAAGCCAAGTCAGCTTTTCCATTGAAGGGCCATGCTCGTTACCAGATTCATCATAATGGGACTTGTCACGAACACGGGCTGCCAGTTCACGGCGAACACCCAAAGATTGAATGTAAGCCACCAGATCGTCAATTTCTTCAGGCTTAAGGTAACTGAAACTGGGCATAATCGAACCCGGCTTCACTGAACGTGGTTGCATCAAATGCGCGCGCTGCCAATCATCTGGGAATTTCCCGCCTTCATTGGATAAATCTGGCCCGGTCCGCTCCGTCCCAAGCAGATGGGGTGTTTCGTAAACATAATCACCCGCTTCAACCATCTCGCCCATTTCCCGGTCCTGGTAGCGAACAAACTGGGTGTGGCAATAAACGCAACCTTCCCGCTTGTATATTTCCCGACCTCGTGCGACCGGGGTGTCTGCCAAATACTGATGGGCAGCAGCGGTGGGCTCTGGCTGAAAGGTTGTTGCCGGCAAAATCGCGGTAACAAAAATAATGGTTAGAAATATCAGTGCAACAAATACTGCAGCAACCAGGTAATTTAAAAGTCTTTGTGGCATTAAATTAAGGTCCTTAAAAAGTTTAAACGCCGTTGGGCTGACAAGGCTGATATCTCATTAAACATACGCAATTCCTGTCGGTGAGTTTTCGGGCAGTTTTTCTGCAGCATCAGAAAACACGGTTTTGTAAATGTTAATGGCGTACAAAATTTGACCGGCAATCAGCATGACCCCAGAAACTGTCCGACCGAGGAAGTACGGCACCATTTCCATGACCCACTGATCAGGGGGCAGGGTAAAGTGCCAGCCTGCAGCCTGAATTAAGCCTGCAATGGTCAGTGAAACCAGCATCACTATCCAACCCACAAAACTGAGCCAAAAATGCCAGATTGCCAATGGCCGACTGTATATTTTCTTTCCGGTAACCTTTGGAATAATAAAATAAGAAGCCGCAAAAACAATAAACGAAAAAGTTGCCAACAGCGCCAGATGCGCATGCCCTACAACCCAGTTTGAAAAGTGAAGGTACCAATTCACCCCTCGAGTTGCCTGGAAAGGCCCTTGGATACAAGTCAGCAGATAAGCTAAGCCTGCCGCCATCGCAAAACGCATCGGAATATGATCAGCCATTAGGTGCCACTTTCCTTTGAGTGTCATGAAAAAATTAACCTGCACCGTCAAAACCGGAATCAGAAGAAAAACACTGGAAATAACCGCAATGGCTTTCAACCATTCAGGAACCGGTGATTGCAAAATGTGGTGCGTACCTGTCGGGGCATAAAACATGCCAATGGTCCAAAAACCAATCATTGACAAGGTGTGACTGTACAACGGACTGCCTGAAAAACGAGGCAGCAAGTAATAAAGAATGCCAACCCCACCAACTGTAAACCACATCCCCAGAATGTTGTGCCCGTAAAACCAGCCTGCAACAGCATCATTCAAGCCTGTAAACTGAACAAAAGCCCGGTTGCCCACAACATAAACAATAGGAAACCAGAACAAAGCCCCCATAAAATACCACAGACTGACATACCATTTCTTCTCAGTGCCTGTAAATACGGTCATGTAAACATTAAGGCCAACCATTAATAAGGCGGCAAGAACCAGCCAATCGAAAGGTCCGTTTAACTCCGCATATTCTCGCCCTTCGGTGTACCCATTTAAAATAGAAGCCACACCCACAATCACAGTAAAATTCCAGAAAAACAGGGTAATATTTCCCAGTCGCTCACTCCATAGACTTTTTCGGCCTGCCAGAATCGGGACAATATAGAACATGCAAGAAACATAACCCATCGATAACCAACCGATTAGAATTGTGTTAATGTGTGCCGGACGAAGGTGACCAAAAGCCAGCTGAGGAATGCCATGAATGAGATCCGGGTGCGTCATAAGCAGGGAAGCCAGCAGACCAAACAACATACCCGTAACCAGATAAAAGATGGCACAAATTAAAAAGTTACGGCTTGCCGAAAAGGGTTTATCGTTAATAACCTGTTGAAATAGTCCGGTAATAACCTGCATAAATGTTGGTTTCTCCAAAACGTAAAAATTAGTATGCGTCTTGTTTTTTAATTTTTTTACACAAAAAGTGAGTCGTGAAATAATATTGTTGTCTTAAACGAAAGCTGCGACTACTTCATAATTTAAACTTTGTGTTTACTCTCAAACAATGAAGAAGATTGGGCAAAATAAAATGTACTGGATGTTGAGATAATGTACAAAGACAAACCTGTATTTTTTAATTACTGGTATCTATAAGTATACCCAGTTCAAGCAGTTGAGCAATATGAAAAAACACAATTCTGTTGAGACTGATTACTTCATAACAAAGTCAAGAGGCGAAGTCAAAAACAGTCTGAAATTAATGTGCAAAAATAAATTATTTGGCAGTTTACTTTTTTAGCAATTTCCAGAGAAGCGTTAGCTTATCGTCATCTTCACAGAGACCTGTTACAGAAACCCATTTCAAAGAGATAGACACTTAGAAAAAATGGTGGAGCATGGGAGGCTCGAACTCCCGACCTTCTCAATGCCATTGAGACGCGCTACCAACTGCGCCAATGCCCCATAGAGGTGTATCAATTTATACCGTTCTTGCGAATAAAAAACAAGCCAACACAAAAATTGTTACTTTTTTAACATGATTTGATGATTCATTGTCCAGATTTTTATTTTAAAAAGAGTGGGTAAAAAACCAACCCTTACAATGTTGGCTTTAACGGCGAGAGAGAAACTGAGCGAACAGCAACACCTGCTGGCTGCTGCAAAACATAATTAACAGCATTTGCAATATCATCAGGGGTCATCATGCCGGTCTTATCGGGTGCTGCGGCCAGGTCCAATGCATCCCATATGGCTGTATCCACAGCGCCAGGATAAATGCCCATCACTTTAATATTGTTGTTTCTCTGTTCTTCAGCCACGGCTTCTGTGACGGCCCTGAGCCCAAACTTGGAAGCATCATACACTGCCCAAAAAGGATAGGCGGTCTGCCCTGCCACCGAGTTAATATTAATAATTGTCCCAGAGCCTTGTTCAACCATGATGGGAATAACGGCTTGCATCATAAAAATCGGGGCTTTCAAGTTGGTATCAATGGTTTTATTGACTGTATCAGCGGACAACTCCTGCAGCAAGCCCACCTTGGGGGCAACACCAGCGTTGTTGATTAAAACATCAATGCGGCCAAACGTATCGTTCACGTGCTTTACGGTTTCTTGAATTTGCGTATTGTCCGTTACATCACAAGGGGACACATGGGCTGTTACTAGCGGATCCTGTTGTTTCAATTGATCGGCGAGGGCGTCCAGCTTGGCTTTGTTTCGGGCACACAATGCCAGATCGTAGTTTTTGGCCAGCTTTAGCGCAATGGCAGCTCCAATCCCCTGACTGGCCCCAGTGATCAATGCAACCGGCCTTTTGGCCTTTGGCTTTTTGGCTTTGACAATGTCTTGAGACATGGTGAATCCTTTTTAATGTCTTATTTTAGTATCTTTAGCTATTTTTTATATCGATTTGAGAGAGGTTGGTTTGGCGGTTTAACGTAATCTTTTTTAAGCGCTTTTTGAGTTTAAGACTTTTGAGAGGCATTCAAGCTGTTTAGCCGGTTAAGCTGACCTTCTGTTTGATGGTAGCACAAAGCAAGGGCCAGACCATCGGCTGCATCATCAGGGGTGGGCCTTTTGTTTAACTGCAGCAATTGTACAAGCGTGGTTTGAATTTCACCTTTGCTTGCCTTGCCATAACCTGTAATAATTTGTTTAATCTGCAGCGGGGTGTACTCAAAAACTGGAATCTTGTTTTGCTTGATTGCAAGCAGTATCACACCCCTTGCCTGGGAAACGGGCAGCATGGTGGTGACATTTCTAAAGTAGAACAGTTTTTCCAGTGCAATCACATCTGGCGCAAGGGTTTGAAGCAACTGGGTAAGATCATTGTACAGCTCTTCAAGCCGGGTTGCATGATCTTCTTTTGGGGTGGTTTTAATGACCCCCCAGGTGGTTGCATTCACCCTAGATGCCTTCACCTCACTTTTTGAGGGGATAACTTCCACCAGCCCAAACCCAATGGTTCCGATGCCTGGGTCAATGCCAAGAATTTTCATGCCTGCCCGTCACCAATTTAAATGCTCTAAAATTAAATGCCATAAAAAATTAATCAAAGTAAAAATGACTGTTTTAGTGTTGCGAAAATGATCATTTTACGCTAGTGTTTACTCACTATAAATTCTATCGGGGTGTTGGTCAAACCGACTGAGAACAGTATCTGTTTACAACAAGCATCAACTGTAACCCGCAAACCTGATCTGGATAATCCCAGCGGAGGAAATAGTAATGGAATCTTCACCAGCTTTTAAATCTGTCAAAAAAATCGAAGTGGGATAAAAATTTTGTTTTGCTATCAAATAAAATTGACTGCAAAAAAACCATTGATAACTTGTACTAGAAGGGTAACCAAAGGATAGTTAGATTATGTTTGAAGAACTTCACGCGATAAAAGACACGACCGATTCCATTGAAAATACCAATGGTGAACATACTAATAATACAATTGAGCAAAAAGACCCGCTGTCAAAAAAAAATAATAAAAGCCGTGATCAATTTTTGACTACTCATGATGCAGGGGTTACAACAATGCCCTTGCCAAACTCTTCCAAAAAGTATCTGAAAGGCAATATTTTCCCGGATATCCGCATTCCAGTTCGTGAAATCAAGCAGGCACCCAGCAAGGCCTTTAATTCCAATCAGGAGACTGAAAACCCGCCCATTACCTTGTACGACACCTCGGGCCCCTACACCGATCCTGATATTGGCATTTCAGTAACTTCTGGACTGAATCCTATCCGGAAAAACTGGGTTATTAACCGTCAAGACACAGAAGAGCAGACTAAGTCTATTGATGTCAGCCTGTCACCCAAAAACAAACGATTGATTGACACATTGCAACGGCCTGCCCGCAAAGCCCTTGCCGGAAAAAATGTCAGCCAAATGCATTATGCCCGCAAGGGTATAATTACCCCTGAAATGGAATTTGTTGCGATTCGTGAAAACATGAAGCACATTGAAATGGCGGAAGGCCTGACTGATCTCGAAAGAAAAACCCGGTTGAAAGGCCATGGTTTTGGCGCTTCTATTCCAGAAGTGATTACGCCAGAATTTGTTCGACAGGAAGTTGCAAGCGGGCGGGCCATTATTCCTGCAAACATCAATCACCCAGAATTGGAGCCAGTCATTATTGGGCGAAATTTTCTGGTTAAAATTAACGCCAATATTGGCAACTCGGTTGTAACCTCTTCTATTGAAGAAGAAGTGGAGAAGCTGGTCTGGGCAATCCGCTGGGGTGCTGATACAGTGATGGATCTTTCCACGGGGGCTGATATCCACGCCACCCGAGATGCTATTATTCGCAATTCTCCGGTGCCCATTGGAACAGTGCCTATTTATCAGGCCCTTGAAAAAGTCAATGGCATTGCAGAAGAATTGACCTGGGAAATGTACCGGGATACCCTGATTGAGCAAGCTGAGCAGGGGGTCGATTACTTTACCATTCACGCAGGGGTCTTGTTACGCTACGTGCCCTTAACCGCAAAACGCATGACAGGCATCGTGTCTCGCGGGGGGTCTATTCTGGCCAAGTGGTGTTTGGCGCACCACAAAGAGAATTTTCTGTATACCCATTTTGAAGAAATTTGCGAAATTATGAAAGCTTACGATGTGAGCTTTTCGCTGGGTGATGGCCTGCGGCCGGGCTCAATTGCTGACGCCAACGATGCTGCACAATTTGGCGAGCTAGAAACACTGGGTGAGTTGACACAACAGGCTTGGCAGCATGATGTTCAGGTAATGATTGAAGGACCTGGACATGTTCCCATGCACATGATTAAAGAAAACATGGACAAGCAGCTTGATATTTGCAAAGAAGCACCATTTTACACCTTGGGCCCACTGACGACTGATGTGGCCCCTGGTTATGACCATATCACCAGCGGCATTGGGGCTGCCATGATTGGCTGGTACGGCACAGCAATGCTTTGTTATGTTACCCCCAAAGAGCATCTGGGCCTGCCCAACCGTGAAGATGTCAAAACGGGTGTGATTACCTACAAGCTGGCAGCCCATGCTGCTGATGTTGCCAAAGGCCACCCGGCAGCCCAAGCCTGGGATCATGCCTTATCAAAGGCCCGGTTTGAGTTTCGCTGGGAAGATCAGTTTAATTTATCACTGGATCCAGAAACGGCAAGGGCTTACCATGATGAAACCCTGCCTTCGGACGGGGCCAAAGAAGCCCAGTTTTGCTCGATGTGCGGGCCCAAGTTCTGCTCAATGAGTATTACCCAGGATGTGCGCGATATGGCTGATAAGTTGGATGCCCAGGAATCTACAGCCCAAGAATCTTCAGCACAAGAACCCCAAGCACAAGCCCCTGTTCTTGAAAAGCCCGTAAAGCAGGAAGTTGCCGTTGCAGCCCATTAAAAAATGAATGACGCGTTAACAAAAAAAAATATTGCCATTGTTGGTGCAGGCTTAATTGGTCGAATGCTTGGTATTGCCTTGCACCAGCTTGGCGCGTCAATCACGTTGTTTGACAAAGACGCAAAATCAGGCACAAGCAGTTGCGGCTACACGGGTGCTGGTATGCTGGCCCCTATTACGGAATTGGATGGTGCTGAGCCTATTATTGCCAAGCTGGGCCTTGATTCGTTGCCATTGTGGCGAGAAACAATTCACGCTTTAAGCCAACAAGTTTCAAATCAACAAGACTTAAATCAGGACGTCTACAGCCGTTACAACGGCACATTAATTGTAACGCATGCCGCTGATCGACCCGATTTTATCCGTTTTCAAGACGCCATCCGGTATCATTTAAAGCACCCATTGATGAACCCTTACCAAGGATGGGAAGCAATTAAAGGGATCCAATGGGCAAAACCCATTCAAGAAACCCAGGCATTGGCACCTGGACTAAACAAAGACATTCGGCAAAGTATGTACATTCCAGATGAAGGTCAGCTTGACAACCGTGAATTGTACCGGGCTTTGGCTAGCGCCATTGATTCTTGCAACATTAACTGGCGGACTAAAGTTACTGTTTCAGAATTATCTCCCCATACCGTTGAACTTTCTGGACAACAGACAACAGAACATTTTGACTGGGTTATTGATGCCAGAGGCCTTGGCGCCAAAGACACCTTCAACACATTACGGGGCGTACGGGGTGAAGTCATTCGTGTGTATGCACCAGAGGTTAATTTTCAGTGCCCAGTCCGGGTTATGCATCCACGGCATCCCATTTACATTGCCCCCCGCAGAAATAACCATTACCTTATTGGCGCGACAACCATTGAAAGCAATGACATGCGGGATATGACCATTCAATCGGCGCTTGAACTGCTTTCTGCCGCGTATTCTGTGCACAGCGGTTTTGCTGAAGCGAGCATTGTTGAAATGAACGTGAATTGCAGGCCTGCCCTGCCGGATAATTTGCCTCAAATTTCCATTCAACCAGGCCTGGCCTCAATTAATGGGTTATACCGGCACGGCTTTCTAATCGCCCCCAAGCTCATTGATCTGCTGTGCAGAAGCCTCCAGTCTATGTCGATCGAGTCTGCATACAACACTATTATTCAGCATAAACTCTCACAACAACCCATTGCGCAAATGGCCAGTTAAAAATATTTTTTACGTAAAGTCATTCCCCTATGAACCTTTTAATCAACGACTCAGAAAAAACCATTGACGCCCCTTGCACCGTGGCTCAGTTGTTATTACGGCTGAATTACCAGTCACAGTCTGTTGCGGTGGCAGTGGACGGGCAATTTATCCCAAAATCAATGCGCGAGCGTGCTTTATTGACAGAGGGGGCAACTGTTGAAATCGTTTCACCGATGCAAGGCGGCTAACAGAAATCCACAGAAAATACAGAAAAAATTGGAATTTTAAAAAAGAAAACCGTTATGCTTATTATTGGCAACCAGCGATTTGATAACCACCTGTTATTGGGTACGGCGCAGTACCCGTCACCCCAGATTTTAAAGCAGGCCATTCTTGCCTCCGGAACAGAAATTGTCACCGTCTCCTTGCGGCGTCAATCCCCGGAGTCTCAGGGTGGGCAGTCTTTCTGGGATTTAATTCAGTCACTTAATGTGTCTGTTTTACCCAATACAGCCGGTTGTCGTTCTGCAAAAGAAGCCATAACGATTGCGCACATGGCGCGCGAGATTTTTAACACCCGCTGGATAAAGTTGGAAGTTATTGGCGATGACTATACGTTACAGCCCAATCCGTTTGAGCTTGTCAAAGCAGCTGAGCAGTTAATTAATGACGGGTTTGAGGTCTTTCCCTACACAACCGATGATTTAATTGTTGCTCAGCAATTGGTTGCGGTCGGCTGCACCATAATTATGCCGTGGGCTGCCCCAATTGGCACAGGCAAAGGGCCCGTTAATCCTTATGCGCTGAAAGTTCTTCGCGAGCGCTTTCCGGATATAACACTCATTGTGGATGCCGGGCTGGGTCTACCGTCTCATGCAGCTGCTGTAATGGAAATGGGCTATGACGGGGTCCTTCTGAATACAGCTGTTGCACTGGCCAATAATCCGGTTCAAATGGCGTCTGGGTTTTCCAAAGCAGTCATTGCCGGGCAAGATGCCTATCTGGCCGGGGCTATGCGCCCAAGGGATCTGGCGGTGGCGAGCACGCCTGTTTTGGGCACCCCCTTTTGGCACAACAAACACTAGGTTGAATTGAGAGCATATTGTAAAATTTAGCTGGATATCAGTTAATATAGAGTTTGTCCAAGGCCCAAGTAATCACTGAGAGTCATATAAAAGCCTGAGAGGCCATAACATTAAATAGAAAAGATAGAAAAAAAGTGCTGTCGCTTGGAAAATGTCTTATTAAGAGCTAAAGAGAATAAAACAGCTGAAGAAATTGCCGTTATATTAGAGATTGCTCCAAAGATTCTTCAAAAACACCGTACAAGATATTTTGAAATGATTAATTAAAGACAAATCATGGAAATAACTCTGAGTTTATCATTGGTATAGTGGCT
>JBCDLA010000035.1:0-26879 GCA_038745945.1 Cyanobacteria bacterium P01_H01_bin.74 | reverse complement strand
TTGCGGCTGCGGTTGCTTTCAGCAATCCTCACTCGCAAAATCGGTTTTCGGGGTGATTGCTATCGCAATTCTACACCCCGAAACCAGAAAGCCTAATGACTTAACGGTTCAGATCTCGCAGGATAGCCAAACTTGCTACGGGTGCTTTACACTGGCCGAAAAATCTGCTGTTTGAGGTAGGCAAGTTAAAATAAAAGCACAGCCGAAGCCTTGGAGGCTGTGCCACTTTGAAAATTGTTTGAAGCCGTGGCGAGTTCAGATTTTTCCAAAAGTGTAAAAAACGGCTGGGGTTGTTAGGGGCCAGCCAGGGCCCCTGACGGAACAAGGTAGAATAATAAAATATGTTTTAAGAGAAAAACTTGCCTTCACATAAGAAAAAAAAGTGTGTTTGAGAAAATCTTGCCTTCCCGCAAAAGAGTCACGAAAGGAAAAAAATTAGCCGAGTATTACGCTTGTAATTGATCTTTTACGGTTAATACAACCTTGCCCGCTTCTCGGCTGATTAAATCCAGTTTAATGCTGTAATCTCCGGGTGGCAGCGTCAACCCTTGAATAATGCAAGTAATCACCTGATTTAAAAAAAACGTGGCCGGATTGTTTTCTGTAATGCTGCGGCCCTCAATCAACTTGTCATCCATTTTCAGCAGAATGCGGTCTGACAAAAAAACCTGCTCGTTAATGGTAATGCTGTTTAACTGAGAAATTTGTCCTGGGCCCAAATTGTTGATGATATTAAAGCCAATGCCCTCGGGCAGTGCTGTTAAACTGCCAGCCTGGTACAGTTTTTTTAAAATAAAATTGGGAATCACCGTCATCGTGTGTTTTTCTCAGTATATATTTGTTTTTATGCCTGTATTTTTGGGATTGTGATCTCTCTGGGTTGAGGCAAGCACAAGACTGGTCAATGTGGCTTGCAACTGCTTGGGAGAGTTCTTTTACAAGTCATGCTTTTTACAAGTCATATTTTGTTATCGTCTGATAAGGGAAAATCTTGATTTTTGAGGCAATGGCCTGGCTGTCTGCCAATGTCAGCGGCTTTTTAAACTGCATCAAAACAATCGACAAACCATTGGGCCCGCTTTCCTGAAGCAAACCCGACGGCAGATAAAAGCAATCCTGTTGTTTACAGGCGTCCCAGTAGCGACCAATCAGCTGGTTGTTCAGGTAAATATCCAGACGCTCAAAGTCACAATCGCTTGGCAATTGCACCCCCCAGGGGGCTTCTTGGGTTTGGCTTTCTGGCAAAGAAAACGGCACGGCCAACCGAACAATCGGACTTGTCTGATCGGCAGCAAGCGCTATGCCATAGTTTTCTGAAAGGGCTGTAAAATCAGCACTTTGGTGAAAGACCCGGTGGCGGCTGTAAACTGGCACAAGTGCAGGATCGAGATCGACACCATCCAACTGACAGGAAATCAATCCTTGCGGGGTTTGTGCATCATCGTGAAAGCCTTTGGGATGACCCAGGCCGCTGACAAAAATTTGAATTTGATTGGACGTCTTACTATCTGCTGTTTGCCAGGGTGCTTTTGAAAGATCAATGGTGATACTGTCGGGATCAGGTAAGCCTGGAATCAAAGCCAAATGGCTGCCGTGGCCCATAAGCACCCCGTTTACAAAAACAGCCCAGACATGCCTGGCTTTTAAGGTCAGGGTTTTAACAGGACTTTCCGGCATAATGGTATACCAGCCATCGCCCTCGTAATACCCCAATCTATCGAAATCAAAAAAATTAAAATCACTCTCAAAATTACGATGCGGTTTCTCAATGGGCTGAAATGCACTGTGCTTAACCGGATAATCTGGTTTCAGCTCAGGTGCCTCGTCAAAAAACTGCCAATGGTGTAATCGTAATCGTATTGGATCGAGTGGTGCCAACTGCACCGGGTAATCGTGCAAGCAGGCTGGATGGGTGCTATTGCAATTGAGCGTCAGGTAATTGTTGTTGTCTGGGTAGGCCCCGTAAGTATTGTCCGGCAGCATCAGTTGCGGACCAAAAACAAAACGCTGCCCTTGTTCCAGCCAGGCCGTATCCACCCAATGCTGGCCTAAAATAATCACAGACAAGCCCCCGGCCATTTTCTGCTGGTACCCCTGAGGGGCGAGAGCATCAACGGCAATGGTATGCATCCTTTGATCGTAATCTTTGAGAACAACGGTTGCATCCCGGTTGCCCTTTACAACCAGACAGTGGCTGTCCTGATACAACAGTTCTGTGGTGGCCAAAACAACCGTGAAGCCGTTTTTCAGAGTAATATTCACCGGCAAAATAAGCACTTCAAAGGGATTCACTGTAACAGAAAGGTTGTCACTGCCCTCTTGAGTACCTGAAATGGTGGTAGTTTTGGGCAAGGTGGTCAAATTGCGCAGAAAGAGCCAATGGTGCTGAGAGTTGGTGGTATTTTTGCGTATGCTGTAAAACACACTGTCATCTGCCAGATCAATCCTTGCTTCAGCGAGGGTTGTTTCATCGGTTGCTGTGAGATCAAAGTGCATTAAAAACAAATTGATGGCTTTGGCTTCATACAGGCGAATGGTGTTTAAGCCCACTTCTGCAATGGGGGCTGCAAAATCATAAGAGGTATAGGTTTCAATGCTGCCGGTATAACCCCAGTTTGTCCCGCCAATGGCTTTGTAATGATTAAAAAGCGTTAAACCCTTTCCCAGCAAGCTTTTAGTGACAATGCCAATATGCTCTCTGTCCAGAAAACGCGTGATGGTCTCGTAGCTGTAGCCTTTCCAGGTGGCAAACCAGCCGGCCTGCAATTCAGCAACAAACAGCGGGCGATTTTGGCAAAATGGACGCAACGTGGTATCAATGTTGTCGATGACCTGAAAAATTTCCGGCATTTCTCGCCAGTCGGTGTCAAATTGCGTGACCGAATAATTGTCGAATGCGTACAGATCCACAATGTCTTCGTACAGGCCAGCCACATACAAATCGTTGTGAAACAAGGGAACTTTAACGCCCAAGTCACGGGTCAGAGTATACAATGCCTGCATGTAATCGGGCTCAACATCCAGGGTGCCATACTCGTTTTCAATCTGAACCATCAACACGTTGTCTGAGGCATTAATGCGCGGAATAATCTGCTGCCACCATTCTTTAACAGCAGCCATGTAGGCATCCGACCAGACAAATGCCCCTTCTCTTCTGTTTCTTAACGGAATATGGCGTTGAGCCAGCAACCAACCCGGAAAGCCACCCCCTGAATATTCAGCGTTGATGTATGGCCCGGGCCGTGCAATCACAAACAACCCCAAATCGCGGGTAATTTTGAGTAACGCGTCAACGTCTCGCATACCGGTAAAATCGTAAACCCCAGGTGCTGGGCTGTGATAATTCCAGCAAAAGTAAAGATCGACCGTATTGTAGCCAGCAGCTTTTAACTTAAACAAACGATCGTGCCACATGGCCTGACTGGGCAATCGAAAATAATGCATGGCCCCAGAACGAATGAAAACCCGCTCACCGTCTATTTTCAGTGCGTAGCGATCGTAGGTAATTTGCATGAAAAACATCAACCAATGAATTAAGCAATAAGCCGTTTATTCAATTATAGGCCTATTTTCGTATTTTACCGATTTCTCTCTGTAAAAGCCTTTAACTGTCAGCAGTTGTTTAACCCACTGAGCGGAATTGATAAAAACAGTACGGTACAATATAAAAAGGAAAGAAGACAAAAGAAGACAAGTTCAGCCGTTTCTTTCCCGTATCATAGCCAATAATTGACCTGATGTAAAAAGGTGTTTCAAAAATAATGCGTTTCAATTTCAGACTTTTACAGGACAGCTTGTAACTATGAGGGGCTTCAAAAAAACAAGAGGCCCATGGGTCTGTATTGTTATTGGCACGCTGCTTTTCGTCCTTTCCTTGATGGGGTGTAAAAATTCACCTGTGGGATGGTCTGACCAGGAAGCCGGACCTGCTTCCTCTAAATCTGCTTCCTCAGAATCTGTTCAAGATGGTCCCAAAAAGATCTTCCGCATGAACTTGGGTACAGAGCCCCCAACACTGGATCCGGCAAAAATGTCGGATTTAACCTCATTCTCAGTTGCACTGGCTTTAATGAAGGGCTTAACCCAGTTTGATGACAAAATGCAGGTGGTTCCGGCCATGGCCGATCGGTGGTCCGTGAGCCAAGACGGCTTAACGTATCGCTTTCATATCAGGAAAACAGCCCGGTGGAGTGATGGGCAACCGGTAACAGCCAATCAGTTTAAATATGCCTGGCAGCGGGCACTTTCGGTTAAAACCGCAGCCGATTATGCCTTTTTCTTGTTTGCCATTAAAAACGCAAAAGCCTATTACAACCAGGACATTAAAGACTTCAATGCCGTGGGCATTCGGGTGATTGACGCCAATACCCTGGTGGTCGAGCTTGAACACCCAACCCCGTTTTTTACCGCATTAACGGCCTCGCCGGTTTTTTTTCCGCTCAGAAAAGACAGCCTCCAACGCTGGGGAGACGACTTTACAGAGGCAGGTCACTTGATCAGCAATGGGGCCTATCAGCTGAAACGCTGGGATCATGAGGAACAAATTGTTGCAGTCCCCAACCCTTATTTTTACGATCAGCAAAACCGGCCGCAAGTGGACGCCGTAACGATGCTGATGATTAATGACGCCAACACCAGTGTGGTGATGTATGAAAACAATGAACTCGATTTCATTGAAACCACCACCAGCATTCCCAGTTTTGATGTGCGCCGCCTGATCCAGAAGCCGGAAGCCAGCCAGATGCCCTTGCACCGCATTGCCTACTTTGGGTTTAATACGCAAAAACCCCCGTTTAACAACATCAAGGTGCGTCAGGCCTTTGCCCATGCCCTGGACCGGCGGTATTTCCCGAAGCTGCTGCAAAGCGGGCAAACAGCTTTTTCTGGCTGGATTTCTCCCAATCTTGTGGGCTATAACCCGGATGCAGGACTGCCGTACAATCCGGAAAAAGCAAAACAGCTTCTGGCTGAAGCTGGCTACCCCGGTGGAAAAGGATTTCCTGAAGTGAAGCTGACATTTCCAACCAAGTATGACGTCCAGAAAGAAGCGGAAATCGCCCAATTTTTATGGCAAAAAACCCTGGGTGTTTCCGTCAGATTGAATAACCTGGAGTGGAAAGTCATGTTAAGCCAGCTGGCCAGTGAGGATGCCCCCGCATTATACCGCCTGGGCTGGTTTGTCGATTATCCGGATGCCGACAGCTTTATGCAGGTATTTTCTTCAGACAGCGGCAACAACTACACCGGCTGGCACAGTACAGCTTATGATGCACTGATTAATCAGGCGGTACAGGTTCAAAAACCTCAAGAACGCCAAGCCCTTTACAATCAGGCCCAACAGCTCTTGCTTGAGAAAGAAACGGTCATTGTGCCGGTTTACCTGGGTAAAAAAACTATCCTGGTCAAGCCCTGGGTCAAAGGGCTTTCCATCAATCCGCTCAACCTGCCCAATTACGACCGGCTGGATATTATAAAAAAGTAATACCCGTTTAATTGATCGCCGTTGTTTTGTTTCTTTGCCATTTCAAGTAAACTTTTCAATTGGTTTCGGTATTATTACTGTAAGTTACTTTATTAACTTTTAATTTTTATTAATTTCTAACTGGATACAGAAAGAGATGATCCGTGTTTACAGGCCTTATTGAAGAAGTTGGCTCACTAAAAACAGTGGAAATCGACTCATCCGGGGCAATGATATCGGTGCAAGCCCAGAAAGTGCTGAATAATTTAAGCATTGGTGACAGCATTGCCATTGACGGGGCCTGCATGACCGTTACTGCCATTGCAGACGGGACATTCTCATTTGTTGTCTCGCCGGAAAGCCTTGATAAAACCCATTTTAGCACCTTTCAACCCCAAAAAACCGTTAACCTGGAACGCCCATTGACCCCGACCAGCCGAATCGGCGGGCATTACGTTACGGGCCATATTGACGGGTTGATTCAACTCTCAGAGCGTTTTACTGACGGCAACTGCGAACGCTTTACGCTGACCCTTCCCAATGCCGACTGGCTTGGGCTAATCATCCCGAAAGGCTCGGTTGCCATTTTGGGAGTCAGCTTGACGGTGAACTGGGTTGAAGGCAATCAGTTTTCTGTGGCGGTTATTCCGCATACACTGGCCAATACCACGTTAAACACCTACCACCCGGGTGATATGCTGCCCTTTGAAGGCGATATGTTGGGCAAATATGTGCAGCGTTTTCTGGCATTATCCGCTCAGCCAGACCCTGAAATGCTGGTTAACGATCCAGCCTTAAGGCCTGCTTTTGAAGCCTTGCAGCCGGGTGCAAAATCCGGCCTGAAAGCCAATGCCCCAAAAAGCCGGATTCACTCGGGGGGCTGGTTTAATTTTGAGTAGTTTAATTTTGAATAAGCTAAGATCTGGCGTCTTTTAATTTTTATTTCTTCAGTTTTTTTTAGACTTAATTTAGCATTATAAGTTAGTCAATCAGTAAATAATTAACACTTCTTTTAAGCAAGCCCTTAATGCAAGCAAATTTGGAAACACCATGCCATTAGAAAATACCGCCCCTAGCCCCAATCAGTTTGATTCTGTGCAATCTGCCATTAAAGCCATTGCCGATGGTGAAATTGTTATTATCGCCGATGATGAAGACCGGGAAAACGAAGGAGATTTTGTCTGTGCTGCTGAAAAAGTCACCCCAGAAATTATTAATTTTATGGCCAAAGCCGGCCGTGGCCTCATTTGCATGACGATGACCCCTGAGCACTGCGAGCACCTGCAATTGTCTCAGATGACGACCCATTCCACCGATCCGTTGGGCACAGCCTTTACCGTCAGCATTGATGCCGCCTATAAATTTGGCGTAACCACCGGAATATCGGCAAGTGATCGGGCCATCACCATTCAAGTGGCCACAGCCCCAGATGCAGTGCCCTCCGATTTACGGCGGCCCGGCCATATTTTTCCGCTTCAGGCCAAACCCGGCGGTGTTTTAGAACGGGTTGGCCAAACCGAAGCCAGTGTAGATATTGCCCGGCTGGCTGGCCTTAAGCCTGCAGGGGTTATCTGTGAAATTATGAACGAAGACGGAACCATGGCCCGCCGTGATGAATTGTTTGCCATTGCCAAAACCCACAACCTGAAATTTATTACAGTGGCCCAACTGATTAATTACCGCCTGCAAACCGAAAAGCTGGTTCACCGGGAAGCGGTTGCCAATATGCCGACCCAATACGGCCGGTTTCAGGTGGTGGGTTACCGCAACACGCTGGATGGTTCAGAACATCTGGCACTGATTAAAGGCCATCTTGACGATCTCAGTGCAGCATTTAATGAGTCTGATATATCAGGAACACAATTTTCGCAAACAACTGAAGAAGAAACGCGTGCAAAGGCCCCCTTGGTTCGGGTGCACAGCGAATGTTTAACAGGCGATGTGCTGGGCAGTTTGCGCTGCGACTGTGGCGAACAGCTACATCAAGCCTTGTCAGCCATTGACCGCCACGGCAAGGGTGTTTTGGTCTATATGCGCAATCATGAAGGCCGTGGGATTGGCCTGCTCAATAAGATGAAAGCCTATGCCCTCCAAGATAAAGGTTTCGATACCGTTGAGGCCAACCTTGAAATGGGTTTTCCCGCGGATTTGCGGCAGTATGGCATTGGCGCGCAAATCTTAAAAGATCTGGGGGTCAAGCGGTTTCATTTACTGACCAACAACCCCCGAAAAATCAGAGGCTTAGACGGGTATGGCCTTGAGGTGCTTGAGCGCGTTCCGCTGCGTGGGTTTGAAAACAAAGAAAATGCCCGCTACTTAAAAACCAAACAAGAAAAACTGGGCCATCTGCTCTAGGGGCAAAGGCCTGTTTCTACAACAGCACGGCAATCTGCGCTATAATAAAGCCATGGCGTATTTAAACCCCCAATCCACCAGGCAAACCCGCACAACGGCTGACCCTGACATACCCAAAACACAGGGAACTGCTCTGCTTTCTGAACAAAAAAAACATGCCAGTTCCGATGAAGATGGGTTAGGCCTGTTGCTGCAACTGGCAAAACGCGGCGAAATCGATCCGTGGAACATTGATATTGTTCAAGTGGCCGATCAATATTTGCAGGCGGTTTCAGAAATCCGGGCTGCGGACTTAAAAGTCACCGGAAAAACACTACTATACCTTGCTGTATTGTTGCGGATGAAATCCGATCAGCTGGCTGGCATTCATTATTTGGATCCACCGGATGACGAGGGCTTTGAACCAGAAGCAATGCTTGAGCCCGACTTTATGGACAATTATGCCATTGTTCAACCCAAACTGCGCTTACGCGGCCTGGATGAGGTGATTAAGCGCCGAACCAGCACCAAGCAACCACGCATCAGGCCGGTAACACTGGATGACTTGCTGGTTGAAATTCAACGCTATGAAGCCCTTGAAAAACGGCGGTCACTGAAGGAAAAAGTTGAAAAAGCCAGCAACCGGCGCATTGCCGACTACGCCGATTTTACGGCCGATGACATTGAAGCCATGGCCCATGAAGAATTCCATGAGTCTTCGGTTGCGTTGCTGGCCGATATTCTGCACCGGCTGCTGACCACCCAAGAAGCTGTTTCTCTGGATGAGCTGGTCACTGTCGGCCAACTGGACCGCATTTCAGCATTTTTGGCACTGCTGTTTTTATCAGCTGGACAGAGTGATTTTATGCTAGAGCAACAGGCGTTTTATTCTGAAGTGTATGTGCGCTATGATCATTCTCAAAAAAATCAAACAGGCTAACTTTACCCCTTTCGTATTATCCTTTAAGCAACTTTCTGTAACTTGAGCGAAAAATCTATAACACCCCCGATAAGACAATAGCTATTCCTTCAAATTCAATCAAAAGCAACGAGTCTTTTTTTAATGTCCACCACCCATTTTGGTTATCCCGAAGAAACACCGCGCAATCAATCAGTTACTGATGCTGCTACTGATGCTGCCGACGCATTGGCTTCAGCAGATAACAAAATAGAGCAGCTTAAGCCCAAGGTTGAAGCTGTTCTGTTTTTGACGGCCAAAGCACTCAGTTTGGCAGAAATTGCAGAACACCTGAAAGCCCCTTATGCCGATGTTGAACTGGCGATGATTGAATTAATGGGTGATTTTGCCATGCGGGAATCTTCTGCGCTGGAGATTGATGATACGGATGGCTATATTTTGCAAGTGAAAGAAGCGTGCGCTGATGTGGTTCATGCGATGATGCCGCTTGAAATTTCTGCCGCAGAATTACGAACCCTGTCTGCGATTGCCATTAAAGCCCCCGTTTTGCAATCAGCCTTAATTGAGTGGCGGGGCAGCAGTGCCTACGATCACATTGCCACGTTGCTGGGCCATAAATTAATCAGCAAGAAGCGCCAGGGTCGATCGTATCAACTGACTGTAACCCGGCACTTTCATGAATATTTTAAATTAACAGCCGATAAAAAATCACTGGCGACGCTTGTTGAATTGTCTGGGACTGAGCACCAGTGAAGGGACTGTTCTCTCTTTTAATTTTAAAATCGTGAAGCCTTGTAAAGATTTAGAAGAGCTTGGTATTGCATATAACACTAATTTTTCTTGAGCTAAGTTTAGCTAAATAACAAAAACTCAATTCTGAAGGAGAAAATATGCAAGCTAAAACCACCATTTATAGTCCTATACATATATCTGTACCTACAGCCAACAGTGGAAGTCCAAAAGGTTCAAAGGAACATAGAATAAATCCCACAAAAGAAGAAAATGATTCTGTTGTGCTTAGTATTAATGATGACTCCCTCTATTCAGAAGAAGAAAAAGAAGTTGAAACTAGTAAAAAACCATCTGGGCCAACTATCAGTAGTATTTTAAATGAAACTCTACAAAAATTTTTAGAAACAACAAAGCCATCTAATAATGTACTTAGTCCTGAAATGAATGAAACAGCAGAAAGTATCTTCAAAAATTTAACAGCACCCAAACTAAGCTCGAAAAAATTTGACCCAGCGCTTATTCTTTTGACCCAATTGACAAGATTACAGCCCTATGTGATGAAGAATTCTCAAGATATAAACTTGTTTTTAACGCTGTTAACTGATATTGCAAAGCAAGTCAAAATAAAACCCAGCATAGACGATCTTCAAAAGATTCATGGATTTCTGTACCCAACATTTGCTAACCAAAGTTTAAGAGATCAATACGGGGAAGCTGGAAAAAAGTTTTTAACAGCCCTTTTACCAACACGGGAAGACAAAATACGCTTTAGAGACCAGGTTTTAATTCCAGGGTGGAATCTAGGTGCAGGCATCATTTCACGTTCAGAAGGTCAATCTGTTTTCAATGAGGATGGAAGTCTAAACCCTGATGTCGTTGAAATTCTACCTAAACGAACTATTGAAGAAGTTGAAGAACAGCTGAAAGAAAGGTTATTACCAATTTATTTTGGCGGTATGTTTTCCTTAGAAACACTGGGTGCATAAGTTGGCTGATTTATAATCGTGCTTGATACCATAATGAAATAGTTATTTTTTCTGATAATTTCCAGGCATTTTAAAAAAATGCCTGGAAATTTAGCAATTTAAGCAGATTTTTTGCAAATGGTGTTGCCTTTATTGGTTTTACTGTGGGTCTGTCTGATTCAAAAAATCACAAGCCTTATTATCTATAAAAAAATGCCCTGACTTGGGATATCAGGGCTTGAATTTTACGTAAGAAAGAAAGGAATGGTTAGACTGTTCATATATTAGCAGATTATGTATACTATTGAGTAAACAATGACGTGAATAAACACAAAAATTAACAATCAATGATTTTACACAGTGGTTTTCCAACTCAATCACCCCAAATTATCAGAAATTAACAGGGATACTGGCAATACATCCCGTATTTTCACTTGATTCTCAAATCTGCCCTCGATACAATGGAGTCTTAGTTCATTGTTATTTAAAGCAATGGGGCGTCGCCAAGCGGTAAGGCACCTGGTTTTGGTCCAGGCATTCGGAGGTTCGAATCCTTCCGCCCCAGCCACTAGGCAATAAAGGGTTTCTGTTTGTTTTATACCTTTCAAAAAAGACACCACTATTTTTTCAGAATAAAACCATTAATTTTTTAATACGGCCATCAGTGTTTAAAGCTTTTTGTGCTATAAATACTTTATCTTTTCTCGTAAGTATTCCAATTTCTTTATGCATTTAAATCACTTTTCTTAACGCTTTCTATGCCATTACTGTCTGACCCGCTCAATTTATCATTGCTGCCCAAAACACCACTTTACGGTGCTGCCGAAGATCCTGGGTTTGGCTGGAAAATTTCACCCAGCCCATTTGTCTTATCCCAGCATCAATATCATGAACTTATTGCTCTGGGTGAATGCCTCCTACAGTTTATGCGGGCAATTGATCTTCTCGTTCGACAAAGTGCCAACGGGGTTGATGGCGTGCCCCCCTGGGTTGCTGAACTTTACCGTAAAGGCAAGCCTGAAGGGATGGTTCAGTATGCCGGCATGAACCGCTTTAAAAGCCAATTACCAATGGTGCTTCGCCCAGATTTATTGATGCGTGATGACGGCTGGACGCTTTGTGAAATTGATGCGGTTCCCGGAGGGCTGGGGTTTACCAGTGCGCTGAATCAAGTGTATTACGCCAACGGATTCTCAGTGATTGAACCCCAAGATACTTTACCGCAAGCTTTTTTAAGGATGCTGCAAACCTTAACCCCCAAACTTGAAAATCCAACCATTGCCGTCATTGTTTCTGATGAAGCCGGGGATTACAGGCCTGAGCTTGCATGGCTTGTTCAGGCCATTCAGCAGGGAAATCCCGAGCGCGGGGTTATGCCCTATCCTAATATTGTCTGCATTCACCCGTCTGAGGTTGGTATTGAAGGCAACCGACTGATTTACCGAAAAGACGCTGCAATGCCAGCAACACCCATCGATATTGTATACCGGTTTTTTGAGCTTTTTGATCTCCCCAATATTCCCAATGCTGAACTGATTCAGTTTGCCATTAAAAAAGGCTGGGTCAAATGTACCCCGCCGTTTAAGCCCCACCTGGAAGAAAAACTGTCGCTGGCATTGTTATTTCACCCTGCACTGGCTGCATTTTGGCAAAAAAATCTGGGCACAAAAAACTTAGAGTATTTAAAAACCCTTGTGCCCAAAAGCTGGGTTCTGGATCCGGCCCCGTTGCCGCCCCAAGCAGTTATTGCAGGGTTAACCCCAGGCGGAAAAGCCGTTCAAAGTTTTGACGAATTAAAGCCGCTCTCACAGAAAAATCGACAACTGGTCTTAAAGACCTCAGGATTTTCACCCATTGGCTGGGGCAGTAAAAGTGTGACCGTCGGTCACGATGAATCGAGTGTTGTTTGGGGTGAACGCATTGATGCGGCACTGGCCAGTTTTGAAACAAACCCGTATATTCTGCAAGAATATAACCCCTCTGGTGTGCGTACACTGCAACAGCTGGATGTGCAAACAGGAACAAGCCACAGTTTTCCTGCCCGAACCCGGTTGTGTCCCTATTACCTGGTCACCAATGGCCGCATTGAATTGGCCAGTATTTTAGCGACCAGCTGTCCTGCGGACAAAAAAATCATTCATGGGATGAAAGATGCCATTCTTGCCCCTTGCATTGTGGATGATCACGCTTAGGCAGTGTTTGTTTTTAATGCCTGTACTCTAATTAGTTGGGTTTTTTCTGGAAAATACAGAGCAGTTCCCGATTTTTCCGGTTCTCAACAGAATGGCTTGCAATTTCAAGCACTTGAACGGTAAATTGGGGCATAAACAAGGCCTCAATTTCTTGCTGGGTACTGGCATAGGGTGGGCCTTCTTCTGATTCTGAACCAGTATCAAAAAATATCAGGCCGACAAATGTTCCGCCGGGTTTTAACAAAAAGTGAACCGTCTCAACATAGGCTTTTCGTTTAGTGGGATCAATGGCACAAAAGCAGGTATGCTCCAGCACATAATCAAATTGCGCATTGAATTCCTGATTTTCGGGCAAGGCAAAGATATCAGCTTGAATAAAGGTGGCAAAGTTATTATAGCGATTTTTTGCAGCAGCAATGGCCTCATCGGCAAAATCAAAAGCGGTTACAGCAGCCCCGGCTTGACCAAAATATGCGGCATCATGGCCGTAACCACATCCCAAAACGGCCATCATGGGCAGAACTTTCAGAGCTTTACCTCCCAGGGCTTTACCGGGCATAACCCCAGGGAGCATTGAGTTTAAACCTTTAAAATACGCCGGATAAGATGAAATCAGGTGTTTAAATGGCGGAGCAACCACATCCAGATTCCAGGGGGTTTCCTGCTCTTGATAACGCTGCTGCCAAAATGCCTGGTTAGTATCCGATGGTTTAGTATAACTTACGTTTTGGTTGGGATCTCTGGTTTTATCGTTGGTTTTATCGTTTGGGGCGTGTGTTTGCTCAGTATTTATTGGGGTGGGTTGGGTCATTGGGTTTATGCCTTTTGGTTGTTGGCCTTTGTTTTTTTATTTGTTTATTAAAAACCACAAACTGCTTGAAAACCAGGGTTGCCTGCGTTAGAGTTAACTTCTGGTTTTAGTTTTGCGGAAGTAACTCAATGGTAGAGTACTTGCCTTCCAAGCAAGATGTTGCGGGTTCGAGTCCCGTCTTCCGCTCCAGTTTTATCAAAGAAAAAAACTTTGAAGTGGGAAACAAGGCTGCGTGACTGATTGACCAGCTGATTGATCATAAATAAGCTTCGATAGGTCTTTATCAAGGTATACGCAAGTGAGCGTCTACAATTTTTTTACCGTTGATATCCAAAAAGTATGACGTTTCACTCAATCACTGAATGAAAAGCACGTAAAGTAGGCCAAAAAATCTTAATTTCCGGATAAATTATAAGAAGCTCGCACAACCTCGAACTGATCGTAGAACGCCAGTTTTTCATCCGGGGTTTTGTCCATCTCAAACCAAGACACAGCGCGTTGCAGTTCAATTAAATCATCCAGAAAGTCATAGTAGGCATTGGTGTAGGACCGGCGCTCATCAATGGTTTGCTCCTGGGCATCAATAAGCCGAATAATGTCCACAGTCCCCTGGCTGTAACGATCGGTTACCAGCTTAAGGTTTTTATTGGCCCTGTCCACAGCAATTTGCCGAAAATTGGTGTTGGAATAAGAGTTTTGAATGTTATAAGTGGCATTTAAAACCGCTTGCTCAACCAGCTGCTCTATCTGCTCCAGTTCTTGTTTCCGTTCTTCAACAACACTTTTAGCCCGACTGATATCTACCAGGCGACGTCCGCCTTCAAATAGCGGGTAGACCGCATTGATACCCAAAGTTACCTGATTTTCCAGGTTATCAGCCAAAGCACCACTGGAATTAACGCCTGAAAGTCCAAAGCGGCGAGACAGGGTTAAATCTGCTGTAAATTTAGGAATGAAAAGCCGACGAAGGGCTTTGCCCACCTGGATATTTTCACCTTTTACAAATTCCTGAAAGGCTTTAATCTCCGGGGACTCTTCTAGCCCAAGGGCCACAACAAATTTTTGGAAGGCCTTATAATCGGCTTCATTTTGAACCAGTGTCATAATGCCTTCCGGAAAAATACGGCTTTGCCCATCCAGCTGAATCCGGGAAAGCCCTGTTGGTTTTATCGCCGAAGTTGTCATTGAATAAACAGGCTTGTTGGCTGCAGTTTGGGGGGCAAAATTAACTTCAAGGGGTTCAGGTATCCAGTACTCCTGCTGATCACTCAGGCCCAAGGTCTGATTGAGTGCAACCAAAGCATTGTTAACCGCTGCTTCTTGTGAGCGAACAAGGCCTTTTTGTGTGGCTTCCTCAGACTCCCAGCGGTACACGTCCTCTTTGCCCTCAGACCCAATGGCCACCCGAAGCTTTGAAAGCTGCAAGTTCTTTCGGGTCAGGTTCAGGTTTTCATATTCTATTTTCAACAGTTTTCTGTTGCGTAAATAATCAATAAACTGTTTCCCGGCCAGTTCCATGGCATCCAGTTGCTCGCTTTTTAAACTAAAACGCTCCCCTTTAAACAATTTTTGGGTGGTTCTTAAGTCACTGACAACTTCATCGTCATAGAGAATCTGTTCAATTTCGGCTGTAATTTCATTGGACCGTTCCGGTGAAAAGCGTCCTGTTGCCTGATCTTCGTTTAAGGCCTGAAACCGGTAGCTGCCATTGGCTTGCGGCAGAAGCCGGGTAATATTCTGATTGCGGTCTTGCTTAGAAACATCGGTGCTGGCCTGTTGAATGGCCACTTTCACATTCTGCCGTCTGGCCATCCGCATCGACTGTTCCAACGATAAAGGACGGCCCTGCTCAAGGCTTTCTTTATTGACCATGGTGGCCGTTTGCAAAATGCCCAGTGGGGGGAAATAGTCAATTTCTTTTGCAGTGTATGCGTTAATCAGCAATTCTTCATTCACAGGCAATGCGGTGGGCATCGAAGGAATGGATTCTTCCAGAACAATAATTCGGTACAAATTGCTTGCCACCCTACGGGCCATCCGGTCAAGGGCAATGGGGGTCAGTGTGGCAAGGGCTCCCTGCTCAATATCACTTTTACCCAAATAAGAAAACGTAGGCACTTTGGCCGCATTCAGCTGCTCAATCATAGCAACCCGCTGGGCCGGGGTTTCCCGAAAGGGAACCAAAAGATAAGCAGCCTGAACTGAGGCATCAATGGCCAAGGGCTTCCCTGGGGTATAGGAGAGAAATTGTATATCGAGGGACGCTGTTTTTGCATACTGCTGAAAAAATTGCTGAATATCCGGAATTCCTTTTAACAGCGCCTCATCCAAAACAACATGAAAGCGGCTGGTGCCAAACATTTCCCGCATCATTTCAAAATCACGCGAAAGAGAAGAGCTAAGTGCAATTAAACTGATTTTAGATTCATTTTTATTTTTTAACAGGCCAGTCCGGGGCGTTACAACATCCTGTTTTAACAGAAAACTGCTAACCACAGGTTTTGTCACCGATAAATCCGTATCCTTGGCTGCAATATTACTGACCATAATTCCGTTTGTGACCACAATATCAATATCAGGGTCGGCTAGAACCGAACGCAGCTCATTTTTCACCCCTTGGCGTTGCCACGGCCCAACAAAACGGTTATGAATATCGTAATCGAGAACCACTCTTTTTTTGACCAGGGCTTCCAGCTCAGTCTGTATTTTTTTCCACAAGGCCCTTGAGAAATCACTTTGCCCGTCTTGTACAACGCCAATAGTGACTGTGTTTTTTGCTTTTTCAGCCCCTTGATCCTCAAGCCAGTCCAGTGAATACTGGGCCAACACTACGGGATGTGCTAGCAAAAGCAAGCCCGTAATCAGTCCGGTTGTTTTTTTGATAAGACCAAATTTTTGCCTGTTTTTCAGCATTTTTTGTAATAAGCCTTCTTATTTTATTATTTTTCTGTAAAATAACAGAAACTTTTGTTAATGAATAGTAATACCGGTTAATTCTTAGGAGATAAATAAACTGTGACTGTTTTGCCAGCAAAACCCCTCATTTATGGGAGCTTACTGAGCTTGATTTTTTCTTTGGCACTCACTGGCTGCAAGCCATATACAAAAGAAGAGCCGGTTACAACAGTTAAAAAAGTATCGGTGAAAAAAGTGAGCGGACCAAAACGTGAGTTTAAACGGGTTTTCTCGGGTGTCTCAAAGGTTAATGAAGAACTCCTGTTGAGTTTCAGGGTAAACGGGCAATTAAAAAAATTACCCCTTGAAGTTGGAGATGCAGTTAGAAAAAACCAACTGATTGCAGAGCTTGACCCAACGGATTCAGATCTGGACGTTCAGTACAAAAAAGCATTGCTGGCCAAGTCCAATGCTGATGTTCGCCAAAGCTATGCTGAACTTGAAAGAAACCTGGTTTTGTATGAAGCAGGCAACGTCAGCCAAAGCGATTTTGATTCTGTTGAAGCCACCTATTTAACCAACAAGGCCCAGCATTTGGCCAATCAGAAAGATTTGGCGCTTACCAAACAGAATTTGGCATATACAAGAATCTATGCCCCTCAAAATGGTATTATCACTGAAAAATCTGTAAAAGATTACCAAACTGTTTCTCAAGGGGAAGTAATTTACAAGATGGCCAATTCATACACAGACAGCGTTGAATTGGGGATTCCCATTGCACTCATTACCCAGATAGAAAAAGGAAAACCTGCAACCGTTACTTTTGAAAACATTCCCGGCAAAACCTACCAAGCCAAAGTTTCAGATATTAGTATTGTCCCCGGGGATACAACGGTATACTCCATTACTGTTGATATTGCCAGTCATGCAAACGCCATTCTGCCGGGCTGGGTCGCCGATGTTGCTTTTAATTTCAATGTACCTGTGTCTCAACAATTTGTGTTAGTTCCTAATGAGGCCATTCAATCTGACCCAGACAAAAGCAAATACGTTTGGATCTTTAACCCGGCGCAATCAAATGTTCAGCGACAGCCTGTTAAAATTGGCAAATTGATGACAGAGGGCATGCAAGTCACTGAAGGCCTTTTACCTGGCCAGTTGGTTGTCACCCGTGGCGGCAACACATTAACTGAAAATTTAAAAGTTGATGTTGCACATCAAGGATAAGATTGCATACAGTATTGCAATCAAAAGTGCAATGATCCCGTTAAGCTGCGTCTTCGTTTAGTCCGTGTATTGATAAGGTCTTGGGTGTGAAACTAACCGAATTTTTTATAAAAAATAAATCAACCGCTTTCTTTTTGTTTGCAATGCTTATTGTGGGGGGGCTACTGTGTTATCAGGCGTTGCCAAAGCTTGAGAATCCAGAAATTCCGGTGAAAGCAGCAATGATCACCACCGAGTTTCCAGGTGCTTCGCCCAAGGAAGTGGAAGCCCTGGTCACTGATAAAATTGAAGAAAACATTCGTGAAATGGAGCAGGTTGAGAAAGTCACCACACAATCTCAACAAGGCTTGTCTGTTGTTGAGGTCACGCTGTATCAAAAAAGCCAAGACTTGTCGGCCAGCTGGCGAACTCTAAGAAACAAAGTAAAGGATGCCCAGCGAGAATTTCCGGAAGGTGTGAGAGATCCCATTGTTAACGATGAATTTGGGGATGTGTTTGGTGTTTTACTGAGTTTAAAAGGAAGCAATTATTCTTACCGAGAATTGGAAGATCTTTCTGAAGAGATTCGAGACGCATTGCTAACCTTGGATACGGTGGGGAAGGTTGAAATAAAAGGCAAACAGGATCAACGGATCTATGTTGAGTTTTCCAATGCAGTTCTGGCTGAATACAAAACATCACCTGCTGTGATTGCAGACCTGCTGGCCAATGAAAACATACTGATGTCGAGTGGGCGCATTCAAAGTGATGAAAAACGTCTGACTATTGAAGTTTCTGGCAGCTTTAAAGGGGTAGAGCAAATCGGACGGACAGCCCTTAAAATACCTGGCTCTGAAGAGTCGGTTTCTTTAAATGATATTGCAAAAATATACCGAGGCTACATTGACCCACCCAGTGAAAAAATTCTGGTTGATGGGGAAGATGCACTGATTGTTGCAGTTAACCTACGCAAAGGCAGCAATGTTATTAATATGTCCCGGGATGTCAAAAAGACTTTGACTCAGCTTCGAACCACTTTGCCGGAAGACATTGAACTTGATGTTTTCTATGACGAGTCGTTATATGTAGACACCAAAATTAATGATTTTCTAACCAATCTTGGGCAATCTATTACTTCTGTCATGATTGTTATTCTCATGTTTACCGGACTGAGAATGGGCATTATTTCTTCTGCACTCATTCCAATGGCTGTGCTGGGAACCTTTATTGTGATGCTAGTCTCAGGGCTTGCGGTTGAAACCGTTTCGCTTGCTGCATTTATTATCTCTTTGGGAATTTTGGTTGATAACGGCATTGTAATGAGCGAAAACATTTTAACTCAGCTCAATCAGGGAGAATCCAAGCTGAACGCTTGCCTGAAATCTTCCAGTGAAATGTTTATGCCGTTGCTAGCGGGGTCATTGACAACAATTTGTGCGTTTCTCCCCATACCCATGTCAGAAGAAGCCATTGGCGACTTTACCGTTTCACTGTTTGTTGTTATTGCCAGCTCACTGGGCTGGTCTTGGTTTTTATCGCTGACCTTAATACCACTGCTTTGTTACTTCTTGCTCAAACCTAAAAAAACCGAGCAGAACTTCTCAGGCAAGTGGTATACAGCATTCCGCAATTTGCTGCTGTTTAATTTAAAACGCCCGCTGGCTTTTGTTGCCGTTGTAATGACAATTACAGGCATGGGGGCCTGGGGCATGCAATTTGTGCCCAAGCTGTTTTTCCCCCCCAATGACCGAGATATGTTTTTAATCGATTTCTGGCAGCCTTACGGGGTAGACATTTACACCACACTAAATCGTGCAAACCGACTGACCCGTTTTCTTGAGGCACAACCTGAAGTCACAACGGTTTCAAACTTTGTTGGTAACGGTGGCCCACGCTGGTATTTGTCTTTAACGCCTGAAAACCCCAATCTCAGTTACGCTTTTTTTATGGTCAAAACCAAAGACAATGCTTCTGTTGATGCTGTTTTGCCCCGATTAAAACTCTTTCTTGGTGAATCATTCCCTGAAAGTCGCTCAAAGGTTAAAAAATTGGAAAATGGACCTGCCGTCGGAGATCCCATTCAAATTCGCTTGTCAGGACCTGATATAGATACACTGTATCAAGTCAGAAACAAGGTGATGGCATCCATTAACTCGGTATCTGGGGTTAGTGGGCTTTATGACAACTGGGGCGAGTGGACCCAGCGCTTAAAAATTAATGTAAATCAAGAGAAAGTAAAAAGGGCTGGACTAAGTAGTTCAGACGTTGCTGAATCTCTTCAATACCAGCTGGACGGTATTACGGCAAGCAATTACCTAGAAGAAGACAGTGTGATTCCTATTACGCTTCGTGCCCAAAAAGCTTACCGCAATGATGTTGGCAATATTGAAGCCCTCAATGTCTACTCCTCCTCGGATGCCAGTATCAATGTGCCGCTGGTTCAAGTGGCCGATGTGTCTCTAAACTGGCAGCCCAGCAATGTCAGAACCCGAAACAAGCAAAAAACGCTGACTATTAAAGGCCAGGTGGAAGGCCGCAATGATGTTGCCGTTGTTGAAGAGCTAAGCCAGAAACTCACCGAGCTTTCCAGTCAGGCCAGTTGGCCCCAAGGGTATTCTTTTTCTTTTGGTGGCCTTGCAGAAGAACAGTCAAAAGCAATGGGATCTATTATGGCCGGGGTTCCGCTTGCAGCCGGACTTTTGTTGCTGGTTTTATTGTTTCAGTACAATTCTTTTAAAAACGTCAGTATTATCTTGATTACGGTACTGCCGATGCTGGCTGGCATTTCACCTGGCCTCATTATTACCAACGCACCGTTTGGTTTTATGGCATTTCTGGGCTTTATTAGCTTGTTCGGCATTATCGTGAACAATGCTATTGTTTTAATTGATCGTATTGAAATCCACCGAGCGAAAGGGCTTAGCCCTTCAGACAGTATTGTCCTTGCAACCCAGCAGCGTTTGCGGCCCATTTTAATGACAATGTGCACAACGGTTATTGGTTTATTACCACTGTCACTTCAAGGGGGAGAAATGTGGCGCCCGATGGCAAACACTATTATTTCAGGGCTTTTGGTTGCCAGTCTGGTGGGCATTGTTCTTTGTCCGGTTTTGTATGCTTTATTTCATGGGGTTCGCTTTAAAGATTACCGCTATTCTTTAGATGCAGCAGACGCAGCGCCCACACAAAAATAACCCTGCAGAAAATAACAGGATAAATCTTTTTCCTGGTTTATTGCTCAGGGTTTAGCTTATTGCTCTGAACTTGGAGTTTCTTTGCTATGTAAGCTGACCAGTCTTGCAACAAGTACTGTTAAATAAAGTTGTCCTGTTAAGGCTTCCATCGCTGTAAAAGTCCTTGCTGGCATGGAAAGAGGCAACATATCCCCAAAACCCAGGGTTGTTAAAGTCACCATACTAAAGTACATCAAATTTCCCAGGTTCTTTTTAATATCTGTGCCCATCATAAAATTGTAAGAACCTGGAATAAACCACTCAATTAAACCGCTAATCATCGCCCACACCATGGCTATCATAAAATAGATACACAATGAGGCTAAAATGATGTGGGAATTAACTTTTTTTGTGTAAAAAATTGTTTTTAACAATTGGATGATAATGTATAAAAACATAACGGTATTGCTGAAATAAAAAAAACAGGGGTTGAAAAAATTAAAGGTCGAAAAAGAAAGAGCCGGTGAAGCAAAGGCAATAAGCGTCAATACAATACCTAAGACGACACCACGTTGATGATTGCTGATTGCAATCATAGAAAACAAAATTGAGGCAATTATAAAAATATTAGACAACTGCAATGCTTCTGGAAAAAAGGGGGTTAATGTAAATGCCAAGACAAGGCTGATTAACAAAAACCAGAAAATTTGCGCTTTTACGAAATGAAGCAATATGATTTTTCCCTTTTTTTAAACTTTTTAGACTTTGTCTTTTTTATGATGCACCTTCATTGGATTTGTCAAAAGAATGACGGCCTGTGCCTCAAAGCAATAACTGCTGTTTTTATTTTAAAAACGAGTAAAGTATGACATGATAGTGTTGGTTATACATTTTCTCTGTCAACTGTGTTTACATGATGTTTGCAGTCAAAAGTGCTTTGTATAAAATTGATTTGCACATTATTTCATGGCGGTGGTTACATTATCATGATTCAATCTAGAAGATGCCCTTTTTTGTCCTATAAAAATAAATGTTAACAATTACCCCAAGAGAGCCCTCGCAACTATGTCCGCAAATCATTGGTTTAGCTTAGTCAAACGTGAAAAAAATCTCATTTTTATAGGGTTGGCCTTAGCTTCTTTATTCTGTTTGTACCACCTCTTCTTTTTGTACAATCCCACCTACCAGACTGTTTCAAAAATTTACATCAAAAACATACCTGTTGACAATGTGGTTTCTAATTATGCAGGCTCAAGCACAGTAAGAACAGAGAGTGGGTACAGTAATCCGCTATTTAACTACCTACAAATTATTGAATCTGCTGAGCTGGCAAATAGAATTCATCAGATTGTTAAAAAACAGTTTCCTAGTGTTTTAAATGTTCTTGAAGTTGAAGATGCCAATGATTGGATTAATTTTTACAACAAATCTTTAAAAGCAAAAATTATTCCGTCAACGGATGTTTTGCAGTTTAAGTTTTCTTGGCCCGACAAATATTCGGCAACCGCAGTCACAAATGTTGTTTTAAATGAGTATAAAAAATTTAACATTGAAATTCAACGCAATGTTATGGGCTTAAAAGGCGAAAATATTGATGAACAACTGGATAAGATAACGGCACAACTGTCTGCCATTCGTCAAAAGATTGAGAATTTTAAACGTACCACGGGGGCGGTTGATTTAACTCAGGAAAGTGAACAATTAACGATTTCTCGTGTTGCCTTAGAGCAGCAAGCACAATTGGTTGAAGCAGAAATTGCCTTCAATAACAAACGCATCAGTCAGATGAAAAAAATTCTGAAAGTAAAATCCCCTGAAGCAGCAATGGATGCTGTTGCTATTGGTCAAGATCCTTATTTAATAAAGCTTAATGAAGATTTAGCAACTGCAAAACAAAATTTGGAGAAATTACGAGGGAGATTTAAAGATGAGTATCCCACAGTAAAAGCTTCTATTAAAGAGGTTAGCAGTCTAAAGTCAAGTATTAAAAAGCGTGAAAAAGAAGTCTTGGGTGGACGGTCTTCAAAAACTGGGTTTTATACATCCGTTTCCAGCAATCTCACACAAGACTTATTGCTTGCAAATTCTCAAAAAAAAGCACTTGAAGCCCGTCGAAATCAGCTTAAAAAAGCAATACTGGATTTTAAATCACTGGAAGGAGCCATTCCAGGAAAAGAGCGGACACTGAATGAGCTTTACAAAACAGAAGATGCCTTGAAGACGGCTTATTCCAATTTAAAAAAATCAGCAATTGAGTCTCAAATTAAAGCGCGCTCAATAGTTGACAACTTAATTACATTAAATCCACCAACCAAGCCAAAACTAAGCCTTACGCCTCTTATTTTGTCATTAATTAGTTACATGTTACTGGGGCTTATGTCAGGTCTTGCGATTGCATGGGTAAAAGACAGGCTTTATGACAGGTGGTCTAGTATCCAGGAACTGGAAGAATCCACCAATAAAATAGTATTAGGAAAACTGCCTTGGGAGAAAAACTTTGATGTCAACAATCCCCCCAATACCATCTACACAGAAGATACGTCATACCGCGATGTAGCTTCTATTACTTCAAGCTTGATTCAACGGTCTTATCTTGAGCAAGCCCAAGTTGTTTCTTTTGTTTCTACAAACAATAAAAGAAAGCGCTCCAGTATCGTAAGGCAAGTGGCACAAAATCTGGCTGCATCCAGTCGAAAAGTGATATTGGTTGATGCTGATTTAGAAGCACCCACACGACATGTTGGTGAAGCTGAGCGGGATGGAAATTACATTAAAAAAAGTGGCTTAATGACTTGTATTGCAGAAATGAACAAATCTCTCAGACTGCGTCAAGAAATTTTTGCTCACGATTTTAACACCCTACTGAAACAAGCTGTTGTTGAAGTTCAGGTGACAGAAGACGGCTGCAGTTTTGATTATTTAACCAGTAAACAACCGGCAACCCGAGTCTATGATTATGTTGCTTCCGCGGGGTTTCACCAGCTATTGAGCCAATTGAAACAACATTACGAATTTATTTTAGTTGATACCCCTGGATCACCATTTGCTTACCCAGAGGTTAAAGCTGTTCTACAAGAATCGGAAGGGGTTGTTATTCTTTCTGCTTTGAAGGCGAGTCGAAATAAACTGCTTCAACTGTCTCGTTTTCTAGACAACAACAATTTAAAGACACTCGGTATTATAGCCAGAGTTTAAGTTTACTTTAAGTAGGATATACAGGAATGCTTTACAAGAATAAGCGGAAAAATTACCTTTTAAGTTTTTTTACATTATTTGTTCTTTGGTCGTTCACCAGCTTAAATTCTGGCTACGCAGAGTCTGATCATAAAATTTCAAACCGCAATCCAAACACAAAAACTGAGCAAACGACCCAAAAGCGTTTATCGTCAAATAAAAAACTGGCTATCTCGCAAGTTCCCCAACTCGATCTAAGGTTAGACACACCACAAAACGATGGTTTGCAAGGACCGTCAGCCCTTTCTTCATTTGAAAAACAAGTCGACCTTGATATTTTACAAGCACGAGTCAGTAAAACATTAACAGCTAGACATTATATTCTGGGGCCCAACGATGATATTAGTGTGAGTTTTTTGGGTGCACCTGAGCTCAATATGGATCTTATTCGAATTTCTCCCGAAGGAACAATTATGCTGGCCGGGTTACCACCAGTTCAGGCAGCAGGCTTATCGTTAACTGAATTGCAGGAACAAATCGAAAAAGGGATGTCAAAGTATTTGGTTAATGAAACAACAGCAGTCAATTTAATTCATTCGCGCCCATTTTCGATTCAAGTATCAGGGGCAGTCATCAGTCCAGGTACATATGAAATTAATACCACCCCATCCGCTCAGGGCGGTAGCACCGTTATCCAGGGAACAAAGTCTGATCGAGTTACGCCATTACTGTCAAATGTTTTGTTAACAGCTGGTGGTGTTTCATACAATGCAGATTTGTCGTCTGTTCATATTGACAATGATATTACCGGAGATACATTTACTGTTAATCTGTTTGATTTGTTAGATGGCAAGCGGGATGGTGATATCTATTTGGCCTATGGCGACCGTATCCATGTGGATAAATTGCCTTCTGCTTTCTCAGTATCGCCAGAAGAGTTCCAACGATTTGACTCAGCAACTTTTTCACCCAGCAGTTTCCCGGTAAAAGTATACGGCTATGTCAGAAACCCTGGTGTTATTGAAATAGATCCCAGGCAGTCGAATAATCTTGCCTCTGCGATTATGCAAGCTGGCGGTTACAATGCAGACTTTGGTTATTCTCCTGAAGCTATTTTTTTAAGTCGTGTTGATGGGAATGGGAACCTTGCAACAACCCGTATTGATCCAAAGCAATATGAAACTGTTTTAATGCCAAACGATACGATTTATGTTCCTGAAAAAAATCTGCCAAAAGTAGTACGTGGTGCAAATATTTTAACCGCTATTATGAGCCCAATTTTCAGAGCAGCAGCAACTTACAACACCTGGGCGCTATTGTTTAACCCAACCCGTAATTTTATAGAATAACTGAAATCTCTTGTCTGTAGACAGTTCTTTGAGATCTAAAAATTTATAAAAACTTTATTTTGTTATTCATATATAAAATTTAAAAAATAAGTATGTATTGACTTCAAATGGACTGTTTACAAATTACACCTTCAAACTTGCATGACAATTTTTTTATTCTAAGTAAAAAATTTATCCTGATTAATATTTTCAAACATACTTAAGGCTATTATGTTTATTCAACTTCTCTCCTTTGCAATTATTTCAAGTGGTTTGCTGCTTTTTTTTAAGCTGCCTTTAGGGATTGCACTTTTTGCAGGAGCTCTCGGCGCTTATGCCGTTTTTCAGAGTTATACAAAAGTTACGGTTTACGGCTTTTTTATTGCAATTCTTGCAGTGTTTTATCAATTTTCACCCATGTTAGATAACTTCACCAATACAATGATTGGCATCTCCTTTAAAACCGCATCCATTTCAATGGCTCTTTTGTGCATTTATGCATTATGGTGTTTATACAAAAAACTGCCTTACTTACTACAGTTTCTTCCTTTTAAACTATTAGGTGGGTTTCTCATTGCCACATTAATTTATTATTTCCTGCCTTATGCTTCTGACTTTAATATCACAGCATCCAAGTCAGGGTATCCGATTGCTTTTGAATCAAGCTTTGGCAGTTTTGATGCCAAGTTTATCGTCTTACTAACGGCTGTTGGCTTATTTCTTGCTTACACAACGGCTGTATCTTTTTTCAAACCTTCTCAAAAAACTACTTTTACCATTGAAAAACAATTGTCTTACACGTCAATTGCACTTGCATTGTTTGGAATCGGATGTGTTGTGTTTTATCTACTCAGCCGAGACCTGAGTTCTGGTATGGTATTATTTTTACCCACTTTAATGACTCTATTCGTTGCGTTTAAAGCTTTAAACTCAGTAATCCCGTCTATCGTCATTAAAGGCTATTCAGTATCGAAACATTTGCCTATTTTATTTGATGTACTATTCACCGCCATTTTTATTCTTTTGCCATTAATTGTTAATAAATCAGGATTATTAGGAGTCGCTATTACCTTTATTTTCTACTTCTATCTGATCAAGAAGTTTAATTTAAATTTTTAATTACCAGAAAAAATTTATCGTCTTTTCACACGGGACCTTGCTGGCAAAGTTATATTGGCCTTCTTAGGTGTCGTTCTTGTCGGCGGATTTTTCACCCTGGGCTTACAAGAAACTCTGGGTGAAAAAATTGATTACTACAGCAACGGATTTGATAATGCCTTAAACGGGACTGGAACCCTGGCTGTCCGGCTCGATAATTGGCAATTGCTGTTTACTGAGTGGGGTGATAACATCAATTTGGTTAATTTACTTTTTGGCCATGGCCTGGCCAGCAGCCGAGAAATAATGTTTTACCTTTCTGTGCAACGCGGTTGGAGTCTTGGAAATTTGGTTCAAACAGCCCATAACAGCTATATTGAGTTTTTCTATGATTATGGGTTTGTCTCGTTATTTTACTTTGTTACATATCTTGTTTTGATTCGAAACTACTGGCAGGCACTTTGTAACGCAAAATATGGGTCTATACCACGTTATTTTGCATTGTCTGGGTTATCATTAATTCTTTTTCTGGGGGTATATGGCCTTACCGACGGAATTCGAGTGCCAATGCAAATTCAACAATTTGCACTC
>JBCDLA010000034.1:0-27609 GCA_038745945.1 Cyanobacteria bacterium P01_H01_bin.74 | reverse complement strand
GTCATTATAATTTTTATTAAAATTTTGGCCATAATAATCGTTTACTTTAACCAAACCTTAATTAAGTTTCTACAAATTGTAAATCCGACAAATCGATTGCAGATGCAGATGGTTTTATTTGGCTTTTGCCATCTTGCAAGCAGTTTAATTGTTCTCCTGTGTCTTTTTTATTTGAAGACAAAGTAGGCGTACTTTTTGATACATCTACAGGCAAATGCGTTTCCTCTTTTTCTGCAGAAGGCTCTGGTTTCTTAATTGTTTGCAAGATTTTCTGCTCAGGCAGCGTGTCAGCTTTGGAAATAACTAATTCTGAACTAGATTGAGCTTTGGAAACAGCAAGAGTTTCTGGAGGAGAAGGCATTTTCTTTTGGGTTGGTGCAACTGCTGCTAATTTATTGTTTTTTTCTAATATCTCAGAAGTAGTATTTACCACTTTTTTTAAGGTTTTGCTTACGAAAAGTTTACCAATAAAAGCTTTACTTAATAAAGCAAGAATAACAATAGGAAGCATAACAGCCAATACCAATTTGCTTTGTAAAAGCTTTGGCAGTTTATTAAGCCATGATTTGCTTTCATTGTGCACTAATTCTGAAATGGGATTCAAATTAAGCTTACCTGTCAATTTCTCTACCATTATTTCTGAATTATTATGGATAGGATTATTGTAGAATTGCTTTTCAGGGTTTTGGGACAACTGTTTTGATTTGCTGGTTTCTAGCAAAAGCCCTTCATCAAAAAAATCAATTGTTTCATTAGATGCATTTTCAGCTTTGGCGGCAAGCGTCTTTTCGACGTCTACTGAAACAGTCTGGACTTTTGGTGATGGACTACCTGTTTTTAATTGATCCTCACGCAAAAATTGTTCTGATTGACGTTGAGACTCTTTTGTTGGGGCAACCAGATCTTCTTCATAAAGAATGGCCTGCATTTCTTCTTCATCACTTAGATCCGGTGTAAAAGGGGATTGCTTGGATAAGTTGTAGGCCTGTGTCAGATTGGGATCAATCTGGTTGGCTGTGTTTTTTACCACTTCATTGGCATCACGCCGTAAATAACGGTAGGCACCATAAATACCTGCAGCTGCAGCTGCATAAACCGCAAACAATTTGTACCAATTGTACTTGTACTTTTTATTCTTGGCATCTGAGGGTGCCGTTTGCTCACCTAGCAATTGTGACGGTTCGGGTAAGCCCGTTTGAAGCATGACTGGATTATTGGCTAAATTGGATAGATTTACCTGAGGATTGTAGGACGCCATAGTATTTACCGGGGATGCACTAGGCATGCCGGAGTTGGGCACAGCTAATGGTGACGACATTTGCGTATACCCCAGATTTACATATCTCATGTGCGGATATCCAGGAGAATAGGGAAAACCTTTAGAGAGTCCGGCTTGCTGTAAGTAAGGCATCCGGCTGGATGGCAGTGGAGGAGGAAGAAGGGCCATGAATAATCAAAACCTCAGGCTAATATAGGGGGTGGTGTTATCTAAATCTTTTTAAGTTGGTTAAAAAGCATTGCAGCCTTTGGCTATCGTAGTCTGTTCAGCCAATAATCGCTAAATGGGGTTTCTTTTCGGCACAGCAATAAAATCAGACAATCAGAATGAATTGGCGTTTTACAGAAGACAAACGGTTGGCTGTGTCGTCTACGGAATAAAAGAATGCCGAAAAAGTTGCGCTAAATCCAACACCTTAGATAACACGGCTCAACAGGGCAAGTTGTTTAAACCGGTATAAGCTGTTACATTCCGTTACTTTTTTGTGCGGGCCCCATGCCAGAGAACATCATTCCATAAGACTCGAGTCATAAGAACAACACCATAAAACCCAGGCCATATAACGCAGGGCTGGGACCGATCACTTGTGCAATGTGAAAGTGTTCTTTTAATCTTCCGGTTAATCTTCTAGTGTTGAAAGGTCTCCCTCAGGGAGGCCCAGTTCCCTTGCTTTAAGCAAACGCCGCATGATTTTACCACTGCGTGTTTTGGGTAAATTTTCCACAAAAGAAAGCTCTCTCGGGTAAGCATGGGCCGACAACCGCTTGCGAACAAACTGTTTAATCTCACCCGCAAGCTCCTCAGACGGCGTATAACCCACTTTAAGAGAAACAAACGCTTTGATAATTTCTAGCCGATCTTTATCAGGCTTCCCGATAACCCCGGCTTCAGCAACAGCAGGATGCTCAACCAGAGCGTTTTCAACTTCAAAAGGCCCAACCAGATGGCCAGCCGTGTTAATCACATCATCAGCACGGCCAACAAACCAATAATACCCGTCATCATCCCGTCGGGCCCTATCGCCTGTAATGTACCACCCATTCTTAAAACGGGACTGGGTTAAAGCTTCTTTCTGCCAGTAGGCCTTAAACATTGACGGTGATAGCGGCTTAATGGCAAGGTGACCTTCTTCCCCGGCTCCCAGAGAATGCCAGTCATCACTGAGAATGGCAGCTTCTGTTCCAGGAAAAGGCTTGCCCATAGACCCAGGCTTCACCGGCATCACAGGATAATTGCAAATATGCATCGAGCCCGTTTCTGTTTGCCACCACGTGTCATGGAAAACACGGCCTAATATTGCTTTGCCCCAGAGAATCGCCTCGGGGTTTAAGGGTTCACCCACACTGCACAAATGACGCAGCGTACTTAAGTCAAATTGCTTGGGCAAATTGTCACCGGCTTTCATTAACATTCGGATGGCAGTAGGTGCCGTATACCAGACACTGACTTTATAAAACGCAATCAGTTCATACCACTTGCTGGCATCAAAGCCGCCTTCATAAACCAGCATCGTGCAGCCCAATGCCCAAGGACCAAACATACCATAAGACGTACCAGTAACCCAGCCGGGATCAGCAGTGCACCAGTAGATGTCTGTTTCTGGCCTTAAGTCTAAAACCATTCGGCTGGTTTCTGCTTGCGCAATAACTGCTTGATGACGATGTAAAACACCTTTGGGTTTTGCGGTGGTGCCAGAAGTATAATGCATAACAGAACTGCAATCGGCTGTTATTTCTGGCAGGCCTGCTTCGGTTGCACTTTCGGCCTCAACCAGCGCATTGTAGCAGTATTCTTTATTTTTCAGTTTGTCATTGGATTCTGGGTTACGGTTCACCACAATCACGTGTTCCAGATCCGGCAACAATTGACGAACAGCATTTAAGCGGGGCAGCAATGTTGAGCTGATCACAATGGCCTTTGCTTGGCTGTCCTGCAAACGATCCAGAATGGCTTCTGGGCCAAATGCAGAGAACAGAGGGCCCACGATTGCCCCGGCCCTTAAAATCCCAAACGTGCTAAAAAACACTTCTGGAATTCGTTCCATATAAATAAAAACCCGATCGCCTTTTTCAATGCCCAGTTTTTTGAGGGCCTGGGCAAATTTTAAAGCGTGAGCTTCCAATGCTGAAAACGTATAAGCTTCTCTTACGTTGTCTTTGCCGTGCCACAACAAGGCGGTCTTTGTGGGGGATGCTTTGGCATGACGGGCAATACACACAGAAAACTGATTAAACCGGTTGCTTTCGGCACGCTCACCCAGTAAGGTTTTGGCAGCTGTCGCCCATTGAAAATCTTGATAGGCCGTCTCGTAAGATTGTCCAAATTGGGTGTCTGAAACACTTTGCTGAGGATTAATCAGGTTGTGGTTTTGCATAGCACAGGGGCTCTTATTGACAAATTAAAAGGGGAGATTCATTTTTTGACAGCAGCCTTCTTAACCACTTTAATATGCTCAACATCAACCCAGGGTTCTCCCAGGGCTGAGCTAAAGGGCTTGCCAATCACTTGAATCACATCCCCGCTTTCAATATTGGTCACTTCTGTGCTTTTTTTTCGGGGAAAAAACAATTTCAATTCAGCCAGTGGAATTTTGTGGGCCGTCACATCCGGGCGCAGCACCGAAAATGCCACAAAGTCACGAGAATCCCGGAAGGCTTTTTTATAGTCCAGGCCCAGGGCAGAAAAGCCATTGAATGTCCCTGTAAAGGCAATCTGCTGATCCAAGTAGTCATCGGGGGCTTTTAATAAATCAAGTGGGCTGACAATTTTTGAGGCCGCCAGTTTTTCTTTGACGGCTTGTTCAATCTCAGCTTTTGATTTTTCGGCAGGGGCTGCCTCTTTTTCAGCCTTTTCTTTTTTAGGTGAGGCGGCAGTACTGACAGCTGATGCAGGGGAAGTTTTTTGCAATTCAGCAGATTGGCTCGCTGTAAAAAAATGATTGCGCTCAAAATTGTGCTCAACAAGCGTTAACAAATTTGCAGAAGAGGCCTTGATGCCAATAAAAGCGGCAATGCTGAGTGCAATAAAACAGGTTTTGATCAGGGTTGTGTTGGCCGGTGGCATAGGGTCTCTTCCTCTGGGTCAGTGTCAATGAATGACAGTATTTTATGATTCTGGGCTTGATGATTCTGGTCTGGTTTTTTTAATCAGGGCTGATGTGGTATTTTTGGCTTGGTCTTGTCTGGATATTTTCCTACGCTGCTTATTTTACTGATTCATAATATAACCAGTATAACCAAGTTTGATTTCCTTGACCAGAAGGCTTATCTGAGCGTTATCTGGGGGATGCCTCCAGCAAAACATCGTCTTTGTAGTACTGTTTCTCAGTCTTTGCAGGCGCATTTAAGTTTGGGGTCGGCTGGTTGCTGTTTTCAACAGGGGCACTGTTGCTGGGTGTGGATAAAATACTGGCCTGAACACTTTTTTTGACGGCAAACGCTTCGGTTAAACTTCTGGCAAGCCCGGCAGCAGTATTGGCGTTATAAAATCGGGCCTTGGTACCCAATGCCACACAGCGCAGTTGCTTGACCGCTGCATAATCGGTTAAACCCAAGCCAATCACATTGATTTTGACATTAACGCCTTGTTTCTGAAGGCGCACTGCAAGCCGGCAAGGGTCTTCGCTGCAGGTTTCTATGCCATCGCTAATGAGGATGATGGACTTTTCTCCGGTGACATTATAAAAGTCTTCTTCTAAGGTCTGAAGGATGGTGTGGCTGATTGGGGTCATGCCTTTGGCCTTCACGTGCAACAACTCACTTGAAATTTGAAGCCGGTTGTTTATGCCCAAGGGCACCAATTGTTTGGTTGCGCGGCAGGCAAAAAATGAATTTCGAGAATTGCCGTAAACCCTTAAGCCAAGCCTCGTATCAGCAGGAATGGATTTTAAGACATCAAGCACAGCGCGTTTGGCTGCAGCCATTTTGGTTTCCTTCCGCCCTCCACCCGGAATGCGATCACGCATGGATTCAGAGGCATCTAAAATAATCATGATATTCTTTTGATTGATGCCTTGCTGCGCGTTGCTCATGAGATTGAAATTGTTAGGATTGAAATTGTTAGGGCTGCCCGTTAACGGCGCAGAAGGGGGATACGAGGTATTGTAATAACGGCCTGGACTTGTTTTCTGGGCTGGTGTTGTTTGGGCAACTGCATTCAAGAGCAGCCCCAGTCCAAATTTGATCGTGGCGATCATTGCCAGGGAAATCACCAAAGCAAGCGTGGCAATAATAAAAGTTCGTAGAAGCTGACGCGGCATTAAAAAAGAATGGGCTCCTGATCGGTTTATAAAGAAAAGACAAGTTTTTTTGTTAGGATAATATTCAGCTTGCCTTCTTTGTCATTGCCTGCTCTATTCAGTGGCAATGATAAGCCAGCCCTAGCTGGTATCTGAAAAGAAAGGGGGGTGCAAGAATGATTGTAATCGTTCCTAGGGAGCTTATACTAATAGCCCTTCTATTGTTGAGCCAATAGAAGGGTCAAAGTAATAAGTTTCGCGACTTATGTAAGGCCAGCTCTAGGGGGATGGTTCTTTAATTATACTTTATTTAGTCGCAGGACTCAATATTTAGATTGAGTTGCAGGAATCAATTAAAAGTATATTTTTTTAATTTCGTCAATCATAAAACATTAAACATTCTGTAACGATTGTTTAATTGTTATCATTTCGGTCACTACTGGGTAACTACACTCATAAGATAAGAACCCGCAGTCCAGATTTGATCGTGGCGATCATTACCAGGGAAATAACCAAAGCAAGCGTGGCAACAATAAAAGTTTGTTTTTAAAACCCAGGAATCGGGGCACTTTGTGCTGTTTTTTTTTGACGAGGAACTGGGGCAGCGTTACGGCTTGACTTGGTTTTGGGGCGGCGTTTTGTAAATTCATTTTCTTGATTCATAACAATACCTGTTGAGCCAGCCCCCTGGCTTGAAGCCTGGCGGGCCTTGGCATTCCTGCCATTGCTTTCCTGGCCGCGCCTTAAGATGGCATCATCCGTTTTAACCGCTGCGTCTCTGTTGAGAAATGAAAAGAATCCTTTTTTTTCATTGCGCTCAACCTCTGAATCCTTTTCACGCTGGGCAATGCCAGACGGGCTGGTTTTAAATTCTGGCGGCACTGAGATGGTTGCATGATTTAAACCGCTTGATTTGCTGCGGTTCTCTGGCAGAGCCGCTGGAAGCAATGGATTCCTGCTGTTTAGTGTTTCAACCTCTGGGGCTGTATCGGGCATGCGGGTGTTAAAACTGACATCCACATTTTTAAAGAACAAACTAAAAAAGATAATCAGCACAATCAGTGATAAAGCCACTGTGGATAAAAACAACAGTAACAGGTTTTTGGGTGCCATTGCGCTCACTCTAATTGTTAAAGACGATTAAATGATAAGGGGTTAAAGCAGGTGTTTTCGATGAAGCGGATATTACAGCGGTTTAAACAACAGCCCTGACTTTGCAACAGGCCAGCCCTATATCGCGCCACTCTTCTGATAACGCGCGCATACACGCCAGCGCCATTGTTTTTATGGCTGCACCCGACAAGCCCAGCTCAGTCGAGAGGCCAGAAGCTTCTACAGGGGTGCCTTCGGGGTCAATGTTTAAGCCCGTGTGAATTAAAACAGAGGTGGGACTCTGGGTGCAAATTGAAACCGACAATTTTGCGGTGTTGTTGACAAACAAATCATCGCCGTAGCGTTTAACAATGGCTGCATTGTTTTTGGCAGAGTCGGATATCCCAGCTGACTCCAGTACCAACGAGCATAGCCGGTCTTGAATCACAGAAGAAAAAAGCCGCTGCAGTAAAATGCCTTCCTGCAATGAAATATTGAAAATTTCAATGATAAAGTGCAGCATTTTCTTTGAGTAAATATAGTCGTTGTTTAGCACATCTTCCAAGTCGACCATGTCAGTCAGATTCACGTGGCATGGCCCAATAAAGCCAATCACCGAATCTCCCAGCATGCCAAAACTTCGGTAAGCCCAATGGCTGCTCAGCTCTTTTCCTGTGTAAGGAATTTCATCATCAATAAATTGGTATTTCATACCCCTTTAGTTTACTCCAGATTTACGGTTTCATCGACTGATTTTTTTTGAGCACGCCATCTTTTTTAAGAGTCAATGGCGGGTCTCTCTGAGTTTTATTGAATTATGATGGCTTTTAAGGCAAAAAAAAGCACCGACAAAACGGTGCAATGCGCAATTAATAACTAACAACCTTACCTTACCCTAAAATAATCCTTTTTTAGCAATAAAAATGTCCTCAAGTACTTTCTCAGTACCGATTAACCGCTTTCTGCAGAAACCAAATTTTTAGTTATTCAGAAATGGCTGTATTTAGCTGTATTCATATGACCCTTTTATTGTTTAGTACCCTGATGGTTAATTATGGAACTCAAGTGGGCAATAACCAATACTTGGTTTCCATATTAGTATAAAAACAAATATAAAACGGTTTGGAACCGATTGTATCATTTTTGAAAGAAAGCTTTTTGTGGTATTAATTTTAACTTTTACTCATTACTCAAAAAGCCTTTGGCTTGAATTAAGTTTGCTAACTATTGACAAAAAATTGAACTTCATCGTAGTCTTATTGAAACATTATTGCAATAATTATTGGTGCATTCCATCAACTGATAAAACCACTGTAATAAAACGCCGCCAAAAGCAATAAAATCTATTTAAAACTACTGGAGGGAGAATCCTGTGAATAAACGCCTGCCTGTAACTGTATTGTCTGGTTTTTTGGGTGCGGGGAAAACAACCCTTTTGAACCATGTGCTGAATAACCGTGAAGGCCTTCGGGTTGCGGTTATTGTCAATGACATGAGTGAAGTTAACATCGATGCCCAGCTGGTGAATTCTGGTGATGCAGCCCTTAACCGTGTGGATGAAAAATTGGTGGAAATGAGCAACGGCTGTATATGCTGCACATTACGCGAAGATCTCTTGATAGAGGTAACGCAGCTGGCAAAAGCTGGAAAATTTGACTACTTATTAATCGAGTCCACTGGTATTTCTGAGCCGCTGCCTGTTGCAGAAACGTTTACATTTGCCGATGAAGATGGCAAAAGCCTGTCTGATGTTGCAGAACTCGATACTATGGTGACGGTCGTTGATGCCTTTAATTTTCTTAAAGATTACGAAGAAGGGTTGGATCTCAAAGAGAAAAACTTGGAATTAAGTGATGAAGACGACCGCACCATTGTCGATTTGTTAATCGATCAAGTTGAATTCAGTAATGTTATTGTGATTAACAAGGCTGACTTAATCCCAGAAGAAGACATCGTCAAACTAGAAAATATTCTAAAACGGCTTAATCCATCGGCCAAATGCATTCGTTCATCATTTGGAAAGTTGCCCCTGTCTGACATTTTAAATACCGGCATGTTTGACTTCGAAAAAGCTTCTGAAGCCCCTGGCTGGTTGAAAGAATTGCGCGGTGAGCATGTGCCTGAAACAGAGGAATACGGGATCAGCAGTTTTGTTTACCGGGCTAACCGTCCGTTTCACCCAGAGCGCTTTGAAAAATTTCTCAATGAAGGCTGGGAAAGCGTGTTGCGATCCAAGGGGTTTTTCTGGCTGGCAACCCGTATGGACTATACTATGATCTGGTCACAAGCAGGTGGAGCTTGCCGGATCGAACCCGGTCCTTCCTGGTGGGCTGTCATTCCTGATGATGAATGGCCTGAAGAACCAGAATTGCGCAAAGAAATTTTTTCTATCTGGCAAAAACCTTGGGGTGACCGGAGGCAAGAAATGGTGTTTATCGGAATGGATATGGAAAAAGATGGTTTAATCGATCGTTTAAACCACTGCCTACTGACAGATGAAGAATTTAATACAGAAACCCTTTCGTTTATGCAATTGCCGGACCCATTCCCGCAATACCCAACGGCTGATAATGATCCTGATAACACAGCAATATCTGAAGAATCTCCTGTATTGATCGCTTAAAACTGATTGAGACAATGAATTATATTGAAGCAGTTTTGCAAACCCTCAGTATAAGTCAAAGTTTGTCCAGATTATAAATGATGAGCCACTGACCTATAACTTATTTTTTTGAAAGAGGTCATTAAGTTGCGTTTCAATGATATCCCATAAATCTGCCTGACATTTGTATTGATCAACCGCAAACCACTGAATGGCCTTGTTTCTCTTAAACCAGGTTTTTTGGCGTCTGGCATACTGACGCACATTGATTGCAATTTGGACTTTGGCCATTTCAAGGGTCATCGCGTCCTTTAATACCGCAATTAATTCAGGATATCCGTGAGAAACGGTTAACGCATGGGCTGTTTCACCATACTGCTGAACCAAACCCTGCACTTCCTCCAACCATCCTGCAGCAAGCATATTGTCAATGCGGATTTCTAAGGCCTTAACCAAATTGTCCCAATCCGCATAGTACAATCCAATCCAGAGAATATCCAGGTCCTGCTTTTTGACGTCAGTTGGCACGGGCTGTCCGGTGTAATCGATAATTTCAAGGGCACGGATAATCCGGACCGTGTCATTGGGGTGTAACGCTTCGGCTCGATTGGGATCGCGTTTTACCAATTCCTGGTGCAGCCAGGCCTGTCCTTTTTCTTGGGCAAGCCTTTGATAATGCTGTCTGAAAGCTTGGTTTACAGGCACTTCAGGCAAAACAATACCTTGAAGCAAAGCCTGAATATAAAACCCCGTACCGCCCACCACAACCGGTACTTTATTTTCTGTCCACAGTTCTTTCAAATACCCACTGGCAAGCGCTTTATACTGAGAAACGCTAAACACCTCATCAGGATGACAACAATCAATCATCCGATGCGGAATACCCTGCATTTCAGCAAGCGTGGGTTTGGCGGTTCCAATGGTCAACCCCCGGTAAATCAGTTGAGAATCTGCAGAAATAACTGTAGATTTCAGTTCTTTTGCAATATTAACGCCTAACGGTGTTTTTCCAGTCCCCGTTTGCCCAACAACCGCAATGACACGTTGAGGAAGTGTTCCCATTACGCGTCAGAATCAGTTGCGTTCTCTGCGTTTGAGCTCTCTTCAGAATTAGTCTGAATGGCTACTGCATTTTTTTGAACCGGAAAACGGGAAACAAAGACAAACAACGTGATGACGCAAAAAACCAGCGTAAGCATGGCAAATACCTGAAGCAGTACAAAAACAAAGGCCAACCCGACAGGCTGGTTCATCAGAAACAGTGTGCCCAGCAAACTCAGCAGATAAAAAAGAACACCAGCCGTAAAAAAACCGAATACCAGAAAAATGCAACTGACGGGGTACTTAAAGTATTGCTTTGCAGACAAACCGAAGGCAACCAGGCTCATTTTTTTGTGCAAAATGGTATATGGTGCCCAAAACATCACCAATATGCTGATTGCAAGGAACTGAAATGAAGACACAATCCACTGCCATGAAAATGACTGAATCACATTTTTTTCTGCGTCATTGAACAGGGTTAACACTTGCTGAACATCGTTCAGTTTTGTTGCGGCCACCCGGTCAATGAGCGGGCTAATTTCAATCCAGCGTTGTGTAACCGGATAGTACAAGAGAAAAGCTACTAGAAATTGAATGCTGAGGCCAACGGCAATACTCAGAAAGTTTTTGCTGATTCCTGGCAAAAATACGGTAAAAAGTTTAAACGAACGTTCATCGGTAATTGACTTTTTAGAAGCAGGTTCTGCCTGATAAAAGTTTTCACAAGCCTGGGCAATCATTGTAAACCAGCCGGATAACAGGGCAGCCAGCAGCAGTGTCAATACAACAGCCAGCAATAGTTTTTGCTCTGTTGGGGCTGCCACCTGAAAAACCGAACGTGGCAGCAGCCATGTTAATAAAGTGACGGTCAGCAAATAAACATAGATCAGTGCCGTGTTACGGCTCCAGATCCGGAAACTGTCTTGAATGACTGAAAAAAAAGGAAGCATAAATATGAGGGGAAAATCCCATTACCGGAATCAAATTCAGAGAAAAAATTTCCCGAGAATATTATATAGTAAAAGATGCTGCGGCTTCTGTTAAATCAGTCGTGGCAATCATATTTTCATCATAGTAGGGCAAGTCCACCGGGGCATAATCGTTTAATAACGGAATATTTTTCTGGAGAATGTCAAACAGCGTGGGACGCTTGACTTGATAATAAATTCCCAGAGCAACCCGTTCTTCAATGCGGTGTGCACGTTCAAAGCACTGTGCCTTTTTGGTATTGATCTCATCAATATCCTCAGAATCTTGAACCAACCCGTCATACCCGTCATTTTCCAGATAGTAGACACGAGGAACTTGTGTACCCCCCAGGTCAACCATTTCTGCAAAATAGTCTTTTGTGTGCAGGTTGTTGTATGTGGGGCAAGGCTGCAAGACATCCACCAAGGCCATGCCCTTGTGCTCAATGGCCTTCATTAAGGTTGCCTTCAGGTGTTTGGCATCAAAGGCGTAACTGCGCGCAATAAACGTGTAGCCACATGATAACGCCAAAGCAATGGGATTAATTGAGGAGTTGGGGTTGGGCAGCGCCAGTGACTTTGGTTGTTCCCCCTGTTTCAGCGTCGGGGATGCCTGTCCTTTGGTTAACCCGTAGACTTCATTGTTAAAGACAACATAAGTCATATCCAGGTTACGGCGGCCTGCATGGACAAAGTGTCCAGCCCCAATGCCATAACCATCGCCGTCGCCACCGGCAGCAATAACCGTCAGTTTAGGATTCGCCAACTTGGCACCAGTTGCAAAGGCCAGGGATCTCCCGTGAAGGGTATGCATGCCGTAGGTGTGGACGTAATGCGGCACTTTCCCTGAACATCCCACACCAGAAACAAGAAAAGTTTCCCAGGGTTTTAAAGACAAAGCGGCGATAGCCTGCTGTATAGAATTGGTGATACCAAAGTCACCACAGCCCGGACACCAGTCCGAGTGAACATCGCTTTTTAGTTGTTTACCTTTTAAAGGGGCTTTCAGTAAGCTGGGATTAAAGGCCATAAGAGAGCACCACCTTTCTGGTCTGGTTGTTTTTAATGTCTTGAACGGCTGCAACCAGTTCTGTTTCAGAAATTGGACGGCCCGTATACTTTAAAACTTCATGAGTCAACTGAATGCCGGTTCTCATTGCAATAACCTGTGTAATTTGTCCCCCAAAACTGCTTTCTACCACAATACACTGCTTGGCTTTTTTCAAGACGGCGGCAACACCAGCATCAGGAAACGGACTCATTAAGCGGATTTGTAAAAAGTTGATGGATAAATTGTGTTCTTCTTTTAAAACCTTCATCGCATCCAGAATAACACCTTTGGTTGATCCCCAGCTGACGATGGTGATTTCCGGATCAGCTTCATTGTAAGGGTTATGCACAACAAACTGGTTTTCTGGCTTGATTTCTTCAGCAGCGCGATCCAACTTTTTCATTCGCTTTTCGTGCATCGCCATCCTGATTTCAGGTTCTTCGGTAATATGACCAAACTCCGTGTGCTCATCACCAGTCATCCAGTAAATATGTCCAGGCATTCCTGGCAACGCCCTGGGGGAAATCCCTGAGTCTGTCACGGCAAATCGTGGAAATTTAGCCAGGGCTGCCGGTAAGTCCGGATTATCTTCGTCAAATGTGGCATCAGTCCCGGCCAGCTCACCCAAATCAATTTTCATATCGCGATCATCAATTTTAGGAACACAAACCGTGTTGTTAGCCAGAAGCTTATCGCTGATAAATATAACCGGTGTCTGGTAACGGTCTGCATAATTAAAGGCTTCAAAACTGTCGTAAAACTGTTCAACGGCGTCCCCCGGGGCCATCACAATTCTGGGGTACTCCCCATGCCCGCTAAACATCCCAGCCAGCAGATCGGTTTGCTCATGACGAGTAGGCAAGCCAGTTGAAGGGCCACCACGCATGTAATTAAAGACCACAACGGGTACTTCATTAATTCCAGCCCAGCCCAGACCCTCTGTCATCAAATCAAAACCAGGGCCAGATGTTGACGTTGAAGCCCGCATACCCGTTGTTCCACCACCAATGGCCATATTAACAGCAGCAATTTCATCTTCGCACTGAATAACCGGCAAACCGTAGCTTGATAGGTCTTCCAGGTAAATACATTCATCAACAGCAGGGGTAATGGAATAATACGTTTGCTGTCTGCATCCTGCCTTTAATTTTGCAAGGCCAGTGGCTGTTGCCCCATTCAGGAGATAACGGCTACCTTTTTCTGGGATGTCCAGTGGTTTCGCCATCACATGTTGGTATTTTTCAAAATCCGGATGGGCTTCAATCATTTCAGCGCCCAACTTTGCAGCTTGCACGTTCAGAGGTACCAGTTTGGACTTTTTCCCGGTAAATATTCCTTCCAACGCTTCTTCAATGGCTGAAAACGGGATTTTACACAATGCCAAAGACGCAGAAACAGCAATGGTATTTTTAATAATGGCCAGGCTGGTTGTTGACTTGCCCGATGTTTTGGAGACCTCTTCCAGAATTTCATCAAAAGCAATGGGAAATTTCAACGCATTCGGCGGGAGCTCAAGGTTTTCTGGGTTGGTTACTTTGGGGTCATAAATAAAAGCCCCGTCTTCGACCAGCTCAAAGGCATGCAGCTCAGCCGTTGAGTTTTCAAATGTCGCCAGCAAATGAACCGGATCGATGTGGCATTGCACCATCCGGGTATTGATTCGCACCTGAAAGTAACTGTGCTCGCCCTTGATATTGGAATGGTACTCTCTGCGGCCATATATCCAGTAACCGGCCACAGCACAGGACCGTGCAAACAATGTTGCCGAAGAGTCAACGCCGGTGCCCTGCGGACCGCCAATCATCCAGCATAAATCGTGCTTAGGGTTCATTAGAAAATGCTCTTTCTGTTTTGAAAAGTTGAGTAATGCGTCAGTGATACTGCGAGGTCAGTCGTACTTTAATGAAAATTCTCTAGCTTATGGGGCAAATTGTAATATAAATTGCACATTAAAAACATTATTTTAATTTAATAGTATACTACTGCAGCCACTACTCAGTTGGTTTTATACGTTTTGATTTCTTAATTTCATTCAGATATTGGGGTTTTTGAACAGTTGTCTACTAATTGAATGAAACAAAAGTAGCTTTCAATTAAAAATACTTTTTATATAATTTTTTCAATACTGTATTTAAATTTTGTCACAAACAATGGGGGATTCACAAGCAAAATCGCCTGACTGCCAACAAAATTGTTAGGGATTATTAATACAATTACGCCCCCTTGGTACCAGAAGAAATTTTTTCTTTCGAGTTTTTTGCGTCAAGACAAGATCTTCTTAAAACATATTTTCCTTTGCTCCGTTAGGGGAGAGAGGTCGCAGCGTCTCCGTAGCCCTTGCCCTTCAGGGCTTAGGGATATGGATGCCCTTTGGGTAGCCCCTAACAACCCCTCGCCGCGTAAGCGGGAGGGCACCCCCCGCTTAACACCCCCCGAAGGAGAAATATAAACCGGCTTTCTTACCTGAGTTGCGGCTGCGGTTGCTTTCAGCAATCCTCACTCGCAAAATCGGTTTTCGGGGTGATTGCTATCGCAATTCTACACCCCGAAACCAGAAAGCCTAATGACTTAACGATTCAAATCTCACGGATTCGCAGAAGTTGCTACGGGGACTTTGCACTGGCGGAAAAATCTGCTGTTTGAGATAGGCAAGTTAAAATAAACGCACAGCCGAAGCCTTGGAGGCTGTGCTACTTAAAAAAATGTCTGAAGCCGTGGCGAGTTCAGATTTTTCCAAAAGTGTAAAAAAACGGCTGGGGTTGTAAGGGGCCAGCCAGGGCCCCTAACGGAACAAAAAAAGAAAAAGTGTTTAAGAAAATCTTACTTTCCCCTAACAAAGTAAAAGAAGAAAATATGTTTTAAGAAAAAATCTTGCCTTCCCGCAAAAGACCCCGAAGGGAAATCAATTCAAGAAAAAAGAGAATATTTCGAAATATTAAGTAGTGTCCCGTGTCTGGCTTTCTTTGATGTGAAAGTATTCTTTGCCATGAAATCATTCTATCCACAGTGTATTCACCGTTTTTTAAGGCCAACAGTGGTTGCCGTTTTGGTGTTGTCTGTTATTTTTGCATTAGGCAATAGCAGCGCATTGGCTAAAAAGAAGGGGAAAAAAGGAAAGTCTGATAAAGAAGTGGAGAAAATTTTAGAGCCGGTTCAAGAGGATATGGACAAGCTGGTGCTCAAAATGAATGGGGGCTTTCTGTTTTCGCCGCAAGAAGCCCAAAAAATGCTGGAAATTAAATTTACACTCATTGATCTGATTGACGAGTACCCCAAAAGCAAATTGGTAATAAAGCCGGTGTATCAGTTTGGTTTGCTGCTCCAGCAGCGAGAAGCATATAACGATGCCTACGAGTTGCTCAGCTTTTTAGCAGACAGTTTCCCCGACAGTGCCTATGGTGTTCGCGCCAAAACCCAGTTAAATGACTTGATGGTTCAAAAGCCAGGTGGGATGTTTGATAAAACCGCAGCAGGCAGAACACCTGTTAAAACAGTCAAATCCGTCAAACAGCCTGCAAAAGAAATGCAGAAAGATCCAAAGAAAGTTGACAGCCATTAATACCTTCGGCTAAGATGCAGCGCTCTGGTCTGGCAGGTTGGAAAGCGTACCTTTTAAAATGTCATTCACACTTTTCCCGCCAATCATTTCTTGCATAATGGCAATCGACTTCATCAGTTGAATGTCTTTGCGGGCTTTCACTTCTTTTTCTGTCATTTTAACAACAATGTGGGGCTTAATCCCCTTTTTATTGATATCTGTGTCGTTGGGGGTCAAATAACGCTGGGTTGTAATATTGACTCCGGCCCCGCCAGGCAACTGGTTAATTTCTTGAACCAGGCCCTTGCCAAAAGTGCGCTCACCCACCAGAATGGCCCGGTGGCTGTCTTTGAGCGCCCCGCTTAAGATCTCGCTGGCACTGGCGCTGCCCCCATTAATTAACAGCACAATGGGTTTATCTGTCAAAACAGAAGACCGGGAATGACGGACATCTTTGTAACCGTCCCGATCAACGGTACTAACAATATAGCCGCTTTCGAGAAAATAATCGGCAATGCGAATGGCATTGGAAAGCAAGCCGCCTGGGTTGGAGCGCAGATCAATAATGTAGCCTTGCTTGGTGTTTTTGGCTTCAATGGCTGCTTTTAATTCTTTTGCGGCATTGGTGCTGAGAAATGTGGACAATTTAATGTAGCCCATTTGCTTGGGTACTTTGGTGCCAAACGGGGGTTTATCAGACACGGATTTTAACTTGATTTCATCGCGAGTTATTTTGTAAGGTTTCGGTTTCTTGTCTTCACGTTTGATTAACAAGGTCACTTTGGTCCCTTTTTTACCCCGAATCAGATTGGCGGATTCTTTGACAGAAAGCCCTTTGGTATTTTTACCGTCAATTTCCAGGATTTCATCATTGGCCATCAACCCAGCTTTGTCAGCAGGGGTGTCATCAATGGGAGAAATCACCACCAGTTTTGCATCGCGAATGCCAATTTGAATGCCGATGCCATAGAGGGTTGCTTTAATTGAACGCCCTTCTTCCGCAAATTCTTCTTTGTCCAGAAACCGGGTGTAACGATCGTTGAGACTGGCCAGCATCGTATCAATGGCAATTTTGGCATCGGCTTCATCTTCAATCACTTCATCAAACCGGTGGCGCCAGATTCGCCAGTCTTGTCCGTTTTTATTTTCATTCACAAAGCGGGCATTGATCAGCTTCCATACATCATCGTAAAGCAGTTGCGGCGAATACGCCAAAGCGTTTTGATACAAGGTTGCAGCTGCCAGTAAACTGATGGACAGAACAAGCAATAGCGGTTTTTTTTGCGTTTTGACAGACGCAGGTGGGGTTGTCTGGGAGGATTTTTTTCTTGTGCTCATAAAGATTTGCTGGCTCACTCTAAATAATGCTTGAATCGAATTTCAGTGTTACTATTCTACACCAGCACCAAAGACCTGGTCACGTCTTTTTGCTATAGTACGGCAATGACCAGTTTTCAGCTGACATCCCCCTTTTTTGATTACACCTGCGATGCCTGTGGCGCAGAAATCTGTGAACGGGTTCAGGTGATGAACCTTGCCCTGAGTTACGCTGAAGATTTGTACTGCATTGCTTGTCTTTCTGAAGAAGAGGGAACCAATGCGGAAACCTTGGTTGAAAGTGTCAAGCCTTACATTCAGTCTCGTGAATGTTTTAAAACCCCCTGGGACAATTTTAATGCCAAAGTGTGCCCGTTATTACAACAGAACAAGTCCTCCGCAGCCCCTTTGCATGATGCTGGGCAAGAAGTCCTGACGTGCTTTTGTCAAGACACGGCCTGAGCTTACTTCTGTTATTTGTTTTTTCTGGTTTTTATTTTTTCCTAATTCTTGTTTTCTTTGGTTTTTTTGCCGTGATGATGTCTCTTTCCAGTCCCACCCCTGACAACAGCATAGATGTCAGCTTAACCAAATGCCCGCTTAATTTTGTGAAAGCAAAACTGGCTCTTGAGAAATTGCCCCTTGGCGGAATTTTGGGCATTACGCTACTGGTAAATGGGGACTCTGCGTTGAACATTCCAAAAAGTTTTGCCCAGGAAGGGCAACTTGTCCTTGCTAAAATAGTAAATGAGAAAGACCACAGTTTACAGACCTTATACGTTCAACGCTGCAAATAAAGTCGCTACATCTGTATAAACCAGATTGAGAACAAATAGATTTAAAGAAAATGCAAAAAAAATCTTTCCACAACCCGGGCTTGCCCAAAGCCAATGATTCATCTGAACGGCCAACGGGCCATCGCTCAGATGAAGCGTACCGTCAAGCTGGGGTTGATTTAAACCGGGCCAATCAGGTTGTTGGGATTGCCAAACAAGCAGCCGAAAAAACCCGGCAACCCTGGCAACTGTCTGGTATTGGCGGCTTTAGCGGGGCGTTTCAAATTCCGGAAGGCTATAAAAACCCAGTCTTGTTAACCGCTTGTGACGGCGTTGGTACCAAGCTGAAACTGGCCATTGCGTCCGGGATTCATCACACGGTTGGTATCGATCTGGTTGCCATGAGTGTGAATGACATTTTGGTCAATGGCGGAAAACCCCTGGTTTTTCTGGACTATATGGCTACGCAAACCATTGATGAAAATATTTTGAAACCTGTGCTTGAGGGCATTGCAGAAGGCTGTCGGATAGCAGGCTGCTCGCTTTCTGGCGGAGAAACAGCAGAAATGCCCGGCTTTTATGCCAATAACGAGTATGATCTGGCCGGGTTCTGCGTCGGTGTTGTCGAGCAGAAAAATCTTTACCCCAAAGTTGAGGAACTGGCTGCAGGCCACTGCTTAATTGGACTAAAAAGCACAGGCTTGCACAGCAATGGGTTTAGCTTGGCCAGAAAAATTTTGTTTACTGACCATGGGTTTAACCTGAATAGCCAGGTTCCGCAGTTGCAGCAGACCCTGGCAGAGTGCTTGCTAACCCCAACCCGAATCTATGTTGACGCAGTCCTGCGGGCGCTGACCGTTTTTGGTGATGACATTCATGCCATGGTGCATGTAACGGGTGGCGGGTTCTACGACAATATCCCTCGAATATTGCCGGACCATCTTTCTGCAACCTTAACTGGGGGTGTTATCAAACGGGCGATGCCACCAATTTTTACCTATCTCCAGGAATTAAGCGCACTGAGCAACGAAACCATGTGGCACACGTTTAACTGCGGCATTGGCTATATTCTGGTGGTTAATCAAAGCCGTGCAGCAGCAATTGTTGATTTCTTTAACCAAAGCACCGATGAAACGGCTTTGCTGATTGGTGAGCTGACGCCTGCAAAACCAGAAACACCCAAACATGTTGATATTATTGAATGACCACCTCACTTAATAAATCAAAGCCAAAGCTGGGCATTCTGATCTCAGGGCGTGGCAGCAACATGCAGGCCATTGCCACTGCAATTAATAACAAAGCGCTTCACGCATCAATTACTGTTGTTGTGGCCAACACCGCCAAAGCAGTCGGTATTGAAATTGCACAAGGCATGGGCTTAACAACAACCGTTATCACGAGAAAGCAGTTTGCCACGCAGAATGATTTTGAAAGTGCCATGCTGGCTGCCCTGCAAAACGCTGGTGTTGATTGTGTTATTTTGGCTGGCTACAACCGGATTCTGGGGCAGATGATTTTAAATGCCTATCCCAACCGCATCTTGAATATTCACCCCAGTTTACTCCCCAAATACGGGGGCAAGGGCATGGTCGGGATGGCCGTTCATGAGGCTGTACTTGATGCGGGTGAAGCAGAATCTGGGTGTACGGTGCATTTGGTCAATGCCGTCATTGATGGCGGTGAAATTCTCGCCCAGCACCGAGTCCCTGTTTTAGAAGGCGATACATCACTGGCATTGGCCAAACGGGTCCTGCAGGCCGAACATATGCTGTATCCTGCCGTGATTGCTGACTATTGTAAAATGCTGTAATGCATAACGGTGTCAAATGCTGACATTCAGAGACAGATGCTTACGGCCTCAGTTGTTGGCACTCCGAAGCAGTCAGAGGTCTGAACGTCCCCCCTTTTAAATTTCCCAAATGAATAGAACCAACAGCCACCCGATGGATACGCAAAACCGGGTTGCCGATTTTGTCAAAGGCGCGTCGGATTTGCCGGTTGTACCCGGTATGCAGCGTGACACTGTAGATAAACGTGTCGGGTTTCTGTCGCTGGGGACCTTTGGGTGTAACGGGTTTGATCTGATGCAGTTTTGCCCATACCTGTTCTTTTTTGAAAAAAACACCGTTGCTGAGCTGTTTCTTTTTGTCTTCAGATAATGGCTTTGATACGGTCACATGATATGTTTTATGGACATCAAATTTAGGATGGGTGATTTGGTGAATAAATGGCCCATCATTGCTGAGAATAATTGCGCCACTGCTCATATAATCCAGGCGTCCTGCTGTGTCCAAGTGGTGCATCTCTGACGGTAACAATTGGTACAGGCTGCGCTGGGTCTTTTGCGGGGCTTTACTGCACAAATACCCCACCGGCTTATTTAGCAGAATGTACTGAAGGCCAAACTTTGGCAATGGCTGGCCGTCAACTGCTATTTTATCTATTGCCGGATTAACAAGCTGGCCCAACGTTGAAATGACAAGCCCGTTAACAGTCACCTGGGCATTTGCAATCAGGATGTCTGCCTGACGGCGAGAACAGTAACCACTGTCAGCAATCACTTTATTTAAGCGGATCCCTGGCGTTGCATTTTCTGTGGTGTTAATGTTTTGAACAGAAGGTTTAACAGGCGATGGCGTGGTCGTTTTTGAAGATCTGTTTTTTCTTTGGGTTTTAAATCTCATTCGGGGGCCTTGAATCTCATTCGGTTTGATTGACCACAGGCTCATGCGATTGAAACAGTGTCAGCTGGCAGGTGTCTTCGTGAATCAGATCGCAATTCAATTCTTTGGCCAACCGAAGGGTACTTTGGTAATCGTTTAGCGTATACAGGGGCCATTGCCCTCGGACTTCATGATTAACTCGGATTTCGACACGGTCCGCATAAACATGAAAAATGCGGATTTCGTTTTTTTGATTGTCCAGACGCGTGAGCGCACGTTCCAAGGCCATGGAGGGTTTTAGTTGCAGCACGCGCATGGCGATGAACACCTGCACCAAAATGTCTTCCAGCGTTGATTGGGCTTGTACCACCTGATCATGCTCAAAAGCTTGGAGGCATATGCGGGCAGAGTCGCTGAGCTTTGCCAACACCTCAAGGTTGGTTTCAGGCAATGGGGGCTGTTTTAACCAGATCATTTTTTGAATCTGATCAAGCCAATCGGTCTTCTCGATAGCTTTCTCGATTCGTGTTTTCTCAGTTTCTACGGGCGCATTTTGCATGAGTGTGGGATACACAGCAGGTGCTTGGAGTGTCTAACGCAGTGAAAAGTAATTTTAGAAGCGCTTTGCCATGGAAATAAATTCCACATGACTTAAGCCTTCGTAGAGGGCTTTGGGCCGAATGAGCTTATTGTTGCTTAATTGTTCCAGCATATGGGCCGTCCAACCAGAAATACGCGCCAGGGCAAAAATAGGCGTGTAAACCTCAATGGGCAGATTCATCAAGTAATATATGTAGGAAATGGGAAAGTCCACATTGGGCAATATGTTTTTTTCCCGGCGTAGTGTTTCTTCAACAATGCATGCAATTTGATGCCATTTTTCATCACCCAGCTTTTTGCTAATTTCAGCCCCTTTGGCAGCCAGCAGTATGGCGCGCGGATCACCGGTTTTGTAAGCACGGTGGCCAAACCCCATAATTTTTCGTTTGGATTGCAACGCATCCAGAATCCATTTTTCAGCATTTTCCGGTGACCCAATCTCAAGCAGCATTTTCATGGCTTCTTCGTTGGCCCCGCCGTGCAGTGATCCTTTTAATGTGCCAATGGCAGAGACCGCACCAGAATGAATATCTGACAGCGTTGAAACCGTCACGCGGCCAGCAAATGTGGACGCGTTAAACCCGTGATCAGCGTAACACATTAACGAGGCATCAAAGGTCTTGCTAATGTAATCATCCTGCTTTTGGCCCAATAGCATATACAGGAAATTTTCACTGTGGCCCAAGGTGTTGTCAGGAGGAATGATGTCTTGTCCCTTACTGAGCCGGTAGCTTGCAGAAACTAGCATGGGGAATTGACCCACCAGGCGAATGGATTTTCTGAGATTGGCCTCAGCAGAATGATCGCTGGCATCTGGATCATAAAGCGCCAACAGCGAGCAGCCTGCCTTAATGAGATCCATGGCATTGGCATCCTTAGGAAAGGCTTTCAACGCAGACAAAACAGGGTCATACAACAATCTGGATTGTTTTAAGGTTTCACAAAATTCAAGGTATTCTGAAGATGTGGGCAAATCGCCCTTTAGAAGCAAATAAGCAACTTCTTCATATGAAGAAGATGCAACCAGATCTTTAATATCGTATCCACGATACATCAGACTGTTGCGATCCGGGTTAACGTGAGAAATGGCCGTCACCCCTGCAATGATTCCTTCAAGTCCAGGACTGTACTCTGCTGTCTGCATAAAAAACTCTCCCGATTTTATAAATCAATAGCCCGGTTGTTTTCCGAAAATGCTGTAGCTATGCTCGCGTCCAGTTCTTCATACGCTGTATACTGTAAAATACGATACAGATCTTTTCGGGATGTCATTGTGTCTAAGAGATGGGCTTGTGTTCCATGACACTGTAATGATTGTAAGCCTGTCTGCATTGCTTTCATCATAATCCGAAAAATCGTCATTGGGAAGATAACAATTGCATACCCCCACGATTCAAAAGCTGAGACTGGAATGTAGGGGGTTTTACCAAATTCAGTCATATTGGCCATTAAGGGGGCTTTCACCAGACTTGCAAACTGCTCAAACTCTGCTTCACTGGTGAGGGCTTCAATAAAGATCATATCAGCACCGGCTTGCAAATACGCATGGGCCCGGTTGACTGCATCCTCAAAACCGTGTACCGATTTTGAATCAACCCGGGCAATCAGTAAAAAATCAGGGTTGACTCTGGCAGCGCTTGCCGCTTGAATTTTTTCAGCCATCGCCGTGATCGAAATAATTTGCTTACCCTCCAGGTGACCACATCGCTTGGGCATGACTTGGTCTTCAATATGCAGACCGCTTAAACCAGCCTGTTCATATAGTTGTACAGTTCTAAAGACATTGATGGCTTCTCCGTAGCCATTGTCTGCGTCAGCAATTACTGGAATAGTGACAGCCTGAGCAATATAGCCAGCCTGGGTGGCCATTTCAACAGCAGTTACCATACCAATATCCGGGTAGCCAAAGACGCCATTGGCAATGCCGGCGCCAGTCACATAAGCCCCTTCAAACCCTTCTTGTTCAATGATTTTCGCGGATATGGCATTAAATGCACCGGGCAAGACTAAGGTTTTTTTGTCAGACAGCCTTTCTCTGAGCGTTGTCGGCTTATTGGGCACAGGGGTTAAAACTGGATTTTTTTCAATCACGGTTGGTTTTAACTTTCCCCTTATTTCAGGTTCAACTTTTTTCAAAACAACATGAGAAAAGTGTGTTTCAGAAAAGCGCGTTTTAAGAATTAACACACAACGGGTTAGCAAAAAGCCGGAGCAATTCGCCAATATCGGTGCAAGTTTCCAGCTGCCATATCATATCCAGAATTCTCACCATATCTGTGTCCGGTAAAACATCACGCACTTGTGCGCGAAATTTCATTTCAACATCCTGATCGCTCATCGGATTGCCCGCATGGCCCAAAGGATACGTTACCTGTTTTTGATGGGTCTGCCCGTCGGTTGTTTCAACGGTAATCAGGTTGGGAATGCCCTTGGGGTAGCCAGCCGTCATTTCAGCATTCCGGTTGACTTTTACTTTTTGAATGAGATTAACCAGTTGCGGGTCAGTAATACGCTCTGGGGTAAATGTTTTTAAGGTAATCTCGCCATCCATTAGGGCAGCAGCCACGCAAAACGGCATACTGTGATCGGCTGTTTCCCGGGTTTTGGGGTGCCAGTGTTCTTCAAAACCGGCAATAATATCAACCGCAGCATCAAAACTTTCAATGGTAATTTGTTTGATCTTTGTATCAATATTTTCTGGTCCAATGGCTTCTCGTAAAGACAAGGCGGCCTCAATGGCACTTTGTGAGTGATATTCTGCAGGAAAGTGCTTTACATAGGTCTGATTAATCATAAAGGAATCCGGGGCTTGACTGGTTTCCTGAGCCAGTAAGGGCAATTCAAATGGGCCAGACACTTGCGCCCAGAATCCCATTTCACCTTCAAAAATTTCAGATGGCCCAGACATGCCCTGATTTGCCAGCATTGCAGCAAACACAGCATTTCGGGAAGCATTGGCGAAGGCGCACCCTTTCCAATGAGACAGCTCACCAACCCGGGTCTGGCGCAAGGCGTTATTTGGGGTAGCAGCCAAGCCTTGCAAATGAACCAATTGTTGTTCTGTTAGGCCGTAAAGCTTGCCTGCAGCCAGCCCAGCCGAAAAGGCGCCATAGGTAACATGATCCCAGCCTTTGGCCCGAATACTTGCGGCATCGCACAGTCTGCACTGAATCTCGTAGGCCAGCACAATGGCCGTTAAAATGTCTTTGCCATTGTTCTGATTGGCTTCAGCAACAGCCAGAATGGCGGCAATGTTATCACTGGGGTGGGCGGGCTCTTTGGAGAGATACGTATCATTAAAATCAAGATACCGAATCATCGTGCCCAGGACAAAGGCGACCAAATCCGGCGTGGATTGATGGCGCGTGGTTAAAACCGTTGCACCCCCTGTTGGTGCAGAAGCCATTTTGGCAATATCAACCGCGATTTTTGCGGGGACACTGCCTGTTGAAACAGCTCCCATTGCGCACCCCAACGAGTCAATGAGGCGCTTTTTTGCCTCGTGCAAGGCAGGTTGAGAAATTGAGTCATAGCTCAGGGATGTCGTGTATTTCGCCAGTCGATCTGCTAACAGCGCCATATCAAGATAAACTCACAGACTCGTCAATAAATTAAAATGCTTAAAGTCGCATGCGTTTTAAATGTGTTTATGGATCGCAACAACCAGCAAATTTTACGCCAGTATTGCTTTTAGCGGAGCGTTGGAAACTGTCTGCTTGCAGTTTTGTTGCGTCGGCAAATTTTGTTGCATTGGATGCCATTGCATTGGATTTAGTAGCACCGGGCACTACTTTGGCTTTGTTTGCGCCTGGCATAAAAGGAAGTTTTCCCGCTGCATTGATGGCTTTGGAAAGCATTTAAATCCGCCTTTCTTTTAAATTATTCACCGCGAATTTTTTAAGTTAATTTTATATTGTACATTAAACATCAGGCAATTCAAAATGATCCTTATGTGACTGCCATTTGCGCTTGATTATTAATCTCTGGCTTTGTTTGCTTAAAACAGCCTTTAGACTCTCGCAATGGGTTGTCCCACCCAAAATATCTTGTAAAAAAGTCAAAGATGGTGCAGCCAGCCAGGGTTTTTTGGACAGCCTTGGGCCGTTTTAAGCAGTTTTCTATAGCCGTGGTTAGAAACTCAGGTTGGGTTTCAATAAAGGCGTATCCATTAAATCCAACTGAGGTTGTATTATTGAGTATGGTTTTTCCAATGCCAGCCAAATGGATATCGTTCTTTAAAAACTGGGCTTTAAGCTGCGAAGCAGCCGCCGTGAGCAGGGCTTGCTGAGACGCACTCATATCCGGGAACGTTTCGGTTTCTTGTTGCTGGGCATTATAACTGAGAATATGAATCAGCGTATGGGTGACCCCAGGGGATTGCTCTGAGACAGTTTCGCCCCAGACTGTGATGGGATTGATTTGAATGTAGCCGGGTTCGTAATAGGTACTGAGGGTTTGGGTGCAAAACTGTACGTGAAACCCATGGGGGCGATCCTGAGTGAGTTGTGCAATACAATCCAGCCGGTTGCGAAAGACTTCCAAAACCTGCATGCAAAACAGTGTGATGGTCGACCAATCGGCGCTGGGTGTCTTTTCACAACAAATGTCGTAATAGGTGACATCAAAGAACTGAAATGCCTGCCTGACCTGGTGAAAGCAGTCTTGATAAACGGCCAATTGACGGGGAACATTTTGGATACTTGCCCAGAACGGCAAATACGGCCTTAAGAAGTCTTTCTCACCTGGCAGGCCTTGTGAAATCTGAGTGTTAAAGCGCGCGCGTTGTTTTTGTAGCCGGGCGTAGTGGAGAGAAAAACCCAGCTTGCTTAAGGTTTCAGGGAAGGTTTGTAACTTGTAGGGATTGCGCAATGCAAGGGATTGCCATAAACGTTGCAGGACCCGTTTTTGGTACAGCCAGACAATGCCAGCTTCTGCGGCTTTTAGTGCTTGATAGTCGGCAGTGGCTGGTGGTTTTGGTTTTTCGGATAAAGATGTTTGGGCCATAAGGAAAGGGTGAAGGCTTGAAGGCAGTAGGCTCGTAAGATTATTAGAAATTTCTAAGATTATTAGAAATTTCTAAGATTATTGGAAGTTTCTAAGATTCGAGGGGTACGGTATGGATTACAGGTTTATTCAATATCACAAGAGATACAGAAAGAAGTATAAGACTCCAGATTGAGAACCACACGCTTCAGGAGCGACAGTGACGCCAATCTCGTTTTCTGTTTCATTCGTTTTATCTCTCGTTTAGTTTACCTGAAAAACTGCAGATCAATGATACTGAGATGTTGATTGGTAATGAAAGGGCTTACTCTTGTGTAAGCCCTTTTTATGAAACGCACTTGAATTGAACCACTTGAAACCCACTTGAATTGCCATGCCTTGGATTACGACATTTTGATAAACGCAATTCAGACTAAGAAATAGAGTAAATTAAGACAAAGAAACGAAGTGCTGTGGAATATGCTAATTAAATAACAGATTGAATCAAATTACTGACTGAAAGGGTTGCCGTGCTCCATAAGCAGGGGTATACCCAAAGGACTGTCCGGAAAACGGCGTGGCCTGTTGTTTGAAAGGGGTTTGAAACGCAGCTTGTGCATTGTTTCGGGGAGGGAGTTGGCCTATCATTGTGCGCCCTGTGCCTTGCATTGAAGCCAGGGTGGGGGAGGGCGATATGGCAGAGAATGCTTTTTGCTGGGGCTGCATTGCACTTGGCGATAAGTTGAAATGGCTGACGGTGGTAATGCTTGAGGGATCTAAGCCAGGTTTAATGGTTATTGTTGGTTCTGTCAGTGATTTGTAATCCCTAGGGGCAAAGATGCGACTTACCCCTTCAGCCAGGACGTAAGCGGCAGCTGTAATTCCGAAGTGAAAAGCCTGTTTGTTTTTACCAATTACAGCAAGTTTTTTAAAAACAAAACTGAACTTTTCATCGGAAAGTAAAGATTTAATAATGTATCTGTTTATCGCAGAACGAGGTTTTTGAGCTTTCCAAGCATTATAAAACTCTTCACATTGCGTATTGGTTTTATTTTTTTTATCTAAGACATCAACAAAATCAAATAGTCCAGCAGTGGTGGCCTTAATGGCCAGTGAATAGACAGCAATTTGTGCCAGTGTGAGGCCTTCACGAATAAATGTCTTTTTTCTAACGTCGGCAGGGGCATTGCGTTCATCATAAAACGCACGAAAAGAAGCACCGATAGATTTTAGCGCCACTGAAAAACCTATCGCTTTTAATAGACTTTTTTCATTAAGACCATTCATAACAACAGTTTGTAAACTTCCAAAAGTATGACAAAACTTTTAAACAATACTCTAACTTTAGCAAAGGTTTGTGACAGGTTTATGACAAATGGCTTAACATAACAAAAATGTTACAATCCTGAAAACCCTATGCCATACAGCGCTTTTTAAAAAACTTTTTTTATTAAAAAACAAT
>JBCDLA010000033.1:0-27739 GCA_038745945.1 Cyanobacteria bacterium P01_H01_bin.74 | reverse complement strand
TCTTGAAAAGAAAAAGCGTAAAAAGTAAAAAGCATAAAAATAAATGCACATTAAATCAATTCCAGAATTCAGGATGGTAAATGGCTATGGCAACGTTACAACTTGATTCTCCTTCTTCGACCTCTCAGAAAAAAACAGTGGACAAGGCCACCAGAAAACAAGCCTTAATTGCTGAAATTAAAGCCCTAAAGCAGCAGCGCAATGCGGTTATCTTAGCCCACCTTTACGAGCGCATTGACGTTCAGGACATTGCAGACTACCATGGCGATTCTCTGGGCTTGAGCCAACTTGCGGCAAAAACTGATGCAACATGCATTGTGTTTTGCGGGGTTCATTTTATGGCCGAAACCGCCAAACTGCTCTCACCGCAAAAAACCGTGTATCTTGCCAATCCCAATGCGGGTTGCCCAATGGCGGATATGATCACACCTGAAGAATTGAAAACCTTTAAAAAAGAGCATGCAGGCCTTCCGGTTGTTGCCTATGTGAACACCTCCGCTGAAGTGAAAGCCGAGTCTGATTACTGCTGTACCAGTGCCAATGCCGTTGAAGTGGTGCGGCACGTGGTTCGAGAAACTGGCCAAAACAAGGTACTGTTTGTGCCTGATAAGCACTTGGGCGGTTATGTCCAATCTCAGGTGCCTGAAGTGAAAATTATTCCCTGGGAAGGGTTTTGCCCAACGCATTTGCGCATGAACCCGGAGGATGTCAAAAAGCTCAAGGCCAGCTACCCGGATGCTGAAATCATGGTCCATCCAGAATGTGATGACCCGATTAAAGCCATGGCCGATTTTATTGGCAGTACAACAGCCATTGTGAAAGCGGCAAAAGACAGTGCTGCAAAAACATTTATTATCTGCACAGAAAACGGGGTTGCCCGGCGCCTAGCAGAAGATTGTGCGGATAAGCAGTTTTTTACCCCCACTCAAGCTTCTGCTGTTTGCCCTAACATGAAACTGACCCGGCTTGAAAACGTGCTCAAGTCTCTAAAAGGCGAAACCCCAGAAATTACTATTGATGAAGAAATTGCAGTACGTGCCCGGCAATGCATTGATTCGATGATGCAAATTGCAGGCAGCAAAGGCGGACCTTTAATGACAGGAAAATGGAAATAAAAGGCACGCTAATTTTATTATGACGCACTAAAGTATCATCAAGCAATTGGCAGCAGCCATAACCCGTTAACAATCAACAGGCTTTCTCTATGCGGTTTCCAACGTCAACCCAGTTAATGGCAATCTTGAATATAACGCCTGATTCTTTTTCGGATGGCGGAAAACTGCTGAACCGGGTGGATATTATGCGTTCAGCAGAACATGCACTGATGTGCGGGGCCAGTATACTGGATGTTGGCGGTGAGTCTACCCGGCCTGGGGCAATATCCATTTCAGAAGAAGAAGAAATGGCACGTGTGTTGCCAACAGTTAAACTGTTGCACGAAGAATTTCCCGAGGCAGTGATTAGCATTGATACCCGAAAAGCAGCCGTTGCTCATGCCGCTGTTGAAGCCGGGGCGAGTATGATTAATGATGTTTCCGGGTTAACGTATGATGGGGATTTAATGCTGCGGGTTGCAACCGTTGCTCAAAAAAATCAAGCTGCCCAAAAAAAACAGTCGATTAAACTCGTAATTACTCACAGCCAAGGTACTCCCGACCAGATGCAAGACAATCCCGAATACCCGGATGGGGTGGTTGAAACGGTTACCCAGTTTTTCGAAAAGCAGATTGATCGTATCTGTACTGCTGGGTTTAAGCGTGAAAATATTATTATTGATCCAGGCTTTGGCTTTGGCAAAACAATTGCACACAATCTGACACTGCTTGGTGCTTTAGCAGTGTTTAAAAAATTTGAGTTGCCGGTAATGGCGGGTTTGTCTCGTAAGTCTTTTTTAACGTTGGGCAACCGTGATATTTTACCCCAGGAGCGAGAAGCCTTAACGGCAGCTGCCATTACCATTGCTTTGCAGAACGGGGCTGATATTATCCGGCTTCATGATGTAGAAGCCCAGATGCCGGTGGTTCGCCTGACAGAGAGTTTATTGAACGCTGCTAAGGTTCAGGTGCATTAGGTGTATTGGACAAGGAAAAGGAATTCGATGCAGGATTTAGATGACTGATTGAGTTGTTCTAACACTGCGTTCACTTAATTCTTGGAACTGAAGGACTTATTGCTTCGCTTCAGTCTGTCCATTTGTTAGATTTGCATTGATTGTATTTGCATCTGTTATATGTGTTCGTCGGTGTAGTCAAACTCATGTCCGGCCATCCAGATGACATCACCCTCTTGGGCCCCCCGGGCTTTTAACGCTTTAAAGACACCCATCGCTTTTAAGATATTCATGACCCGCTCAAGCGCTTCGCGGTTTGTAATATCGGTTACTTCAAACAGCCGATGAATTTTTCCGCCCACCACACTGAACTCACGCCCTTCCTGGTAGACTTCAAAACGACTGTCATCATTGTCCAGTGCTTTTGTATCCGTGACAACGGTAACAACGGCTTTTTCTTCGGGCAGGCTTTCCAGTTGAGCAATCACCGCATTCAGCAACGCATCCGTGCCATGGCCGCTGACTGCTGAAATGGCAAAAACAGGCATTTCTGGATCAGTCTGCAAGGCCTGAAAGGCATGGATCGCCTGTTTGATTGTCTCTTCAGGGACGGCATCAATTTTTGAGAGGACCAGAACCTGCGGTTTTTCAGCCAAGCGGGGGCTGTACTGCGCCAGCTCCCGGTTGATCAGGTGATAGTGATCAATGGGGGGTTTTAAGTCGTCCGATGTTCCAATGCTATCAGTTGCAATATCAACCAGATGAAGCAGCAACCGGCAGCGCTCCACGTGACGCAAAAACTCATGCCCCAGGCCAATGCCATCGCTTGCCCCTTCAATTAAGCCAGGAATATCAGCCAGAATGAGGCCGTTCCCATCCGACTTTTTGACCACCCCCAGATTGGGCACCAGGGTCGTAAATGGATAGTCGGCAATCTTGGGCTTAGCCGCACTGACCTTGCTGATTAACGTGGATTTACCCGCATTGGGCAATCCGATAATGCCCACATCCGCCAGCAGTTTTAGCTCCAGCAGCAATCGGCGCTCAATGCCCGCTTCGCCGGGCTCGCAAAATGCTGGCGATTTTCGCCGTGAAGAGGCAAAGCGGCTATTTCCTCTGCCGCCTCTGCCACCCGCTGCCACCAGAACGCTTTGCCCGTCGTGGGTTAAATCTGCAATGGCATCTCCTGATGCCTCATCATAGACAATCGTACCGCAGGGGACAGTAATGTAGCGGTCTTTCCCAGCCCGGCCATGGCAGTTTTTTGGACCGCCTTTGACCCCGTCTTCCGCTTTAAATACTGCCTGATTTCTGAATTCCAAGAGTGTATTCAGGTCATTGCCGGCAACCAGGTAGACATCGCCGCCTTTGCCGCCGTCCCCGCCGGCAGGCCCACCGTTGGGTTCGTATTTCTCCCGGCGCCAGGCAACCATGCCGTTGCCACCTGCGCCAGATTGAATTGCGATTGACGCTTTGTCGATAAACATGGGTCGGTTTCTTTACTGTTTTTATTAATGAAATAAGGGGGTAAGTCCGTTTTTTAACGCAATTTTTATAACAGTCGCAAAAACCTCTGATACTGTCTTGTTTCTAGTGTATCGCAAAGCAGCTTTAAATTTAAAAAAGTAAAAAGAAAACTTAAAAAAGCATAAAAATTAACCGTATGGCCAGATATATCGTCCGGCAGGATGATGAAAATGCCCTGTCAAAACCGTTACTTTAGAGGTATCAAGCGTATTGTCTACAGATAAATGTGTTCATTCAGGTTGGGTATACCAAAGTTCATCCCGCATTTTCAATTGTCAAAGCGTAAGAAATAGAGTGAGTTTATGGCTCTTGAGCATCTCCAAGCCACCTTGGATCGTATTGCAAGCATTCAACAACAACTGGAAACCTACAAAGCATCTGGCTTTGATGGCGGATTTTCTGATGGCATTGCGGATCGTTTTCAATCTCTTCTGTTTCAACCCCTGATAAATAACGATCAGGCAGCCGCTAACACCACAGAAAGCCCTGGCGCTGAGACAAAATTTGGCAGCACAGGGGGGACAGATCTGGATGCCATTATTCAGCAGCAGGCTAAAACCTTTGGTCTGGATGATGATTTGTTGAAAGCCATGATCCACTCAGAATCTGGGTTTAATGCCAATGCGGTATCACCGGTTGGGGCTGAAGGCCTGATGCAGCTGATGCCATCAACCGCAACTGAATTGGGGGTCAAAAACAGTTTTGATACAGAGCAAAATATTGCAGGCGGCAGCAAGTACATTAAAAGTCTGCTCAACCAGTACGACCAATCACTGCCCAAGGCGCTGGCGGCATATAATGCTGGCCCTGGTAACGTTGAAAAATACCAGGGGATTCCCCCGTTTGCTGAAACCCAGCATTATGTGAAAACAGTGATGGCCCGTTACCAGCAATACCAGCAGCAAAGCGGAGGGTTATAACCATGCTGAAAGGGCTGTATACAGCTGCATCCGGGATGCTGAGCATTGCCATGGCAACCGATTCAATGGCCAATAATCTGGCCAATGTGAACACGGTGGGCTTTAAAGGCAGTGATGCCAATTTCAAAATGTTTTCTGAAATGTTTATGAAGCGTCTGGATGGTTCAGGAAAAAGCGACATTGGCAGCATTGCACTGGGCAGCCAGCTGCACAGCACATTTGTTGATTTCACAGCAGGTTCTTTTCGGGAGACGGGAAATCCACTGGATTTGGCCATTCACGGTGACGGGTTTTTCCAAGTGCGCTCTGCCGCAGACAATCAATTGTACCTAACTAAGGCAGGCAATTTTACCATTGATCAAGAAGGATTTTTGGTGACTGCCACTGGCGATTACGTTCAGGGGGAAGACGGCAACATTCAGGTTGCCCAACCCGGCCAAGGCGGTGAGATTGTCATCAGTACTAACGGGACAGTAACAGTGGGCAACAATACGGTTGATAGAATTGCGTTGAAATATTATGAAAACAACCAGGCCCTTGAAAAAGTCTCAGATGCCCTGTACCGGGAAACATCAGGCAGTTTGGCCATTGATGTTCCCGCTAATGAGTCCTCATTGATTCAACAGGGTGAACTGGAAGGCTCAAACATTAATGCCATTTCAGAACTGGTTAATAATATTCAGGGCATGCGACTTTATGAAGCCTTGCAGCGTAATATACGAACGCACAATGAAACACTGGGTAAGGCCGTCAATGAGGTTGGCCAGTCTCGTTAGCGGTTTAGTCATTGCATAAGCCAGTCTTCCCTGGAATTTGGGTTTCTTGAAAGTTAAAAATCGTCAAAACCGTTTTATTAATTAAGTCATTGTTCATCACAGAACCAATGAGTTTTGGAGGGTCGTGTGAATGTTACGTGCACTCTACACTGCTTCAACAGGGTCGCAGAGTCAGCAATTTAATATTGATGTGATTGCAAACAATATTGCAAACGTCAACACCAGTGGGTATAAAAAATCACGGGCCGAGTTCAAGGATCTGCTCAGCCAGACATATTCGACCCCAGGTGCCATTGGTGATCAAGGCACCACTGACCCGATTGGGGTTCAAGTTGGGCTGGGGGTTGAAGTTGCAGCCACGCAACGTATATTTCTGCCGGGCTCCATTCAGCAAACGGCTAACCCCCTGGATATTGCCATTCAGGGCGACGGGTTTCTTCAGGTTCAGACCGATGATGGCACCATTGCTTTTACACGCGACGGCAACTTAAAGCGGGATGTCAACGGCACACTGGTGACATCTGAAGGGTATCCGTTGCAGCCCAACATTACCATCCCCATTAATGCCAGTGAAATTGTGATTGGCTTGAATGGTGCTGTCAGTATCAGGCAGCCGGGCAATACGGTTCTCAGTCAGATTGGCCAGATTCAGTTGGCCCGCTTTGCCAACCCGGCAGGGCTTGAAAGTGCCGGTAAAAATCTGTTTCGTAATACGGCAGCATCCGGTGATCCGCTGCCAGGTACAGCAGGGCAAGGCGATTTTGGCAATACCCGAATTACCCAGGGCTTTACCGAAGGCTCCAATGTGCAGATTGTTGAAGAGCTGATTAATCTGATTACTGCACAACGCGCGTTTGAGGCCAATTCAAAAGTCATTCAAGCGGCTGATCAGATGCTGCAAACCACCAACAATACGGTTTAAATCCATGATCTGGCTGTTTAGGACTCGACTCCCTTTTATGCTGATCTGGCAAACAGCTGCTTTTTTGATTCTAACGGCGTTTGGGGTTGTTTCTGTTGCACAGGCCAGGGTCCAGATTGCCAAGGCCCACGCTGCTTCTGTTGTGAAAAGCCATGTCTTAAAGCAGCTCAATCACTTTGTACCCAATGATGCTACCGCAGAAATTACCGTTAAACTGCTGCACTATCCCGGTCATGCCCTGTGGTTAAACAGTGTTGATCATGCCTCAGCCGTTGATTTAAAGGTTCAATCGGATTTAAAGAATCGCTACAGCAGCCGAACCATTGTGCGACTGACATGCTCAACACCCAGCGGCGAAAGCCGGGAAATTGGCATTCCGGTTGAAGTCAAAATTGAAAAGCCGGTCTGGGTGGTTCAAACGCCTATTTCTGCGCAAGAGTCAATTCGCCGGGAGCAGTTTAAGCTGCTTAAAAAATCTGTGGCCCTGAATTATCCGTACATTGCCGGCAACCCCTTTCCGTTTGCAAAGTATGCTGCTCGGGTTAATTTATTGCCCGGCCAACTGCTTGATATCAGAAAGATCAGTATTCCGCCGGATGTGGCCTACAACAATGCCGTACATATTACGTTAAGAAGCGCCAAAGGTTTTGAGGTCACCGTTCCCGGCATTGCTTTGGCAGATGGAAAGATAGGCCAACAGATTAAGGTTAAGCAAACCCTGTTTCAGCACAAATACTATACAGGAACAGTGGTTTCAAAAAACAGGATTATCGTCGAAATTTAGTGGAAATTCAGTGGAACTATCACTTTTGAGGTCAGGAGCATTAACCGGTGGATAACCGAATTGTCAGGCAACCGTCATCTGAATCGACCCCGTATTACGGGGGAGAGCTGGCATTTACGGCCATGCTGGTCATTGTCAGCATTATTTTAATGGTTGCCTTGCCCCAAATGGTTCAGGCAGAATCTTTATTCCGTGCATCAGCCCGGTACCAGGCCCCGCCAATGGCGCGCTCACTGTTTACCCCCCCCATTTCAAACCGGGTTGGGGATCTCATTACCATCAATGTCAATGAAAATTCAGCCATTACGACCGATGCCGAATTAAGCGTCACGCGCTCGCAAACCATTAACGAAAACGGCACGTCGCTGTTCAATGATGTGATCGGTTTTTTCCTGAACAAGTTGCCTTTCAGTACAGGCACCGTTCAGCAAGCGTTGCAGCTACCCTCATTTACTGGTTTAAACAACGCCAATACGCTGGGCAGTGAAGCAGAGTCCAGTCGCAACAATATTTACACCGACCGCATTACCTGCCAGGTCACCCAGATCTTGCCCAATGGCGATTTAATGGTGCAGGGGCAAAAAGTCATGATGGCCAACAAAGAGCAAAGCACACTGATTGTTACCGGCATTGTACGGCCCTATTACCTGAATCAGTTTAACGAAATTGATTCAAACCGGGTTGGCAATTTCCAGTTGATCCAAGGTGGCAAAGGTGTGATTAGCCGTCAGCAAAATGACGGTATTGCCAATAAGATTTATCAGTTTTTTAACTAGCAAGCTTTCTAGAAAAAGACTTCTAGAAAAAGCTTTTAAGAAAAAGGCTTTAAGAAATGCGTTTTATTGCAAAGCAATTACTGGCTTGTTCGATTGCCGCCGTGATGATGGCTGGGGCGGGGATGCCGTTGTGCGATGCAGGTGCGACCTCGGTTCGTATTAAAGACATTGCCCACATTAAAGGGGTCCGAAATAACCAGTTGGTGGGTTATGGTCTGGTTGTGGGTTTAAACCGGACTGGGGACCAGAGCATTTCAACCCAGATTAGCAGTGCCAACCTGATTAATAACTTTGACGGCCGTTTGCAGAACCCGAATGATATCAGGCCAACCAATACGGCGGCTGTGATTGTGACGGCCTTGGTGCCACCTTTTGCAAAGGCAGGCGACCCCATTGATGTGATTGTATCGTCTCTGGCGGATGCCAAAAGCCTGGAAGGCGGCGTTTTGGTGAATACTGCGCTCAAAGCACCCAATGGTGAAATCATTGCCCTGGCCCAGGGGGCGCTTTCAACGGGGGGAACCTCTGTGTCAGCCAACGGCTCCTCCAAACGCACAGCCATTACCACAACCGCACGCATTCCCAATGGGGCCATTATGGAACGTGAAATTCACACAGACATTGGCACCATGAACAGCATGGATCTGGTTTTGGACCGGACAGACTTTACACTGGCCAGCCGGGTCTCCGATACGGTTTCAAGCAATCTGGCCAGTGCTCGCGCCATTGACGGCAGCACCATCAGGGTATTGTTTCCCAACCAGTACATTGATAACCGGGTGGCTTTTATGGCCAAGCTGGAAAATTTGACGGTTGAAACCACACAAGAAATTGCAAAAGTGGTGGTTAATGAACGCACGGGTACCGTGGTTATTGGCAGCAATGTGAAGCTGTTGCCAGCCGCAGTGGCCCATGGCGGCATTACCGTAACAGTGGCCACAAGAAATGAAGTGTCTCAACCCGATGGTTTGGGTGGGGCAGGGCAAACTGTGGGTGTGAGCAACAGTGAAATTGAAATTGTGGAAGAGCCGGGCAATCTGGTGAAGCTATCTGCCAATGCCTCTTTAGATGACTTGGTGGCGGCGCTGAACGCCCTGGGTGTTTCGCCCAGCGATTTGATTTCTGTGTTGCAGGCTTTAAAAGCCGCCGGCAGTTTAGAGGCATCCCTGGAAATTATATAACCTGCTTGTATTGTTAAACTTTACCGGTAAAGAAGATAACTAACAAAGAAAAAAACAGCAATGACGGACCTTAATCTGCAATCTAATTTGGGTTTGCAATCAAATATCGAGTTTTCGGTTCAGAACAGCTTGCGCAATCGTGCGGGCTCAATCCAAAAAATGCAATCGATGGCAGAAAACGGAAAAAACAACGATGAAAAAGCACTAATGGAAGCCGCTCAGGAGTTTGAAAGTGTTTTTGTTCATCAGATGCTAGAAGCCATGGACAAAACCATTGACCGATCTGACAGTTTTTTAAGTGGCGGCAGTGCAGAGGATTATTTCAGGAGCATGATGCATCAGGAAATGGCCAAGAATATCAGTCATGGCAATAATGGGTTTGGTCTGGCGGAGGCGATTTACAAGCAAATGGCAGGGAATCTTTCACCTAAAAGCGCTCCTTAATTTTTTTAAGAATTGCTTTAACAAAACAGTATTGTGAGTTTTTTAGGACAAGCGTGGGTTTGGTATGACAATTGACGGTTCACAATTTGGTGCAATGCAGCCCCTGTCGGCGCAGAAAGCACAGGCGGCCTTAAATGCCCGCTTAACGGCCAGAAAACTGGCAAAAGCGGATCAGCAGATCCCGGTCAGTTTTCAGCAAAGCATTGACAGTGCTGTTCAAGCCCAAGCCCAAATTCAAGGCCAGAACCAAGATGCAGTAAAAGTAACGTTGTCCAGCAAACCCGATGCTGTACAGTCATTATCCCAGCCGCAGCCAGCAGACCAAGCTGTCTCAAGCCTGGGTTCTGAAACAAAAACAGTCTCGACAATGAGCCCGGCGGTCCTGTCTGCTGTTACACAACCAGGCAACGCCTTGCCAGAGCAGACCGGCCTCCCCGTGGATATTCAGGATGTGTTGAGCATTGCCGGTCAGTCCGGCTTTGTGGGGGTAACCGCACAAGATATCCAACGGGCCTACACCTTTGGTGAAAGTTTACTCTCTGATTACCGCATTTAAGCAGAAAGATCCCGTTTTATGAATATGAAAAAGCCAAACCCGTACAGCGATCCCCCCAAGTCAAATACTAAGAAAATAAATACTGAGAAAATAAGCACTGAGAAAAAAAGCACTAAAAAAAGAAGCAACACTTCAGCCAAGCCCTCCCTGAATCATGCTGAGCGTGATTGTTTTCAGGGATCGTTTTCTGCTGGCTTGCTGCAATTTATGCAACTGCAACAAAACCAATACACCCTGCTGCTCACACACCTTGAGCAAAAAAAATCAGCACTGATTGGCAATCAGCCGTCCTTACTGGCCAGCATCGACCAGGATATATTGCAGTGCCATCAAAAAATTAAGCAGCTCAACCAAATAAAAAACAGCCGGTTCAAAACCGAGCAACTGCCAGAAACAACCCGGCTTTCTGAGGTCATTCAGCACGTGGTAGCCTTTGATACCAGTAAGGCAAAAACAGACGCACAAACCATGCAATATCAATTGCACCGCACCGCACAGCAAGCCCACCAGATGAATGAAGAAATTAAAGTTTTGTTAACCATTGCCAGCAAATGGGTACATAACACAGTAGCGGTTGTAATGGCAGCCATTGCCCCGGAAGGCCAGTCTTACAAGCCGGACGGCAAACCGATTGACAAGCAAATCGAAGGGTCTCAGGCCATTTACCGGTCCACAGTCAATCACTCGGCATAGTGCCTTTTTACATCACCTCTAGAAAAACGACACGCCGCGTTCATCAGGACTACCGAATTTCCCTTTAAAACGAGATTCTGACTGCTTATGATTACCCCAGGGTTTTTTGGGCTTTTTAATGCCCAGCGTGGGCTGCTTGCCGCCCAAAACGCAATGAATACCATCAATCATAATATTGCCAATGCCAACACCGAAGGCTACAGCCGGCAGCGGGTGGAGTTGAGCGCCTACAACCCTTACACATTTCCAACCTCATTGCAAGAAAATCCGGTGCAGATTGGCCAAGGTGTTGAGGTGGATGCAGTGATTCGCATTCGGGATGTTTTTTTAGACACGCAATTTCGCAACACCAACGGCGATTTGGGACAAAGCCAGACCATGCAGGATGTCTTACAAAGCATTGAAGGCATTCTGAATGAACCGTCAACCAGCAGCATTAACAACAGTTTACAGAGCTTTTTTGATGCAGCCCAAGATCTGAGCCTTCAGCCAGACAGCACAGCAGCGCGGTCAAACTACATTCAGCAGGCCATTGATGTTGTAAATATTTTCAGAGATCAAGCCTTGCAGCTGGATGAGCTTAGACGAAACCTGGTTGGCGATCCGTTGGTTGCTGGCAGCATTGATACCAGTCAGGCGGCCATTTATATCCGGGATATTAATACCACGCTCGATGCGATTGAGTCAGTCAATCAGAGCATTACCAGCGTAAAATCGTCTGGGGCTGAGCCCAACGATCTTTTCGATCAGCGCGACAGGCTGATTGATGATCTCTCTGAGCTGGTTGATGTTGAGGTTACCAACTTAGAAAATGGACAGGTTAATCTGGTTATTGCCGGCAAAACAGTCATGCGGGGCGGGGTAAAAGTTGATGAGTTTGTTGTTGCAACCAATACAGGAACAACACCATCACCCGATGACATGCCAATCCTCATCAGCAATACCACGCCGCCAATTTCAACCTTAAATGATGGTGGCCTGGGCTTTGAAATCACAGGGGGCCGGTTAAAAGGGGTCATTGACATGGCTGGCAATGATCCCAATTTAAGCACCATTCGCGGGGTATTGGGCGATCTGGATACATTAATCGGGTCTGTGGTTAATGAAGTGAATACATTGCAGGCTGCTGGCCGGGACCAGAACGGCACCTTAAACCCGGGGGCCATTTTCATTAATAACCCGGCGTTAAATCCGGGGAAAACCCTGAATATTTTCCATTGGGAAGTCAACACAGCGGTAACCACCGACCCAAGCCTGATTGCAACAGCCATCGATGATGCGACGATTCCGGGTGGTTTTGCCGGGGTTGGTGATGGCCGTAATGCCCTTTCAGTGGGACAACTCAGAAACCAGAGTCTGGTTGCCCTGGGAGGCGCCAGCACCGTAGAGTATCTCAACGCGCTTGTCTCCAAAGTGGGCATTGATACCCGCAGTTACGAAAATATCAATGCAACCAATCAGTCGCAGAACAACACCGTCATCAACCAACGAGAGTCTGTATCTGGCGTTAACATTGATGAAGAAACCATTGATCTCTTGCGCTACCAGCGGGCTTTTGAGGCAACATCCAGGACCATTGCCGTCCTGGATGAAGTGATGCAGACCATTATTAATCTGGCTTAAGACCCAAAAAAGCCATAGCGATCAAAATAAAAATTAGAGTTCATCAAAAACGAGCACAAGTCACCGGTGTCCTTAAAAACCAGGGGTTTCACAGATGGGTGTCAACCGCGTTACAAACAGCATACTCAGCAATCGCTCAGTCTTTCACCTGCAAAACAATCTGAGCAGAACCAATGATCTTCAGGAAAAGCTCGCCTCGGGCCAGAACATTTTAAAACCCTCAGATGATCCCGTAGGCCTGACCCGGGTCTTGTTGCTGTCAAACAGCATTCGAACCGATGAGCAGTACAAAAAAAACATTGATGCCGCCATTTCTGAGACCCAAATCAGTGATTCCGCCATTACAACCATGGTGGATGTTGTTCACCGGGTTCAGGAATTGGCCACCCAGGCTGCAAACTTTACAAACAACCAGGACGGACGGGATGCCATTGCCCTTGAAGTGGATGAATTAATTAATCAACTGGTTCAACTGGGCAATACAGATATTGCTGGCAAGTATGTCTTTGCAGGATTTCAGACAGATACTCCGCCGTTTACCCGAACTGGCGACAATATCACGTATGCAGGTTCCCCACCGACCAGTGCCTGGCAACGCAGTGTTGAGCTCTCTGACGGGGTCACAACCCCGATTAACGTTAACGGTCAAAATCTGCTGGGCAGTGTTACTGTAACAGCTGGCGGACCCCCGTTGCCTCCGACCTTTGCAGCAGGTTCAGGCGGTCTGTTTGAAACCATGATCGAACTGAAGATTGATTTGCAAACCGCTGGTGATCCCAACCAGCTGGCAGAAATCAGAAGCCGGATTGATGACTTGACCACCGATATGAACACGCTGCTAAACAGTCAGGCTGTTTTGGGATCAATCAGCAGTCGCCTGGAATTAACCAGCACAAGAATTGATGACCGCAGTGCCATACTCACCCAAGAGTATTCAGGCATCCAGGATGTGGATTTGCCGACCGTTATCTCTGATCTTCAGCAACAACAAAATGTACTGGATGCCTCCCTGAGTGTTGCAGGGAGGGTCCTGACCAGTACAATTCTTAACTACATTTAAATTTTGCCGCTGTATACAGCTTCAGAAAAAAATCGGCTGGCTAAAAGCTAGCTGGCATAGCCTTCAGAAACCATTGGCAAGTCGTCTTCTTCCAATGCCGCGTTAACATCGTAGGCTGTATAAAAATCGTCTTCAAAGCCGCGCGCAATCTCTTCGTTGCTTTCTTCCGCCAAGAAGCCTTGTTCTTTTCGAAGTGTACCGGCTTTGGCAGACTTTGAACGTCCCAACGACTTGGTTTTGTGACGCTGCAAAACCCGGTCAATCTTGTCGTGAAGCGCATCCACACTGCCATACAAATCATCAGAGGTCACAGTCACACGAAAAACAGCTTTATTAACCAGAATGGTTGCTTCAGCAACCTGATTCTCAGCAATTCGGGGGTTTTTCTCTACACTTAAAAACACGTGCAATTCATTAATGAAGTCATAATGTTGGTTTAATCGCCTGAGTTTGTCAGTAACATGGCTTTTTATTGCATCCGTTAATTCAATGTTGCGTCCGTTAACAATGAGTTTCATCAGTTTGTTTTCTCCTATGATTACTGACTGCACAGATTTTTTACCAACCTGATTCATTTGATTGACTTCTCTTGATCGTGTTTTAGGCTCCTTATGCTGTTTTAGGGTTTTACTTGATAATTAGCGATTAGACAACTTCCAGCGTTTTGCTTCGGCTGATGTTAAAAGCCGAATAGCCCGCATACTTTGCCACAGGCCCCAATTCCTGTTCAATGCGCAGAAGCTGGTTGTACTTGGCAATGCGTTCTGAGCGGCACAGCGAACCGGTTTTAATCTGGCCGGCATTAACAGCAACAGCCAAATCAGCAATAAACGTGTCTTCTGTTTCACCGGATCGGTGGCTGATAATGGTGGTATACCCGGCCTGATGCGCCATATTGATGGCAGCCAGGGTTTCACTGAGTGTCCCAATCTGGTTCAGTTTAATTAAAATGCTGTTGGCAACCCCTTTTTCAATGCCTTCTTTCAATATTTTGGGATTGGTCACAAACAGATCATCACCCACCAACTGAACCCGATCCCCCAGTTTTTGGGTGAGCAGTTGCCAGCCCTGCCAGTCGGTTTCATCCATGCCGTCTTCTATTGAGATAATGGGGTATTGATCAGCCAGGTCAACCAGGTAATTGACCATTTGATCAGCATTCAGGCTTTTTTGCTCTCCGGCCATTTCATAGTGGCCATCCTGGTAAAACTCTGAACTGGCCACATCCAGCGCAATTTTAATCTGATCGGTTGTATTGTAGCCCGCACTGTGAATGGCTTCTATAATTAGCTCAATGGCTTCCTGGGCATTGTTTAGGTTGGGCGCAAAGCCCCCTTCATCGCCAACGCTGTTGTTTAAGCCTTTTGATTTTAAAATCCGCTTGAGATGATGAAAGGTTTCTGCACCCCACCGCAATGCCTCAGAAAAAGAAAACGCCCCAACAGGCACAATCATGAATTCCTGAATATCAATGGTGTTGTCTGCGTGGGCACCCCCATTGATAATATTCATCATCGGTACAGGCAACGTCATGGCGTTGACCCCACCCAGATAGCGATACAAAGGCAGTTTTTGCGAAGCCGCCGCCGCTCGGGCAATGGCCATACTGACCCCTAAAATGGCATTGGCTCCCAATTTTGACTTGTTGTCTGTGCCATCCAGGGTTAACAAGGTTAAATCAATTTCAGCTTGGGGCAGCACATCTTGATCAATCACTTCGTGGCTAATGCGATCATTGACATTTTCTATGGCCTGCAATACGCCTTTGCCCAAGAACCTACTGGTATCACCGTCATACAATGCAATGGCCTCTTTGGCACCGGTACTCGCGCCAGCTGGCACAGCAGCACGGCCTGACGCCCCGCAGGACAATGTGACATCGACTTCGACCGTTGGGTTTCCTCTTGAGTCTATAATTTCCCGGGCCTGAACATGTTCAATAAAAGATACCATTAGGGCTTCTCCAAAAAATAAATCTTAATAGTGCCTATTCTATAGCGTATAAAAGAATAAGCAAATCTCTTCCGCAGATCCTTATAGACTGATGGGTTCTGAAAACTTGGCTTTGTTGTTGTTTTGTATAAAACCGACTAAATTAATGGCCTGAGTTCAACGTAATAAAGCTATATAATGCTATGTCCAACGCTGACATTAGAGATGTCAATAAAATTATGACTTTAATCAAAATGCGATGTGGATGACTTACGCAAAAAATACAAAGCCTATTATTCTCTAATTATACTGTTTGTTTCTGCCAATTTCTAGGGGTTTGCTTTCAGATATTACAAATTGATAGATAGTCGCTTTCCCGCAAAATATCCGAGAGGAAATATTCTCTCTTTTAATAGAATGAAAGTAAGCAGCCAACCAGAATTAAATCTATCGGTCGAGTTTAGGGAAAACTGTTGTCCGGCAGGGTTTTAAAAAAGCCTGAAATTGAGTAGAGAAAGTTATTTTAGCCTGTTTTAATAAACTTTAATAACCCCGTCTGAAATAAATCTCTTGAATGAGGAAAGCGGGTTGGCAAATGGTTTAAGGTAAGTGTAATCAATCGGTTGCAACAGTTTTTAAAACCGTGGGTATACAGTTCGGTGTTTCGTTAGGTATGGGATTCTCTCTTTTTTAGACAGGAGGCAAGCGTTTTTTGCCAAAAGGTCAAGCATTTCGGCTACAAGCCATTCTGGATTACCGAATCGAACAACGCAATTCGGCCCAGCAGGCACTGGCCATTGAAGAACAAAAAAAACAGGCCATTCTGTCTCAAATCCAGCAGCTTGAGTCTCTCATTGAAACAACCATAGAAGGCCAAAGCCAAACGCTGCAGAACGGCAGCATTTCACTTGAAGTTCTTAGAAATCTGCCAGATTATCTATTTCGCATTAAAGCCTCGTTGGATCCTTTGCTGATACAGCTTGAGCATCAAAAAAAGAAAGCCGCCATTGCACAAGAACACTTAAGTCAGACACTTATCCGGCAAAAAACGCTGGAAAACTTGAAAGACAAGCATGACCGTGAGCAGAAGCACAAAGAACAAAAAGCGGATGAAGACTTAATGAACGAAATCGCCGCGATTCGTTTTCAAAGCAATTCTTAGCGGGTTAGCAGAAAATCATACAAAATCAGAAAGATGCACCGATGATTTCAAACAACAGCCTGACCAATCAATCCAGCAGCGCGATACTCGACAGTGTTGGAAGCAGCAATTTGCTGGCATTAAGTTTAAATACGCACATGACACAGGGCAGCAGCACGTCTTTCAACCAATCCTTTAGCAGTGTTCTCGGGCAGTTTTCTCAAAAAAACACCCCAACAAAGCAGCCATCTAGTAGCCCGTTTTCTTCCCCTTTCCAATCAAAACAACTCGCGCAGCAAGCCAGTTGGCCCAAGGCAGCGACAACTGTCCCCAGGAATTCGACACCGCCCCACCCCCCGGAACGCGAAAAGGCAGCGACTCGGCCCTCAGGCCCAGAAATAAAACAAGAAGAAAAACAAAAAGTAAAACAAGAAGAGAAACAAGGGGTTAGCAGTAGTTTGCCTAATAAAAAAGAAGGCCTCCAGCAATCAGCACAGTCCACAGAGGCTAATGAGGGGCGCAGCAACAAACTGACTGAAAAGCTGGCCAAGCAACGGGCTTTGTCGCCAGAAGCCATGGCTCAATTTCTGGAAGCTTTTCAATCCCGTGATTTTTCCGATTTTTCTGAAACTGAGTTGAAACAGCTTCTGACTGCGGATGGAGCCCCCAACAGTGACGCACTGGCCGGCATGCTTTTATCGTTGGCAGGCCAAGGTGAGGGATTAGGGGCTAATGCAAATTTTTCTGAGGCCCAGGTTGCAGCTTTGCCGGAAGCACTCAAAAATAGCCTTTTAGAAGCGCAATCAAAGCAACTGGACACAGAAGCCATTGACAGTCAAACATTGGCTGACGCCCATACCCTGGGTCTGACCAAAGACGGTATTTCTCAGGCAAACTTAACATCAGAAGAACTTAATGGATTGTCTGATGATGGGACTGCCATTAAAACTACCAGCGAAGCAAAAATTGAGGCAAAAACTGACGCAGAAATTGCAAAGGATACTGAAAGTTTGACCGCATCTTTAAAGGATTCGAACTTCTCTCTGAACGCATCGGGTGGTGCTGCCCTAGGCATGGGCATAGGCATGGGCGGGTTAAGCAATGGCCTGGCCTTTGAAATTCATCAGCAGTTAAAAGATCCTGAAAATTTTGAAGCCCTGGAAAAAATGGCCAAGTCCTTGAATCAGCAGTTTTCTATTAAAGAAAATCTGCTGAACCCTGAAACAGCAATCAATGCGGCCGCAATCAGTCCAAATAGTGAGAATCAGCCTAAAGGCAGCCCTGCTGAATTGCTCACACCGGTTGCGGGCAGTAACCTGGAAGAACTGGGATTGAATGCAGAAAACGCATCCAACAATCGTACTACAGGACTGGCGGGCAATTGGGACAGCCAAGAGGCCGCTGACGGTGATCAAAGCATGCAACTTCTTGCCCAAGAGGCTGCAAAAAAATTGAACCCTGATAACGGGTTGAACCCCAATGACTTACTCCAAAAAGCGGCAGGTCAAGGTGATGAAAATCTGCTGGCCATGCAAAAAACACAGAATAAAAACGCAGAACCTGCGGCAGACTTATTAAAATTAGACGGCATTGCAGAACAACTCAGTGCACTGAACGGCAGCGTTGATGCAGCGCAAGAAAGTGCAAACCCTGAAAATACAGCCAATCAAGGTCAGAACCCAGGGAATCCTGACAATTTTTCAGAAAAAAGCAAGATTTTACAGCAACCCGATCAAAGTTTTGTCACGGCCAACCCGGATGATATCCCACTTGCCACAAGCCAAGGCATAGCCCCCAATGCCACCTCAAATACCAATAGTTCAACGGCACAAGCATCCCCTGTAAATCCACAGGCGCCCAACGCTTCTGTTAACGCTGTTAATGCCATTTCGGGTAATCTGGGGGCAAATTCAGCCAGTATGACACCGGCATCGGTTTCAAAAGCAGGTGGCTCGGCTTCTATTTTCCAGTCAACAGCCACCAGCCCAGGCGATCAAGTGGTTGAAGGCACGGTTTACAGCGCGCAAAACGGCAACAAATCATTAAGCATCCGCCTTAACCCAGACAATCTGGGGGATGTCCGGGTCAATCTCGTTAGTGGATCAAACAAACAACTCACGGCACGATTTATTGCATCTTCAGCTGAAACCCAGCAACTTTTGCAAAGCCAGGCCGATAGTCTGAAAAGCAACCTGGAAGCGCAAGGGGTTCGCGTGGACAAGGTAAGTGTACTTTTGGCCGGCAATGCAACTGAAACTCAAACTGGCGGACAATCTTCTTCAGGGAACCCAGAGTCGGGCAATTTCCAGCAAGAGCAAAACGGGTATCAACAAAACGCCAATCAAAATAACAACGGGCAAGCCTCTCAACAAAATTCATTTAACCAGCTTTTCTCTCAAGGCAATAATCAATCCCCTGCCCGACAACTTGCTGTAGAGGTTCCACCAGCGCAGCCCACCCCTGATACCCCAGAAACAACAAATGAAGAGCCCTACCGGCAAGACAATGCCCTCGGTCAAGTCAGTGTCTTTGCTTAACTGACCCGTTTTTTACAGAACCAAAACCAGAAATCCCTTTAAAACAGGAGAAGCATCCGTGTCAACCAACGTACAGAACACACTGACCAACCTCATTAACAACACCAACCAGGTTAATTTTGAAAACAACCGAAGCAATCTGGGCTCCAGCCGCTTGGACCGAGAATCTTTTATCCAGTTAATCCTGGCGCAAATTACCAATCAGGATCCCACCAACCCGCAAGACAGCACCGATATGTTGTCTCAACAGCTTCAGCTGGAGCAAGTTGACCAGATGAGCGACGTGGTTAATGCCACCAAGTTTTCGCAGGCCAGCAGTCTGGTTGGCAAAACAGCAACACTGCCCAAAGCCCCGTGGGATTTTGAAAACAACGTCTCAGGCAATTTGGAAATTGACTTTGAGACCAATACACCCATTATGGAAACGGGCACCATTGACTCTGTTCGACTGGATCAGGAACGGGGTATTGCGCTCATAGAAATTAACGGTGAGTTTTACGATATGGACGCCATTCAATCGCTGTCTGGTGCATTGCCGTTGACCAGTACCCCGTAGCCAATAAAAAACAAAGCCAATAAAAATTAAGCGTGTGGTTATTTCTTTTTTTTCCTCTTATTTTCATCAGCCTTAACTTGACCTGAGTTCTCAGCACAACAATTCAATGATTTAAAATTGACCTAGATGGAGGGTTTTTATGACACAAGGGATGTTTTCAGCGGTATCCGGTATTCGATCAAACCAGACCCGGTTGAATGTCATTTCAAACAATGTGGCCAACGTAAACACATTGGGCTACAAATCCAGCTCAGCCAATTTTGCCACCGTGTTTTCAAGCACCATTAGTGGAGGAAGCCCGCCAAACGGAACCCTTGGGGGGATTAACCCATTGCAGATTGGTAGCGGATCGCTGGTTTCAGAGATTGCGTCCAATTTCTCCCAGGGGGGATCACAATTTACGGGTAAAAATACCGATCTGATGGTGAATGGAGACGGGTTTTTTGCTCTGGAAAGAATTGACACCAATAACGGCACCAACCCCACCGACTTTTTCTTGACCCGGGCCGGAAACTTTACTTTGGACAGCAACGGCAACCTCGTCAGCAGTTCTGGTAACCGGGTTCGCGGGACCTCGCAAATTTTGGGGAACAGCAATACCACCCTGGGCCGGGTTAAAATTCCAACCGAATTTTTGATCACCAAAGATCTGGATGCCAACAGCAATGTGCTTGAAAGCCACTTCTCGCCAATCGGTACCTCCACTGCTGCTGGTGGGCCCATTGCTCTGGCCATTAACCCGGGTGCAGCCTCACAGTTTACCACGCCTGTACAATTGCAAAGCTTTTCCATCGGTGTCGATGGATCTGTTGCTGCCAGGTACTCTAATGGGGATATTATTTCAGTCCGAACCAACCAGGCAACCGTAACAGCTAATATCAACAACCCGGAACTCTGGCGCCGTGAAATTATTCACCAGCCATTTGAAGGGGGAACCTACAGTGCTTCAAACCTGGAAGCCTCTGACAGCGGGACAGTCGATCAGCTGGGTGCCAGTGCCGTTTTTGATGGCGGGGTTGGCCTGGGTGTCGCGGGCCCAGGTATGGAGGGGATGCAGCTTCAACTGCAGACGGCTTCGGTCATTAACCCTTCTGGTTTGCTTTACGATGGCAGCAATAACTTCCTTATTGGCGCCAACTCAGGCACCCCGGATTTTGGGGTTGCCAGTTCAGGATCTCGTGGGGGGATTAATGCCGGTGCCCTTGAATCATCCAATGTTGATCTGGCCGGCGAGTTTACCAACATGATTATTTCCCAGAGAGGGCTAGAAGCATCCAGCCGGGTTGTAAGAACCCAGAGCGAAGTGCTTCAGACCATTATTCAGCTGGTTTAAATTTGTTTAAATAATCCACTCTTCCTTGAACCAAGCCCGCAGGCTTTTCTATGGCCTGCGGTTTTATTTTTTTCAGCTTTATTATTCTAAATGTTCTGGTTATTATTATTGTCTTATCTAATGTAATGATTAAAATTAGTATTTACATTTAGTTACAAAAAGGCAATTTTTTTTCTTCAGTTGTCTTATGCATTTTAGAAGATACAAATGTATCTTGTTTTATTACTCTCTACTCTCTGTTCCCTTTGCTACTTTACTTGCCCAGTGCTTTTTTTTGCACTGGGTTTCTTATTTTTTACGGGGCTTCATTCACATTAAATACCAAGCCTGCTCTTTTGAGTTTGTACTGTGCTTACAGTAAACTGACTTTAAAGTTAAGTTGCAAAAACAAAATTGGCTAAAGCCAGTGATCTCAAACCCCAGTAACTCAAAACCAGTAATTTAAAATCATGTTTGATCAACTCTCAGAACGCCTGCAATCGGCTTTTTCTGCTATTCAGGGTAACAATCAGCTCACGCAAGACAACATGAATGACGCCCTTAGAGAAGTCCGGCGGGCTCTGATTGAAGCTGATGTCAGTCTAAAAGTCATTAAAGCCTTTATTTCCCGAATTAAAGACCGGGCCGATGGCGAAGCCGTCCTCAAGCAGGTTGAACCGGGCGAGCAACTGATTAAAATTGTTCATGACGAATTGGTTTTACTGCTGGGCAAAGAAAATACCGGTTTAAACCTAGAAACAAGTGCTGAAAAAGAAGCAAGTCCTGAAAAACCCGCATTAATCATGATGTTTGGCTTGCAAGGCTCAGGAAAAACCACAACATCGGGGAAACTGGCGCTTTCTCTAAAAAATCAGGGCAAACGCCCCTTGCTGGTTGCAGCAGATGTTTACCGGCCAGCAGCGATTCAGCAATTAATGACACTGGGCAAGCAAACAGACATTCCGGTGCATGCCTGCGCGCCAGAAGAAACCGATGTCTCAAGAATTGTGGCAACCGGCCTGACTGTTGCCAGACAAAATAACCACGATGTGGTGATTATCGATACTGCTGGGCGCTTGCAGGTTGATTCCTCTATGATGGCAGAGTTGCTTCTGCTTGAGCGTCAGTTTTCACCGCAGGAAAAATTACTGGTTATCGATGCAATGACTGGTCAGGAGTCGGTAGCGGTTGCTGAGACTTTTAACAGTCAGCTGGATGTGACTGGGATTGTTTTAACCAAACTGGACGGGGACTCGCGGGGTGGGGCCGCCATTTCTGTGGTGGAGGCAACCGGTAAACCCATTAAATTGATTGCAACCGGTGAAAAACTGGATGCCCTGGAACCGTTTTATCCGGATCGCCTGGCCAACCGCATTTTGGGTATGGGTGATGTGGTTTCTCTGGTAGAGCGGGCACAAGCCGCGTTTGATGAAGAAGAAAGCCGCCGGGTAGAGGCAAAGATCAGGAAAAACGATTTTTCTCTCAATGATTTTAAGTCGATGATGAAATCGTTTAAGCTGTTGGGCCCACTGGATCAACTGTTGGGCATGTTACCTATCCCCGGTTTAACCAAAGAAATGCGCGAAAGCATGTCGCAGCTGGGCGACGGACAATTTAAAAAAATTGATATTATTATCAACAGCATGACACTGGTAGAACGCGATAAGCCAGACATTATCAATGCCAGCAGGCAAAAACGCATCGCCAAGGGATGCGGGATATCTGAAAAAGAAATTGCCCAGTTTTTAAAGCAGTTTACCCAAATGCGTATGATGATGAAACAGATGACGCAGATGAAAGATATGTTTTCAGGGGGGAGTCCTGCCTTAGACCAAAGTGAGGCAGCTGAAATAAAAGACGGGGCCGAGCCAGCAAGTGGGAAAACGGGTCTGAGTATGGGGCGTAAAAAACAAAAAGGTAAAAAAAAGCAGCCATCGCCAGAGGCATTGATGAAAGAAATGAGAGCCTTTGGAAATCAGGCGGGCAGTTTACCGAAAAAACCGGGGAAAAAAGGCATTGGCTTACCCCCGGGTTTCCCCAAATTGCCGCCATTTTAAAATTGCTTTTTGTAGAAATAGGTTTTTTTAGCCACTGATTTTATCCAGGTTTCGTTATCTTTTATAATCAACGAATTCATTACTCCTGCGCTTTTCAACTTACATTCAACCTGTTTACGCAAAAAGATCGAAAGGAGCTCTCTTTTTTATTCAACTCGAGTGAAAAGAAGTATAGAATAAAAAATATGCATTGTTTTTTTACTTGAAAGCTTTACAGTCAAGAACGTTCATTTGTCCCCAGGGGAGAGCATAGTGTGGCATCTGGGAAAACAGATTCTAAAACTGCCTGCTGAATTCCAATCACCTGCTCAAATGACGGGGTTGTGTCATGGTGGATCTCAAAGCTGTGTAATAAGCCGTGGACAAAACGCTCCGTGAGGTATTGGATTGTTGTAAACTTTTGCTCGGTCTGTTTTTTTGTGGCGTTGGCTGCAAACTCCAGCGAAATCAAAATACTGGCCAGCGGTATGTCCAACAGATCGGGGATGGCAGGAAATCCTGTTTCTGTGGGGAAAACCGATTGGGTGTGGAAGGTTAATACATCGGTGGGAGAATTTTTTTGCCGGTATTGGCTATTTCTGGCTTGAATGTATGCGTTGTCGCAAAGAACCACTTCAATGGAAACCCCTTGCTGCAATTTCGCTTGAATCTCCTGGGAGATCGCTGGTTCACCGTGTTTGAGCTCCATTGTTAAAATTCTTAAAAAGGCAGTCAGTGCTTTCTGAAAGCAGGGTTGCACGGTTTCTATTAAAACCTTGTCCGGGGTTGACCAGTCTTGTTGCGACTTGGATAAAAATAGTGCAATGGTCAAGTTTTTTTCAGTGAATTCAGCCAACAGCTCAAGGGCTTCAAAAGCTTGCATGCGTTTTATCTGAGACAACGCCAGAAAGTACTGCCTGGTTGTCTGTTGATTCGTCTGCGCAGTTTTCTGGTTGATTGACAATTATTGTTTCAATGGCCTGCTGAATTTGGGCCAGTTTTGCAGGATGACTCAGGTGCAAGGCGCCCAATAAGGCTTCAAAGGCAGTAGCTTGACGGTGCTGGCGTTGTTTTTTTCTGCGGGTACTGCCCACTGGGGTATTTCTGGCTTGTCGAACCAAAACTTGCTCAGCGACCGTTAGTGAGGGCATTAACTGAAGTAAAAGGAAGGCTTGTGCCTCAGCGTTTGCCCATTGTTTGGTAAATTCATGCAATACATCCGACTGGGTACTGCCTGTGTGGGAAATGGCCAGTTTTCGCAAAAAGATTTCAAAAACCGAGTCTCCCAAAAAAGCAAGCGCACGCGGGTGCGGCAGACTTTGCCAGTCAGTCAGTTCTGGAAGCTCTGGGGGTTGCTGTTCAGCAGGCTCTGTTAATACTGAAATGGGTGACATTACTGGAGGAATTGATGGCCTTAAGATGAAATGTGTTAATTAAGTTGATTAATAGGTTAAATTGTACGTTGCAAGCAACCCAGGGACTTAACCTGAAAGATTTAATCATTTAACACGAATGCAAATCAAGCAAACTTTTCGCGTCTATTGTAACACTTTGTTAAAAATAAGAATATTACGCGCTTCAGGAGTATTTAACAATAAAAGATATTCTCCAATTTATCATCACACTTGTTTAACTACTTTAAATATTAATTCGGAAAGTCTTGTCATTCGATGTTATTTTTTTCTGGTTGTACACTCAGCAAGCCATCGCAGTCCGCCACCTCGCCTACGGAATCAAGTAATAATATAAGAAAAACACCAAGGCAAGATTTTTGGATACACAGACATCCCATTAACAGGGTTTTGCTTTCTGGCCAGGATGATCTTTCAACTCAAGCTGAGAAATTTGTTCGCACTTTTTTAGAATCCAAAAGAGAGAGTTTTACTGATCGGCTCAACAGGGCAAAAAGGGTTATGCCTAACTCTGATTGGAAGCATTTGCGTTACTTCAGAGCGCCTGAAAGAAAGGCATTGATTAACTTTGCTTTAAAAATTCGTGATAATCAAGAAAGAGAATCAGCATTAATATGGCTGGCAAATAATTTTGTAGTCCCAGTTGAAACTAAGACACCAAGTAACACAGACAGCAATACAGATGCCGATCAACGTCTGGTGAATGCATTATTAAAACTAAACACAGATTATGCAATTCAACCACTTGCAAGAGCAACGCATCGACTGAGTGAAAGTCAAAAAGACAATTTGTTGGCTCGAATAGAATCATTAAATAAAAGCGAAATTATAAGAAGCAAAGCATTAAAAAATATACTTATGACAGAAAACTGGCACACATTATCTAAGCCACAAAAAGAAAAAGTTTGTACACTCATAGCAGCTGAACCAATCACAGTGTTTCAGCAGCTAAGACCAGGAGAAAACAGCAATAAAATTACGCTAATTCGGTTGTTAGAGTTATATTGGGATGCGTTAGAACAGGACTCCAAAACCGAGTTAATCCAGGCAATCGGTCAAATTCCTTCTCAAACAATTAGGCTTGCTGCTGTTAATGCCTGTTTTCCTCCGTATCGCGAAACCGGGTTAACACTACAAGAAGAAGAGCAAGAACAACAATTGTTTGAGATTGTGCAAAATACGATCAGTAAAATAACTGATGACCCTAGTAGCATTTTTTACAAGAAAGACAACGGATATGTAGACAGCTTTTTACAATTTAAGCCACTTAAAGACAAAGAAGAATTTGCTATTGGTGATCTTGACTTATTGAATGAACTGATGACTGCTATTCGCAGTTTTGAAGATAAGCAACAAAGGGAAATGTTAAGAGCACGCCTTCAATTAGACAATGTTCGTGTTGTTATTGAAAATGAATTTGAAAATAACAATCGTGTGTTATCGCACCCGTTTGTACGTAAAGTATTTCCAGAAATAAGTCAAGAACCTGATAAAAGAAAGATTCCAGCTATTGATGATGATCTTATTTCTCAGTGTTAAATTAGCGATGTTTAATAACTTTTCTCTAAATAGTGTGAACAACCATTTCAGGTATTTCACCCGATACAATTAATGTTGCTTCGGTTGCAGCTTGGATTGTTTCAACACAAACACCAGGGGCACGTTCAAGCAGACGGTACGCTTCCCCCTCTCTGGCCAGAACGGCCATATCCGTAATCACAGTGCTGACGCAATTAACACCCGTTAAAGGCAACCCGCAACGGTGCTTGATTTTAGACGACCCATCGCGGCTGGTATGCGACATCGCCACAATAATGTTGTCTGCCCCAGAAACCAAATCCATCGCCCCGCCCATCCCTTTAACAAGTTTGCCAGGTATCATCCAGGAGGCAATATTACCAAGCGTGTCCACTTCAAAGGCACCGAGAATGGTTAAGTCCACATGGCCTCCCCGGATCATCGCAAAGCTTTCCGACGATGAAAAAAATGCAGCACCCTGAACGGCGGTAACGGTCTGCTTGCCTGCATTAATTAAATCCGGATCCAGTTCCGCCTCAGTCGGGAAAGGGCCCATGCCCAACAAGCCGTTTTCTGATTGAAATAAAACCGAAATGCCATCAGGAACTGCATTGGCAACCAGTGTTGGGATGCCGATACCTAAATTGACTGTGTAGCCGTCTTTCAGCTCTTGGGCAATCCGGCTAACCATAGCACTTCGGGATAATGTCACAGGGGGTACTCTCTCAAATCGGGTTTTCTAAAATAACTGTTGGTTGTTTGTGCACTGTAATTGAAATTTATTCCTGAATCGTGCGTTGCTCAATGCGTTTTTCGAAAGTCCCGGCAATGACTCGGTTCACATAAATTCCTGGGGTATGAATATTATTGGGATCCAAGTCGCCAGCAGGAACAATTTCTTCAACTTCAGCCACTGTAATTTTGCCAGCCGTGGCCATCACCGGGTTAAAATTCTGTGCCGTATGCCGGTAAATCAAATTACCCATCGTGTCTGCTTTCCAAGCTTTCACCAGAGAAAAATCAGCCGTTAAAGCCGTTTCAAGCACACAGGGCTTGCCGTTAATCTCACGGGTTTCTTTGCCTTCTGCCACCACCGTCCCGTAGCCAGTTGGTGTGAAAAAGGCAGGAATGCCAGCACCACCGGCCCGAATTTTTTCAGCCAGGGTGCCTTGCGGGGTCAGAACAACACCCATTTCACCTGATAAAAACAATGATTCAAACAGGACATTTTCACCCACATAAGAGGCGATCATGGTTTTAATCTGGCGGTTTTTAAGCCAAAGTCCCAAGCCGAAATCATCAACCCCTGCATTGTTTGAAATACAGGTAAGCCCTGTTAATTTAGGATGCTTGCTGACCCAGGCAATCAAACCCTCAGGAATACCACAAAGGCCAAAGCCGCCCAACATCACGGTCATTCCTGATGAAAATCCAGCCATTGCTTTTTCATAAGTTTCAACAACTTTATAAAGCCTAGACGGTTCTTTTTTAAAGCTTTGGATTGACACGGTGAACTCCCAGCTAGATGTCGAACTTTTTTCAAACTTTCACAACAACCTATATTAAAATTATATAAAATTTATTGCACAGGTGCAATTTCTTTGTGAAAAAGTCAACACCTAACAACCCCTCGCCGCGTAAGCGGGGGGACACCCCCCGCTTAACACCCCCCGAAAGAGAAATATAAACCGGCTTTCTTACCTAAATTGCTGCTGCGCTACCCTACGGGTATGCTCACTCGCAAAATCGGTTTTCGGGGTGATGGCTGCGCCAGTGTACACCCCGAAACCAGAAAGCCTAACGACTGAACCGCTCAAACCTTACGCGTTATAAGAAATAGCAGAAGTTGCTGGTTCTGAAGGGTAGAATGGCGTAAGCCAGACCCCTCAGAAACTGCCTTTGCGAGTGAGCACTGGTATAGCTGGGGGCTTGGCCGTCCGCAGCTCTTGGCCGGAAGGCCTTAGAGATGTGGATGCCCTTTGG
>JBCDLA010000032.1:0-28177 GCA_038745945.1 Cyanobacteria bacterium P01_H01_bin.74 | reverse complement strand
TTACTAACAACAGGCTTTAGTAATAACAGGCGCTGCTTCGTCAAACTTTTTACAGATGGAAGGGGTCCGGATGGTGAGGAAGCCGCCTTGAAAGCGGTCGCCCGAAAGGGTTGCAGGTTCGAATCCTGTCCCTTCCGCCACAGAAAAGTGTTTATTCTCTCAAACTGAGACCTAATCGGTCATTTCAATGAAAAAAGAGGGCATTTTCAATGAAACTATTGGCTTTTGCTGCCACCAACCATATGGAATCCATTAACAAGCAACTGCTCGCTTTTGTGGGAACCCAGTTAAAGCAAACAGCGACTTTCCCCGTTGTGCTGACCATGCTGGATCTCATCGATTTTGAAATGCCGCTGTACCGCCAAGATCGTGAAGCCCAAACGGGTATTCCTGAGCAAGCCAAGCTGTTTTACCGGCACATTGGTGAAGCCGATGCCCTGATGATTTCGTTGGCCGAGCACAACGGGTTTTACCCAGCTTTTTATAAAAACCTGTTTGACTGGACGTCCCGAATCAGCCAGAAAGTTTACCAGGACAAGCCGGCCTTATTGCTTTCCACATCGCCTGGCCAGGGCGGTGCTGGCAACGTCCTGAAAACAGCGATTGGCTCAGCACCGTATTTTGGAATGGACGTTAAAGCTTCCGTTTCTGTGCCTTCATTCTTTGACAATTTTAACCCGGAAACACAATCCATTACCAACCCGGACATTCAAATAGAGATAGACAAGGCCATAAAACTGTTTTTAGAGACGGCAACCGTTCTGGTTTCATCCCCGTAAATCACGTTAGGCAAGCGGTTCGGTTAATTTTTACTGTTCAATCATTGACGTCCGATTTTTACATTAAGCAATGATCTTGCTCTTCTGTATTTAGGCAGTAACAATTTGGGCATCTAAGGGGTATAACCTTGCGTGTATTGCCTGTATAATGTCAATAATTTCTTTAAAATGGTTTTTATATTTATAAGATTCGTTGTTTCTCTGTTTTACCCAAAAGCGTGTTTCAACAATGTTATTAAAGTTTCTTAAACACCATTTCACAATTATTTACCAGGTATCCGTCTTATTGATGACTGTAATCGCAGTATTCTTTTTGGAGAACTAACCCCATGGCAGTCCTTGAAATATTACATTACGGGGATCCCCTTCTTCGGCAAAAAGCAGAAAAAGTGACCAAGGTCTCTGCAAAAATCCAACGTCTGGTGGCTGATTTATTTGATACCATGTATGCCAATAACGGTGTTGGGCTTGCCGCCAATCAGGTGGGTATTTTAAAACGTGTCTTTGTTCTGGACTGCAGCACCGATCGCGAATTGCTGCCCCCAATGGCATTTATCAACCCGGTTATTGTGAAAAAAGAACTGGCCATTGTCAGCCGCGAGGGGTGCCTGAGTTTTCCTGATGTCTACACTGAGGTGAAGCGCTACAAAAGCATCACCGTCAAATACCTGGATGAAAAAGGCAAGTCAAAGGTCATGACAGTGGATGGCGGCTCCTTGCTTTGCCGGGCCATTCAACATGAACTGGATCACCTGGATGGTGTGTTGTTTGTGGATCATGTGATCGATCGCTTTACCACGGATCAGCTGTTGATTGAAAACAATTTGCCCGTTATTCAGCCCGAAAAAATATTGAATGAGCCTGAACTCGATAAGCTGATTGCCAAAATGCCGGAAATTGTTGCCATAGAGTAGCAAAGAACGCTATAAAGCAAAGAGCTCCATAAAACCAAGAACCCTATAAAACCCAGAGCTCTATAAAAGCGTTAACACATAAGGGTCGTAAAAAAAGTGGATACAGTCCTTCATAACAGCTTGACGACCATTAACCCGGTGACTGAGACGCCAATTCAGACTTATCCTATCGCTACGCCAGATGCCATCAAGGAAGCCGTCTGTTTCTCTCGGGAAGCATTTAAACAGTGGAAAACAACATCCCTTGAGCAGCGGTGCCAGTTTTTAAAACAATTGGCCGCTCTTCTGGCCCAGCAAGCCGATGCCCTTGCTGGAATCATAGCCACGGAAACCGGAAAATCAGTGGCCGAAGCCCTTGAAAGCGACGTTGCCGCCACACTAACGCTTTTACGCTATTATGCAAAGCATGGCAAGCGCTTCTTGTCGCCAAAAACGGTGATTGCAGACAGCACGACGCATTTAACCGGTGTTCGTCATCAAATTGCCTACCAGCCGCGCGGGGTAATTGGGGTTATTTCACCGTGGAATTATCCGTTGTCTATCCCAGCCAGCGGGGTTGTTACAGCCTTGCTAACAGGTTGTGCCGTTGTTTTAAAGCCCAGTGAACTGACGCCCGAAACCGGCCGAAAGCTGGTTAACCTGATTCAAGCGGCTTTGGCTGCTGAAGGCTACTCAGACGATCTTCAACAACGTCTGGTTCAGTGCTGTATTGGAAATGGGGAAACCGGGAAAGCACTGATTGAAAGTGATATTGACGGCCTTGTCTTTACGGGGAGCAGCTCAGTGGGACAAAAAATTCAGGCACGGCTTGCTGAACGCAATATCTGGTACAGTGTCGAGCTTGGCGGCAACGATGCCATGCTGGTTCTGCCCGACATAAACCATCCTGAAGCCATGGATGAAGCGCTAAGTTATGCCGTCTGGGGGCGTCTGCTGAATGCGGGACAGACATGTGCGGCCGTGAAACGGTTGTTTTTGCCCCGTGCCCAAAACCCAGGCCAAAACTCAGACAAAGAATCAGAGCAAAACTCAGGGCAAGAATCAGCGTGGCTGGCGCGGTTAAAGCAAAAGTTTGAAGCTGTCATCCAGAATCAGAAAGACAACCCGGATTACTTGGGTCCATTAATCCATGAGAAACAGCTTGCGCTTGTTGAAGCACAAGTCAGTGATGCCTTATCGAAAGGGGCTGTCTGCCTGGTGGGTGGGTACCGCCTGCCCAGAACCGGTTACTATTATGCCCCCACCGTGCTTTACAATATCTCTGCGCAAAGCAGGGTATCAACTGAAGAAGTCTTTGGGCCGGTTTTGTCGGTTTATTTTTATGATTCAGTTGATGATGCCGTTGCAAGCATTAATCAGACTAATCTTAAGCCTGCCAATCAGAAACAACAGGCGTACGGATTAACAGCCAGTGTTTTTTCTGGCAATCAAAGCCAGGCGGTACACGTGGCCAGTCAGCTTGAAGCAGGGACGGTGACGGCGAACGGCCTAGGACTCATTAATTATGCAATGCCCTCAGTGCCCTGGGCAGGCTGGAAGGCCAGCGGATCAGGCATTAGTCACGGAGAAGCTGCCTTGCAGGAAATGAGCTTAAAACAAGTGCAAAGCCGAAATCCGCTATTTGTCTCGCAGTACTCTTTGAGTAAAAAAATTCATTTTGGATTGAAGCCCGCCTGGCATTTTACAAAAAATGCAGACAGTGGTGCCAAAAACCGGGCAAAGGCGATGGTTGCCATTGCTTCCGGGCAGTGGTTCAACCCTTGGCACTGGGTGGTTTTACTGCAAAATACTTTTTTGATAAAGCGGTTGTAAGTTCTTTTTTCTTTTAGAAGGGCCTGACGGTTTTCCTGCAGGGCTTTGCGTCAAGGCGAACTGTTTTTTAAACCCTTTTAAAAAAGATTTTTTCTTCCTTGCGTTTATCAGGCCTGAAAATTATTGACCTGCAGCTTAGACAGCACATTGGTATAGATCTTGCCCAATTTATTAATATGATGTTGGCTGTCGAATGTGCGCGCATGGGCTTGAAGAACAGCAGCCAGAGCCTCACGTTTAGCTGCGGGTATTGCCAGTGCTTGAAGAAGCGCCGCAACGAACTGGGTCTCATCACCCACCGGAATCAGCCAGTCTTTGGCCTCAGGCAATGACATCACTTCAGGGATGCCCCCTGCCGCATAAGTCAGGCACGGACAGCCAAATAACAGTGATTCAAGGACCCTTAAGCCAAAACCTTCCTGACACGATGTACTCACTGTAAAGTCACTGATGGCAAGCAGCTTGGGCACATCAGAACGAAAGCCCAGGTATTGGCCCGCATTATGCAGTGTCCCGCCAGGAGCAAAGGCGGCCTCAAAAAGTTGGGCATCCGGGCCTTGGCCAGCAACTAAAAAGTAAACCGCTTGTGACGTTTGTTCAAAAACGGCTTTTGCAATGCGCAAAAAAGCCAAAGCGTTCTTGTCAGGCGCCAGACGGCAAATAAAACTGACAACCCGTGCCCCTTCTGGGATGCTCAATGCCTCTCGGAAAGCCTGCTTATCAAGCCCTGCGGTTGTTTTTAACAGATCATCGGTGGGAATGCCATTGTAAAGTACTTGTGCTTCAAACGCTTTGGGAATAAAGTTCTCCCGGTACAAACGCTGGCGTTCATAATCGCTGACCACCAGCATGGTTTCTAAAAAGGGGGTTAGGCCACGAAGCAAAGGGGTTGTTGCGGCATAAAGGCTTCTAAGAAAAGCATTGGGAGTATTTTCAAGATTGTTTGGGCCACCATAACTGTGATAGGTCATCATTAACGGGTAGCCTGCCATTCGAATCATGGATTGCTCGACCCGGCCTTTGTGAATATGAACGAGATCAGGCCTTTCTTCTTTTAGAATGACCAATAATGCTTGTAAAACCCGGTAATCCAGCACCCGAACCAGCGGGGTTTTAATGTGCACAGGCAATAGCCTGACGGTGACCGCGCTGTTTTTCAGCTGTTCAGCCAGACGGCCGCCTTCAGTCACTGCGGCAACCAGTTCAAAACGGTTGCCCCAGTCCGGGTGGGCTGCCATTGCAGACAATGTTGCTTTCAAATAAAATTCAATGCCCCCCCACGCCTGGTTGTCCGGCAAAAAGTGCAGGATTTTAAACCGTTTTTCGGCAGCAGGACCCTTCGGCGCTTCAGTGGGAGCGGCAGTTTGTAATGGGCTGTCAGTTGCGGGAGTCAAATCGACAAGTTGATTCATGGCAGTCAGTTTTTATCCAAGGAAAAAAGAGGAAAAAAAGCGTACAAAGAAGGTTAAAGTGCTTACATTAAAAACAGTAAAGATAATTTAATATTATCTACGAAATCGAGGACAAGTCGGGTTCTGGGCTCGATTTCTCCTCAGGTCCTGCAGTTTGAGATTTTAAGGCTTGAGATTCTGGGGCTAGAGATTTTGGGACTTGAAGAGAAGAGACACCGGGCGATGGGGTAAAATCAATGCCCAAACGCATGACTGTTTCTTCATAAAACCGGTTCAATTGCTGAATGTGATTGGGCAGATCAAACTGGTGAGCATGGGTTTCCATTTCAGCGGCCAGGGCAGCAAAGCGTTCATTGGGCCAGTTAATTACTTCAGTTAAGCAGGAAATAAAAGCCGCTTCGTCACCTTTTTCGATTAACCAGTCCTTGCCGGGCTCAAACGGGGTCAGCTGACTTTGACTGTCATGTCCGTTTATCGTGTTTATAGTGTGCCCGTATACTTCAGGGATGCCGCCTACAGCATAGGCGATGCTGGGCTTGCCGAAAAGCATCGATTCAAGCACCCGCAAGCCAAACCCTTCATGCAGTGAGGTGCTGATGGTAATATCACATGCGTTAATCAGTGCGGGAATATCATTGCGAAAACCAACATACCTGCCGTAGCCGTACAATTCGCCGCCAGGCTCAAATGCTTTGGCAATCTGATCAGCCAGTTTGCCGTCACCAGCCACCAGAAAAAAGACAGGGTTTTTACGATCAGCACGACGGATAACCTGCTTGGCTATTTTTAACAGGGCCAGCGGGTTTTTATCTGCGCGCAACCGGCACATATAGCCAATGACACGGGTGTTGTCATCCACTGACCAGCTTTGTCTGAGGGCCGATCGGCTTGATTGGGCTGCTGCCGCTTTGAGTTGCTGCATGGGTATTCCGTTGTGCAGGACTTGTGCTTGAAACGACTTGGGCAGATATTTTTCTCGGTAAAGGCGCTTGTACTCGTACTGGCTGACCACCAGCATGCCCGAAAGCGCAGGTACAAGCCACTGAAACAACGGCCTTGCCAGTGTATTGAACTGTTTTGCTATCCAGCTGTCTGAGGCTTCAATGCTATAAGGCCCGCCATAGCCGTGGTAGGTGTAGACCAGCGGGAAACCAGCCAGATGAATTAAACGCTGTTCAATACGCCCGCAGTGCAGATGAACCAGATCGGGGGACAATTTTTTAAGCAGGGGAATGAGATCCCAGTATATTTTTAAATCAAACATTCTAAGCCACGGGTTAACCCAGGCTGAGCGAACAAGCGAGTGCTTCTTAAAGGGAAAAGGAATGCCATAAACCTCAACCCCAGATGCTTTGAGGGTGTCGTAAAGACGTCCACCCTGGGTGACAATGGCAACAATGCGGTGCGGGCTTTCTTTCGACAAAATGGGCAACATATTGGCCAGATACGTTTCAATGCCGCCCCAAACATAATTATCCGGTAAAAAATGGACAATGCAGGATTGCACGTTGCTTTCGCTGGCTTTACTGGCAGCTTTGACGGTGGACGTGGGGTTGATGCTCACTTTTCACCCCGATGGAATGGAATGATGGTTGCAACACCGTTAGTCGAGCTTGCCATCAGTGGTTCTAGCTCCGAATGGACTGCTTCTTCAGATTTTTCGGGCAATGCACGGATTTTTTTGGCTGGCACACCCCCAAAAACGGTTTGCGGGGGGATATCGGATGTAACCAGTGCACCCGCAGCCACAACTGATCCTTTGCCAATCCTCACACCGGGAAGCACCGTGACACCAGAGCAAATCCAGACAAAATCTTCCACAACAATGGGTTTCGCCAATGTTGGACGACGGCCCTTTAAGTCCGAATTCAGCTCGTGTGATGAGGTAATAAAAGATACATTAAAGCCAATCTGGCAATATTTGCCAATCGAAACCGGTGCACTGGCATCAAAAAAACAGTTCTGGTTAATAAACGTGCCATCATCAATTGAAATGTCATCAAAACGCGAATAAATTCTCAGCCCAGGAAACAGCGCCACCTGGCTGCCCATTTTGAAGCCAAAGCCTTTTAAAAGCAGTGGCCGAATCCAATGGTTGACCAGTGTGGACCAGCCCAACAGGTTGGTGAAAAACAGAAACGCTGCCGTCAGCATACTGTCTAAATCGTGGACAATCCGTTTTAGTTTTGGGTGCGGGTTGAGTCGTATTGAAAACATCAGTGAAGCAGGTCCCTGTTAATTGTCGGGTTTGGGCATTAAGGTATTTTTTTTAAGCAGTTTTCTACAGAAAACAGTCAGTTGATCTTTAACGGCTGTTTTTTCTTCAGGACTTGTTGTAGTAAAAAACCATAATAGGGCAGAAATGCCAAAGGCAACCGAGGCTGTAATGATCAATTGCAAAATAATGGGCATAGGTTGCAAAGCTGGCAGCTGTTTTAAAGCAACGATGGCAAAAACAGCAACGCTTAGGGCGGGCAAGTTAGAAAGATACGTATTATACACATACTCTTTAAACCCAATCGACAAGGTCTGGCAGGTTTTACGAATCAACACCATCTGATGCTGAACGGCATCCATCACCAGGCCAGCCACAATAATGCCGATTAACCCAAAATTGCCAATCAGCAACAGGGCCAGTACAATTTTTAACAAAGCGGAAAGCACACTGCTGACTGTGATCAGGCTAAAACGCTCAGCCCCGTACAGAAAATCGTTGGCGGGCATACTGACGGCGTAACTTAAGATGCCAGGAATGGCAAACGACAGCAAGGGCGCTGTTTCCTCATAGGCCAGACGCCCTCCGGAGAAAAACGTAAAAATTTCTGGGAAGTAAAAGTAAAGCAGGGCAATGGGAACCCCCACAATAAAAAAGATCACATTGCTGATTCGTAAAAATACCAGCCGCGACTGCGCCTTGTTGTTTTCTGCGTGCAATTTGGTAAATACTGGAAAAATTGCCCGGGCAAAGTGGAAGGGGATCTGCATAATAATATTTAAGAACCGGAAAACAAATTCAAAAACGGCAACAGAATGCAACGACATAAACCGGGCGATAATCACCAGATCCATCCGGTTTGCAAAAATATCGCTTATGGTTCGCACCATCGCATGAAAGCTGACCTTCATGAGATCCACCATTTTGCTGAAACTAAAATAAAACGGCTTAATACAATCTGAATCAATGCGAATGGCATGAAATAAAATCAGGAAAAATTTAACAACCGAAGCCCCCAGACGCAGCATCAGCATTTCTTTCAACCCCAGGCCTAAGCCCAGCAGAATAAATATGCCAGCATTGGCAATAATAAAGTAAAGCGTTTCACTGGTATTGACCCACTGATAACGGTTATTGGACATTAAAACAGCAGAAAAATACCCTTGAAACAGCGTTAAGGCGGCTTCCATTAAAATAATGTACAGGCACGTCAGTGCTACGGCTGCCATAGCCTGATCAAGGTTAAAGAAGCCGGGAATCATGGGCAACGTGAAAAAACACCCGGCAAACAGCAGAATGGCCAGAGACAGATAAGACAAAAAACCAACCGAAAGAATTTCCCGGGCTTCTTGATCTTTGCCTTTTGCCCGCAGTGAAGCCAGGCGCTGGACCATCCCGCTTGTCAGGCCCAAATCCATTAAAATCAGCAGGTCTGCCATATTAAGCAGCAACACATAAAGCCCGTATTGATCGACGCCCAGCTTTTGCAAAATAACCGGGTACACCACAATATTCAGGAGTGTTTTAACCCCGAGGCCAAGGACACCGGTTGTTGCACCCAATAAAAAGTTTTTGTTAAGACTCATTTGAACATTTCGTTTGGAATTTTAAAAAAGGAACGCTGTAACGGGAAGTAAGAATACAAAGGCAATTATTGTCTCATTTTTCAGGCGCTCATTTTTAAGGGGCACATTTTTTTTGAATTAATTGAATTCATTGCGTCGGTTTTGTTGCGCAATACGCGATGGCGCCGGTTTTGTTGACAGGGCACTGCAAAAGCTGATGATCATGGTGACCATAAACCAATACATAAAATTCATATGAAATTCAGTAATGCATTCATCCGTCAGTGTGCCCAGCAATACAAAAAATGACAGGCCGATAATACACAAATAAAGGGGGTTGTAGTTGTCTTTAAAGAAGTTCTGCGCACTGCTTAGCACCGCATTGAGATAACTGGCAAAAATAGTGAGCCCAACAATGCCCATATCATATAAAAACTGAATCAAGGCGTTGTGCACATACAACGATTGCTTCTCACTGGCAATGGCATCATTGTACTGATAGCGATACATTTCCATGTTGCAGGCCGACAGGCCATGGCCAAACCAGACCGACGTTTTATTAATGTTCGACAGCAAATAGCCCCAAACCCGGGTACGCCATTCCAGACTTCGGGTGTCATTGAAGCGATCGGTTAAGAGCGACATCAGATCTTTTTCAGAGACCATTTGATACCCTGCCAGCAAGACCACCACCAAACCCGATAAAATCATTAAGGGCAAAATCAGCTTTTGGCGCAATGTGTTGTCGAATAAGGCGGACACAAGATAAATAACACAGGCCAGAAAAAAGCCAGCAAAGGCGTTTTTAGACAAGGTCAACAGAAAAGCAAGCAGGTTGGAGGCAATGGCAATCTGAAGCAGCAAATCGAGCAAGGCCGTTTTTCGGTCAGGGTTTTTGACATAGTAGTAGTAAAGCCCAATAAAATAAATGAGAAAAAGCCCGGCAATTTTTCCGTAAGCGTTGGGGTGTTCCATCAAGCCGGATGTCCGGCGAAAGCCTTCGACTTTCATAGTAAACAATCCCACCGGGTAACCCAGAATAGACAGAACCGCTTCTGCAATGGCCCCAATGAGCAGGGTGTGGTTAATAATATTAAATAATTTAATCCTGTTCTCAGCGCTACCAGCTTGAATAAACATTGCACCAGGAATGATAATACCCAGGCTGGCATAGATATAGTCGGTTAACTGGCCTTTTGAAATACTGACCCCGCTGGTTTTTGCAACAATGGGGTCTACAAAATTGTAGTTAAAGAAAACATAATAAAAGACAAACAGGCACAAGAAAATAACAACATATTTAAAGTAGCTGTATGTCTTCCAAAGGGCTGAAAAATGAATAAAACCCAGGTAATACCCGGGCAATACCAGCAGCGGGGCATGCAGGCTTCTGACTGGAATATGCTTGCCAACCAGATGGGCCAGCGCCGCGATATAAAATGTCAAACGAACAAAAACGCTGCTGTAGACCACCATAAAAACGGGCCGCTTGGTAATAAATAAAAAATAACTGCTGTAAAACGTAAAACCCGCAAGCAGTGCAAAAATAAAAAACACCCCTTGCGTTGAAAACCGGTCAGCAATAAAACGAACCCCCAGCATTGGCAGCAAGCCGTGTGTCATTAAAGGCACAAGCAGCGACACAAGCAGTACAACAGCCAGTTGGCTTAGGGGAGGGGTTTCTGCATTGTTTTTATTGCCGAAAGTGAGAAAAGACACGAAAAGCGGTCTCCTGCGTTAAAATAAGTGGGGGTCCTAGTTCACAGAAGATGCTGTTTCTTGATTGTCGACGGCGTTCTTTTGCCCACGGCCTTTTTCAGGCATATTGCCGGAAGACAAGTCATTCATTAACTCTGGATGAAGTCGACCAGTCAGCCCAGCAGGGGAAAGCATGGTTTGCGAAGTAAAATATTGCTTGATTAAAACAACAGCAACCCCTGTTGCAAGGCCAAGCACAACACTGATAACCAGCAGATGGCTTCTTTTGGGGAAAGAGGCATGCAAGGGAACACGCGGGGCTTCAATCAGAAAAATATTGCTTAAGGTCTGGCTCTTCTTGAGTTTTGCATCAATTTGCTTCTGCATCAGGGTTTTTAACGACTCTTCCAGAGATACTTCCTGAACCGTCATATCAGCCAGTTTTGTTTCTGCCTGTGTCATATTTTTGGCCCGGGCATTTAGGGCCGCCAGTGAATTTCTGATTGAACGGCTTCTGGCATTTAATTCAAGCACGCTGGCTTTGGCCGTAATCAGTTTGCCAACGGCATTGCTGCGGGTGCTATCAGAAAACGCCATAGCCCCTGCAGTATCAATATCCAGATTGGTTTTCCCAATTGTCCGGCTAAGCTCTTTTTTGATATTGTTTTGGGTTTGCTCAATTTTTTGATTGAGGTCAATAACCTTCGGGCTTTTTTCAGTGTAGCGGGTCAGCAGGCCGTTTTTTTCGGAGCGCATCCGGTAAAGTTCTTGATACAGGTTGGCCAGTGATTGATTTCGGCCTATAGCCGTTGCCGTTACTGCCTGTTTGGCATTCATGCCCAAGAGGTTTTGGTAGCCGCTCATTTCCATCTGCTTGCCGCGAGACGCTGCAACAGTGGCATCAAGATCAGCTTTCATATTTGTTCTGGCCCGGGCCAAATTGGCATTTTCTTCTGCAGTATTAATAATGCCGTTTTTTGCCTTGTAGGCACTGATTTGCTTTCGGGTAGCCACCAATTTGTCTTGAATGCTTTTAATCTGATCGTTGAGAAAAAGTTCCCGTTCTTCTTGTTCTGACTGATTCAAGCGTAAACTGATGTTGCGAAACTCCTCAATCACCACTTCGAGAGCTTCTTTTGCAATCAACGCATCACTCCACTTAAATGACAGATTAATCATGTCTGTGCCAGGGATGTTGGAATAGTTAATAAATTTGTTGCCGTCCTCAAAATAATCCTGCCAGTCTTTAGTGGTCTCAATTTTGAGAATCGTCAGTTCTTCCGGGTGGGTGTTCTGAAAATATTCAAACAGTTTTTCCATGTAACTGCTGGCACGAAGCAGGCCCATTGTGTTTATAACCGAATTGGTGGATTTTGATGCGGTTGTTTCATACGTATCGCTGGTTACGTACTTGGCCGTTACCGCAGAATCTTTAATCACCAGCAAGCCTTCTGCCACATAATTGGGTTTAAAATTAAGCATGGCAACCGTTGCACAGATTACGGTCACGCCAATGAAAGCAGAGAAGAACAATTTTTTATTCAATTTGAGGCTGTGCAAGCTACTTGCCAAAAGTTCTTTGGGATTCTTAGAACGGGACAAGACCGGATTGTAGTCAGACGAGCGTATCATTTAAAGGGTTCCAACTGTTACTGGTTAGGGAAAATGTTGCAGGTAAAAACAAAATAAAATGATTGGTTAGGCCATCAATTAAGACCAAGCTGAAATTAAAATGAATTGGAAATTAAAAAATTAAGTTAAACCATTCAATTGGCCAAAACCAACAGGTTGCCGTGATTGATTAATTACCGAGATTTCGCCAGCCACCAAAACCCCAAATCTGAGAGGCATTGGCACCAATATTTCCGGCTTGGGCAAAGGGCGACAAAATATTGGCGGCCTGTTCCATAAATCGACCGGCTTTGTAGGTCTTGTTTTCGCCAACATACACCACGTCATTGGGACGCAGCATGAAATCCATTTCCTTGGTATTGACATACAGGGTTGTAAATTGCTTTTCATCCGTAAAGCGCCGCACAGCAACCACTTCTTTCATTGCTCCGTTGTTAAAGCCGCCAGCAACGGCAATGGCGGTTGAGAGCAACGGTGTTTCACCTTCAAGCTTAACCAGACTGGGATTTTTAACTTGTCCAATCACCCGAACTGGGAAATTGGCTGGCGACAGTATTGAATTGGCCAGTAATTTAAAGTCAGCATCATCCATTAATGAGCCATCCGGCAATGACGGCACATGAATGCTGTCTCCCGAAGTAAGCCAGGGATCGTGAGACTGGCTGCCCTCTTTTAACACCTTCCAGAAATTAACAACCCGGGTTTTGCCCGTATCACGGTGAGAAACAACAATGCGAGACAGATCGGCATTCAGTTTAACCCCGCCTGAGTTGGCAAGCACATTGCTTAGCGTCAAGTCCAGCCGTTTTTCTGTTGCAGACGTGTTGGCATTGTCATTATGATCGTCTGCATTGGTCACCATCTGAAAGGGGCCGACTTTATGAACGGCACCTGTTAAATAAATGGTGGCCGGTCGGCTGTTTGTAATATCAATAGTCACATTGTGATTTACCAATTCATTGCTCAGCAGCAGTTTTACTTCGGCAGAGAGTTCTTTAATGCTTTTGCCGGTAACGGTTAACTCTCCGATTTTAGGAAAAGTTGCCTGTCCGTCAGGGCGAACAATAATGCGATCCGCACTGAATTCGTTTTGCGGATTAACAGAGAGGGATAAAATATCGCCAGAGCCAATGCGGTACAAACTTGATGATTGATAGGAAACCCTGGCGCTCAGCGCTGATGCGTTGTCATCAGGGGCTTCTTTGGCTGGCAAGTCGGTGAGATCCAGTTGTTGGGCCAAGCTGATGTAAGAAACCGATAAAAGGACAAAACACGACAGAAAAACTGTAAAAATTATTTTTTTGAGACCGTGAATATGAATTGAATTATATTCTTTTTTCATGAATATCTACACTATATATTTTATGGGTCGTAAATGAAAATTGAAGGGTTGAGGCTTTATCTGAGTTGATAAAAACAAAGCGAGTGATTTTCGGTTGATGTTCTAAAGTGTAACTGCAATACGCGCAATGAATTCACAATAACAATGATACAAAAAATGACAGCATATAAGAAATGGCAGATGCAAAAATAGAAGCGTGTTGTACAGTTTAGGAAACACCTCACAAGAACAAAAATGACGCAATATATAAAAAAAGTTACAAAAAGAAACAACCGAACAACAATTCTCTTCAAAAAACGCGAAGCGGATTGATTTTCAATTTTGAGTAAAAAAATTCTTTTCTTTTTCATTGATCGAAGGTAAGATACCATGTCTAAATAGTAATCACTGCTCAATTACATTAACAATTGTTTATCTAAACAGTTTAATTGCGTGAATTTTATCTGATTTAATATTTGTTAGTTACAACAACTGCTGTTAAAATAACAATATTAAGTGTGTTTATTATTTGACTGTGTGTATTTGCGACTTTAAAATTATTTACATATAAGAGATTTGTTCCAATGACAATCTTACTGACCGAACAAAAGGCCGTGCAACGGTCTGAATTAGAAACCCCAAATCAATCACCTGAGCCTACGGAATCCCTTGCAGTGAAGCATTTTGCCTGGCAAGCCAAACCACCGGCAGGAGTTAAACAAAGCTTGATTGAAGATATTCCTGTTGATATTTTTCCGACCCAAAACGCACTGTTTGATCGTATTGCCGCTGAGATTCAGTTTGGGAAAATATTGGAAAAACCCCGTACAGTTTTCAGCATTAATATTCATGGGGCCAACATGGCCACCCGCTACCCGCGATTCAAAAAAATTATGCAAACCGTCGACACCATGATCTGTGATGGCATTGGTATTGTTTTGGGATCCAAAATGGCCAAAACAGTTCCTATACCATGCAGGCATTGTGCTGGCGATTTTTTACCCGATCTGGTTCAGTACCTGGCAGATAAAGGCTTAACCTGCTACTTTTTGGCCAGTGAGCCGGGTGTTGCAGAACGTGCTGTTGAAAATATGGCCAAGAAAACACCCAACCATACCATTCTTGGCTATCATCACGGCTACGTTCTCAAAGACAAAGTGCTTGAAAACAAAGTGATTGATGAAATTAATACGTTAAAGCCGGACATTTTATTTGTTGGTTTTGGCATGCCCTTGCAAGAATTCTGGATTGAAGATAACCTTTCCAGGCTGAATGTCGGTGCTGTTTTCCCGTTTGGCGCAACCTTGGATTACATCAGTCAGAAAGTGCCCCGTTGCCCAGTTTGGTTAGGTCAGCTTGGGCTTGAATGGTTATTTCGGTTCTGCTTAGAGCCAAAACGGATGTTTGAGCGCTATATTCAGGGGAATCCTTGGTTCATGTATCGTATTTTAAAGCAGCGGGTTTTTAATTAATCTAGGCTATGTCAATCAAAAAACAATTGTTCTAATGCTGTAAAAGTTACAAGCAATCAACAGCACCATTAGCCCCGTGAAGATTAACAAGATTAACTTTCCCTCCCCAAAAATACTCCTGCAAACACACAAAAAGTCTACTAACCGATCTGGGTCTACCCAAATCAATTCTGAAAAACTTACAACTGATTAATATAAATCGGTTTATTGGTGCTTTTTTTCAGTTCTCGGTTGATTTGATGCAGTAAAATAATTTCTGTTCGTTTGCCTGGCATAATATTAATCAACATTCTGTCAACCAGGCGGTGTATAAGATACACACCACGTCCATGGTTATCCAATAAGCCGGCTCCGCTGATATTTCGGTCAAGCCAGAATAAGATTTCCTCCGCATTAATCCGCCCGCCTTGGTCGGTCACAGAAATCCCAATACGCTCGGCATCTTGCCCGTAATAGACATAGACATATTCTGACTCATCCAGTGCGGCGATGTGCTGACCTTTGTCATATTTAAGTGAGCCATCCGGCAATTTGGCAACATGATAAACCGCGTTGGTAATAGCTTCTGTTAAGGCTGTCAGCACATCGTGAACATTGGGCATTTTCACTGAATTGAGTAAAGATTGAAGCTGATTAAAAACAATCATAATATCATCACTGTTTTTGATAACCGTGCAATCCATTGTGTGACCGCTCCGAAGATAGCGGTTTAGACCAAAAGCCGTTTCAGGCTGTAATAAATTGTTAACCACAACCGACAGTTCTTCAAAATCAAATGGGGCAGTTTTTGCAATAATATTAAAAACACCGGTTTTTTTAGCGTTACGCACATAATCATCCACTTTGTAAGCCGTAATCATTGCGGTTTTTGTTGTTGAAAAATGGGTTTGCACATGATCAATTAAAGAAAATCCATCTTCACCGGGCATATTGATATCAGTAATCACCAAGTCAATGGATTGCTTCATCATTAAGGCCTTTGCCTCAGAAGGATGACTGCTGGTAAAAACACGCAGCTGATAGGGTGCTTCATGAAAGTTTTCAAGATAAGAAACCAATCCATCTCGAATGACATCGTCATCATCGACAATTAAAACAGTATAAAATTGATTTTTTTCTGTTTCATTAAGGCTTTCATTCTCCAGCACAATGGCCGGCAAACCAGGAAAATCATTTGCATTGTGCACAGATGACAAAGTCACAAGGTATCCTTTATCTGGAATTCATTCCGAATATATGGGTAAACTAATTTCAAATACGGTTCCATTCGATTTTTCACTTGAAACAGATAATAGACCGCCATGTTGCTCAATAATACGGTAACAGATGCTTAAACCTAAACCCACACCACTATCGCCTTTGGTTGTAAAAAATGGATCAAAAATACGTTTAATGACCGTTTTGTCTATGCCAGGCCCTTCATCCTTAATATAAGTAGAAATGCATTGCTTGTCAGCATGCGATGATACAGCAGTTTTGCCAAATGTTATGGTTACTTGACCTTTTCCCTGCATGGCATCACAGGCATTCTTTATCAAGTTGTAAAAAACTTGCTCAAGTTTAATTCGGTCACACAATATTTTTTCATCGGTTGTTCCATTAATCACCAACTCACAGCCATAAAAGACAGCATTTGTCTGCAGGGCTGCAACAATCTCTTGTACAACACCAATGAGTGGCAACGGGACCAAAGACAATGTTGACGGTTTTGCATAAGATAACAAATCATTAACCAGTCTGGCAGCACTGTCATTGGCGCAGCTTATTTTTTTTAACTCAATGCAAATCTTGTTCAGACTTTCATTGATTTGCAATTCATCGTTGCAAACCGGGAGCCTTTGCAACCGCTCAACGTTCATTTTAATTAATGAATTACTCATTGAAATCCCAGTCAGTGGATTATTCATTTCGTGGGCTATCCCGGCAATCATGGTACCGATTGAGGCAAGCCGTCTCGATTGGTTTAACTCTTCTTTTATCTGATCCATTATTATTTGGTCTTGAGTCAGATCCGTAATATCTGAAAAAGTTAAAATGCGAAGCCTTTTATGACTTTCTTCTTCAGGAAAAAGTGTTTTAAGGTTGTACCCCAGTGTGCTGGGCATTTGACGAGAGGGCAGATCAATAACCAATTCCGCGCGGCCAATGGTATTAACAGGCCCCTCCAGCAGTTCAATAATGGGTTTAAGGTAACAGGGAAGATCGTTGCTTCCCCTATTGTAATCTTTATACTCATTGTGATCTTTATAGTCACTTAAGCCCAAAATTTCTTTTGCTTTAAAGTTAATTCGCAACAGATCTTCTGGCGTTTCATAAAGAAGTAATCCAGAGGGCAGCGTATTAAAAATTGTGTCAACAACATGCTGTTTTTGATAACCGAGCACACTAAATTCCTTTTGTAAAAGCCATTGATTATTTTAACAAATTTTAACCTGTACTGGCGGTGCGTTATTAAGAACCCATCTTTTGAAGGAATAAAATAAAAACGGATACCGTTTCATTTCTTTTTTTAAAAAAGATAAAAGCCCTAAGGGGTCATGAATCCTTCGGGCTTTTACGCACTTAAAATATGGGACTTTACGCGATGTCATTTCATAGAGTTAATAGTCTGCAGTTTTTTTCATTTTATTATGTTTATGTAGATGACCCTTTTTTTCCATTTTTTGTCTGGTTTCTTCGCGGAAAGCTTCAAATTTTACTTGCTGTTCAGGGGTGAGTATGCCCGCAATTGATTTATTTTTCTTCTCCATCAATGCCTCATGCTTTACCTTGAGTTCTTGATGAATTGACATCCGCTCTTTTGCTTTTTCGGGTTGCCCGCGTAAAGCGGTAAGTTGATCGTGGAGTGTCTTTACTTCGTCCAGTTCAGCTTTATTGTCCATCTTGAATTGTTTGTGTCTGGCATTCATTTCTAGTTTTTGCTCATCTGAAAGTCCCAGACGTTCAAACATTTCTTGGCGTCTTTTTTCCATTTCAGGAAACTTGTCCTGCCTGTGTTTCATGGGGTGTGCATGGTGTTTTCCTTCAGAGCTATGGCCGTGGTCCATGTCTTCTGAATGTGCTGTTGTGTAGAAACCTGTTGTCCCAACAAAAGCCAATACTGCCAATGGAAATACAAAATACTGCTTAAAGCGCATAAAATAAAACTCCTTAAAAAATTATACAGTTAAAAAAATTGACTTCAGATTCTTTTGATTTATTCAGACGCGTGATTGCAAATGATGTTCCTCTACGAAACGGGGTTGCCTGTTAAAACAATTTAAAACTGTTTTATCAATCATTTTAAAGCTATTAAATAAAATTGTATATTTGGTAATAATAAATTAAGGTAACTTTCAAATAAAAAACAACTTTAGACTTAAATGGACTATTTTCAGAGGATTTGAGTAACAAAAAAATTTCATTTAAAGCAGGCAGCTGAACTGACATCCCATTGTTTAGTTTGATATCTCATCAATAACAAGCCACACCCACTCTCGAAAACTCGTTACACTTTATCCACCACATTGCTTCCATTTGAAACGCCGCTTAGTGTTTTAAAAACCGGCCTTAACAATCATTTTACCTACAACAGCAACATTGAATTTCTTTATCCTTCAAAGACCGCTAAACAATATACTATCTTAGTTCGTTAGCAGTCGCAATTTGTTTTATTATCACAAAGTGCGGTACAGTAAACTAATTATTCAAGTATTAGGCATATGATCAAATTCATAAATATAGCCATAAGTATCAGAGAAGGCGAGTGTTATGGATAAAGTCGATAAAAAAATAATTCGTCTGCTTATGCAAGATTCAAAAATTACAAATAGTAAAATTGCTAAACTTATTGGCAAATCAGAATCGGCAACCCTTGAGCGAGTTAGACGGCTTGAGAAAACAGGTATTATTGAGGGGTATTCGATTTATGTCAGTCCAAAGCAGGTTGAACGTGGTCTAGAATTATTTATTACAATGACTTTAAAGAATACTGATTACATGCATCAGTTTGAGCTGGCGATTCAACAAATGGATGAGGTTCTAACATTTGCACAAATACTCGGGCGTTCAGATTTCTTAGCCCACGTGGCTGTTAAAAATGCAGAAGAACTATCAAATTTTGTGAATCAAAAATTAATTCCTTTGGGTTACATTGAGCGTATTGAGTCAATGACTGTCTTAAATATGTTAAAAAGAAATTTTCCGCCATTGCCAACTACAGATTAAACGCTATTAAAAATTTGGGGCATTGGTTATTTAAGATAGTTGAGTTAAGAATTAGGGCATGCATTGTCCTAAATGCAGCTGTGCCAAGGCTGTTAAGAACGGCACGATGAGCCAAAAACAACGCTACAAATGCAAACAGTGTGGGTTTGATTAAACTCGCCTTGCACCAAGAAGAAAACCTTACTCGATGAAAGCGCTTGCATTTCGGCTGTATCAAAGTCTTATGAGTCTGAGCGGTATTGCTAAGTTTCTGGGAGTTTCCACCCTATCGGTGTTAGCTTAGGTCAAACGTCTTTCCAAACAGATTATTGAAAAGCCAGCACCAAAAAAGGTTCGTATTACTGAACTCAATGAATTTTAACATTTTATTGACAAAAAAAGAGGAAAGTCTGAATCTGATTGGCTATTGATTGTGATACACAATCAATCCTTGACTGGGTTGTATCAGAGAATTGAAGGCTTTGCTCACCCTTGGATATATTGCACAGATTACTGGAAGGTTTACAAAAGGATACCCCTGAAGACCATTTGGCGCAAAGCATGCGCTATACTGTGAGTATTGAAAGGACAAACAGTAATATAAGCTATTACTTCCTCCGTTTCAATCGATGCTGCAAGACTATTTTCTGTTCCAAAGTTATGATAGCTATTGCTCTTCAGCTTTTTGCTCAAATGGAAAATTCAGAACTATTGTCAGCATCTGGCTTTCATTAACAGACTTCCTTTTTTATAATATATTAAATTCTTTATGTTAGTCCGTTGTTTGTCTGTGAGATACTTTTTTTACAGTATTGTCTAAGGTAAATAGAGTCTGAATCAAACAGTAGGCAAATTGTACGGTACCGACTGGCAGCGGGTTATTTTTTGTTGGTGCTGCATGCAGTGCCACCGACTGCTTTGTTTTTAAGCCATCAGCCCCTACCGAATGATTACTAGGAGCAGCTGCGGTGCTGAGCTTTTTGCCAGACTTTTGGTTTTGCTCTGGGTTTTGACAGGTATCCTGCAGTAAAAATTCTAGACGGTTCAACCAGTCTGATCGCAACGGAAAGTCTTTGTTTAAGTGGGCAATCCAATCATTTAAATGCGGTGTTGCTTTGTCCTCATGAGAGACAATGGCTTGCCAATCGCCAACTGCTTTTTCAATAATCAAAAATTTAAACCTCCCCAACATCAATGTATCGATGTAAACCGTCAGAACCGGCACAGTTTCTGTGGACGGGCTTTCTTTACCGTTTTTGTCCATATCTGCTGAATGAGCAAGTTCAAGCCGGAAAGCCTGTGGGGGATGCAGGGGTGCATAAAGGGCAATAACGGTTTCCAGCAGTGGAACTTGTTCTTGCATTGCTTTGGGCGAATTAATTTGGGTTGACAGCTTGGTCAGGCTTTCCATAAAGTGCTTGAGCTGCTCTGCTTGGGTATTGGATGTTAACCCTGAGGGATCGGTGCTGTTGGTTTGAAAAAGGGTAAGCAGCTTATTTTGTGCGTCTGAAAGTTGGGCTTTAAGGATTTCCTGGATGCGCTGGGCAGGCAAAGGCTGACCAGAATTTAAAAGTGTATTCAGCAAGTCGGTAGGCGCAGTTGCGGGATCTTGACTGAGCAAGGCTAGCAATTTCATGAAATCTTTGGGCAATTTTAATAAATTTCTGAGCAACAGCAGTTGATCTGCAGTATCCAAAGCCTGTGACGCATTGTACAAAGCTGCCATGGATAGCAGCAATTCTCCCAATGGCGCCTGGGCCGAAAAACGGGGGACTGGTGGCTGCACATTTTGTCTGATGTCATTTAAGCCAGGAGGCAGTGGTTTCTTAAAACGGGGGTCTTGTCTAAAAGCCCCCAGGTTAAGGTTTGAAAACGGATTGTTTGATCCAATAAATGACATAGAGATACTTCATTGGGTTTGATGGGCTTATTGCTGCGGCTGAAGTTGTCTAGTGGCTATTCTTGTATTACCTAATCCTTTAGTGGCTATTTCCCGGTTTTTAGAAAAAGCTGACATTGGCTCAGTATCCAGCTGCCGATGCGTCATTTGGACTTGTTGCGCCTGAATGAGTTGTTTCTTCTGCATCAATAAATTGAGTGTGGCTTGAATTCGGTTTGCCTTTTGATTCATTGTATCCCACGGCCAAAATTGCGCCATAATATCAATAAACTGAAGTTTGTTTTGTAATTGTGCAATTTCTTTTTCAATTCGCCGATCAAGGTCAGCGCTGTTGTTGTTTTGGAAAGCCTGGTTGAGCGTCATGGCAGTAATTCCCTTACAGTGGTTGTTAATGCGTTTAGAAAAAATCAATAACCAAAAACGATATTTTTAAGTAAAAACCCGAACCTTATATATTAAATAAGTATTTTTTATATTTAAAATTGCGCTGTCTGGTGATTTTATTACGTTTTATTAACGATTTTAAGATTAAAATTTCAAGCCCGTCTGTCCGCAAACCTGCGTCTTGAATCTTCTGTTTTTCTATATCAATATTGTACCGTGTTCTGACTTAAAGACAAAAAGTCGGTTGCATTTTCTGACAGAATTAATAGAAACAAGATGGCCAACATTTTACCGTCTCCAGAAAACTAAGTACTTCAATGCCAATGACCACCACAACCGAGCAACCTGAAAAAACCACTGAATTTGAGCTTTTGAGCAGGACAGCACAAAAAAAAAGCCTGGTTGGTCTCTCTTTTTCTGATTTAAAAGCCCTTTGCGATCAGTTAAACCAGCCGGCTTTTCGGGCAAGGCAATTGCACCAGTGGCTATATGTTCACTGTGTCCGCTCGTTTGATGCCATGACCAATTTAAAAGCAGCCTTTCGCAGCCAGCTTGAAACCCTGTATACAGTTGGCGTTTTGCGCATTACCCGTAAAGAAGTCAGCCAGGACAGTACCATTAAATACCTGTTTCAACTGCCGGATGGCAACGTGGTTGAGTCGGTTTTAATGCATTTTAAAGATCGTGATACCTATGCATTATGCATTAGCACCCAGGTTGGTTGTGCGGTTAATTGCGGTTTTTGCGCAACAGGCAAACTTGGGTTTTCACGAAACCTGAGTGTGGCAGAAATTGTGGATCAGTACCTGTATGCCCAACATGATAGCCAGAAAGAAATCCGGAACATTGTTTTTATGGGCCAAGGCGAACCTTTGCTGAATGAAGCCAACCTACTGGATGCGATTACGGTCTTGAACCGCTCAGCAGAAGTGGGCATGCGGCATATTACCATTTCAACAGCGGGGATTGTCCCTGCAATCTACCGGCTGGCTGAAAAAAATCTCCAGCTTACGCTTGCTGTATCGCTACATGCCCCCGATGATGAAACCCGCGAGGCCATTATGCCCATTAACAGGAGATGGCCGGTTGAAACCTTGATGGAAGCTCTAAAGCACTATGTTGATACCACAAACCGGCGGCTAACCATTGAATACATTCTGCTTGCGGGTGTAAACGATAGCCCAAACCAAGCCAATGCTCTGGGTGAGCTGTTAAATGGTCTGAAATGCAATGTCAACCTGATTCCCTACAACCCCATTGGGGCTTCTTATGGCTACAGCAGGCCTTCTGGCAATGCAATGCACCAGTTTAAGCAAACCCTCAGCCAGTACGGCAAAAAAGTAACCTTGCGGGTTGAACGCGGTACCGATATTGCTGCGGCTTGCGGCCAGCTGGCCAACAAAACACACCAGGCCTAAGTTTTTGTTGTGAGTATAAAAAGGTTACCAGTTTTTTATAACCAAATTTTTAAAAAGCAAAACCAGAGTAATTGACCCGATGAGCCCGTTAAAAATATTACTGATTGGTGGTGGCGCCCGCGAGCATGCCATTGCCTGGAAGCTGGCACAAAGCCGCCATCAGCCTGATTTGTATTTTGCACCCGGAAACCCCGGAATGGAACCATTGGGCCAACGCCTCAGCATTGATGTCACTGATGTTGATAACTTGTTGCGCTTTGCTGAAAAAGAAGCCATCGAGTTAACCGTTGTGGGCCCTGAAATTCCCCTGTCTCTGGGTATTGCCGATCGGTTTCAAGCAGCCGGGCTGAAGCTGTTTGGCCCCACAAAAAAGGCAGCCCAACTGGAAACCAGCAAGGCATTTTCTAAAGCATTGATGGCAAAGCACAATATCCCGACGGCCCCATATTATTTCTGTGAAACGCAAGCAGAAGCCATTGCAGCTTTGGATCAGTTTACTCCCCCCTATGTCATTAAACAAAACGGGCTGGCCGCTGGTAAAGGCGTTACCATTGCCCCAACCCGGGATGATGCCGTCACTGCCATTCAATGTGCCTTTAAAAAAGCAATGCCGGTCGTGATTGAAGGGTTTTTATCCGGTCAGGAGCTGTCGGTATTAACGTTTTGTGATGGAAAAACCCTTTGGCCCTGCATTGCCGCGCAAGACTATAAACGCATTGGTGAAGGTGATACTGGCCCCAATACAGGGGGTATGGGGGCTTACGCCCCTGTTCCGCTTGCAACGCCGTCGTTAACTGAGCGGATTAATCAGCAAATTATAGAGCCCACAATGAAAGCCCTCATTAATGAAACGATTGATTATCAGGGCATTTTGTATTTTGGTCTGATGATAGATAAAACCCAAACCCCCCATGTCATTGAATTTAACGCCCGCTTTGGCGACCCAGAAACCCAAGTGGTCCTGCCCTTGCTTAAAAACGATCTGGTGGATATTATGCTGGCCACCGTCAATCGCCAGCTGGATTCTGATTTTCCCAACGGGCTCGATTTTGAAGCCAGTCAATCGGCAGTGACTGTTGTTCTGGCGTCTCACGGATACCCTGGACAATACGAAGTCGGTAAGCCCATTTCAACGGATCAAGCGGCGATGCCTGAATGTGTTTTGCCATTTCATGCGGGCACTAAAAATACCCGCCCACAGCACAGTGACACCAAAAGCACATGGGTCACCAGTGGGGGCCGCGTACTTAGTGTGACAGCAACAGGAACAAGCCTGCCTGAAGCGGTTAAAAAAGCTTACCAGGGTGTTGATTGCATTGCGTTTGACGGGAAAACATACCGCTCAGATATTGCGGCTTCTTTCTAATAACCTCGATATTCAGTTTTTTTCTAACCCAGTTTCTAACCCAGTAAAGCCAATTCATTAAAGAAACAGAGAATCAGTGGTGTTTTTCTCACGGCAAATCCTTACCCCAGAAAGCGGCAAATACCCGTATATCCAGATAAAGGGTTTATTCACTCTGAAGTTCACGGCACGCTGCCATAATCTCGAGATTGCATTTTTCAAGTTTTACTCAATATGCAACTGTATCTGTATATTTATGACTAAAAAAACTTGACATGACTTAATGAAAGAATGAGAAAACGCAGATATGTGTATTGATTTATGATAATTTATTTTTTATGTAAAAGGTAAACGAATAAGGGGAAATTATGAGTCAAGACAGAGTTGCTTGGGTAGATCTTGGAAAAGCGATTGGCATCATATTGGTCGTATTCGGACATACTTGGCGTGGATTGCAGGGTGCTGGTTTAATCGAAAATCAAAGCCTCTATAGCGCTATCGACGCTGCAGTCTATTTGTTTCATATGCCTTTATTCTTTCTGCTTTCAGGCATATTTTTTGAAAAATCAATTAAGAAGCATGGCGTTCAAGAATCATTCATTAAAAGAATTTATTCACTGTTATTTCCACTAGTAATCTGGTCATATATTAGTGCAACTGTTTCATATTTCACGATTAGCCTGACCAATCGAAGTGATTTCTCTGTTATGGATATTATTCTGTATCCGTTTCCTCCCAAAGATATTTTTTGGTTTTTATGGGCCTTATTTTTAATACAAACCGCAATCGCACCTTTACACAAAAACTCAAATCAAGTTATTTTTTCCCTAATTGTTCTTTCTTCTTGCTTAGCATGTTTTTGTAGCAATATAAATATTTTGCCTTTCATTAAGCCAACTATTATGCATTTGCCTTATTTCTTAATGGGTGTCATTTTTTCGAGAGTAAAAGTATTACGTGACTCTCCAGCCATGTTTGCCATTGGTTTTTTCAGCTTCTTTTTGGCAGAACTGGTGACTCTTTTAAATTATACAGATACCAATGGTGCTTTACTGTTTCTTTCTGGTTTTACAGCAACCCTGTCTTTTTGTTTAATGCTTTACTGCATAACACCACGACTGCCAAAAACCCTGGGAAAGACCCTTTGCACTTTAGGAAGCTACAGCCTTTCAATCTATTTGATGCATATATTTGCAACCGCATCGGTCAGGATTTTATTGGTACGTTTTAATATTGAGTCACTTGTTTTACATATTACAATGGCAACTGCCATTGGTTTAGCCGTTCCACTATTTATCCATTTCTCTCTTCATAAGTTGAATATCTTGCATTATTTTGGGCTGGGTTCAAAACCGAAAAAATTTAATCCTATTGAAACTGCTCAGCCATTAAAAATGGCACAAGTTAATCAATAATTGCTTTTCCCAGTCTATTCTTTTTTGATATTGCTAACTTAAGAAAGCTTTCGAGCAAAAAGCAGCTTTAGGTTTAAATAGATCATTTCCAGAGACTTCGGGTAACAACAATGTCTTGAGTTTTTTTGGAAGGCCTTCAAGATCCCTTTCGAAGTTGTTACTCGTTGAGACACGGGGGTGAAACAAAACTGAAATTAATAGAAACCGCGGCGTTCAAGAAGATACTTCACAAACAATACCTTTGAAAAGCCCTCCATTTGATTCCCGACAATCTCAATATTCATAAAGGAAAAACGTTCAAAAAATGACTAAAAAATTAAAAAATGGTTTTGGTTTATTAAACCCACCCATACTTCTTGGCTTAATCAAATTGAAATCTGGCTTAGCATCACAGAACGCAATGTTCTCAAACACAGGCCTGTTGTCTCAATAGAAAATATATTTCCAGGGTAGCCCACCTTATTGCACATTACAATCAAGATACAAGGCCTTTCAAGTGAAACTATATTTAGAGAACTCCTTATTACTTGGCTAACTTGACAAACTGTCTATTAATTTAGCTCAAAATCTTATAATTACACTGTATATGATGAAGATTGCCATAGTTATAACCCAGCGTCTGTTAAACCTAAGATAATACAGCACAGGTCAAAATAAATACTAACTCAAAACCTAGGTCGGCATACAAGCTTAAAAAAAATCATTAGTCTAAAAACAAAGCCCATTTGCCTTTAGACAGTGACCTGTAGTTAATACCGCGTATACTTGTCCCTTAAGTGCGGCTGAATGTACTGCGTTGCTTTTTGCTTGCCGGATCTAGCACTCACCCGACATTTGGCCAACACTGCATACCGCAAGCAATCCATCACATCCTCATACGGATGCTCCTCAACCGGGCGTTCACTGTTATTGCTGCTATAGCGGTACCCCCCATCAAAGGCTTCAATCAGGCTTTTACAACGCGGATGTACTAGCAAACCTGGATGACCGTCCTCCTGGGGCATAAGTTTTAGCCGAATTAAGGCAATACCATCTTGAATATAGCTGCGGTAGTGTGTGGGATAAATCTTCAGGCTATTGAGCATTTCAATGCTGGTCTGCATGTGCTTGTCCGAACGCTGATTGCCAGCAGGGTCACAAACATCTTGAAATTGCACCCCTGGAAAGTGTTTGTTCCCAAAGTCCAGTACTGTCTGGGCAAATTGGGTTAACAATACCTCTTGCCCCACACATTCAGCCAATACCAGTACCCGGCCTTCGCTATCCACTTGGACAAACACACACGCGGGGCAGTGGTAGCCAAAATCCCAACTGCGAATAATCGGGCGATCCAGATTCATGACAATCTCGCGTTTATGTGCAGGCCCAAATTCCCGAAACACCCGATCCCGAACCGATAAGTGGTAGTTAATGTCCAGTTCTCGCGCCAACTCATCTTCGGTCAGGCGTTTTTTCTGCATGGCATACCAGGCGGCGTCTTTGTTGGGGTGTTCTTGCCAATGCACGGTCAAAACTTCTGTTTGCCCGGAAAACCGCAATTGCGCAAAGCGGTTGTTTTTACCATACGGCGTGCCAATGGCAATGCGGCATGGGGTTGATTGCCCCGCTGAAGCATATGCGGCATCTTGCGCAGGCCAAAACGGAAATTCATCAAACAGCACAGCCCGGTACCGCCCACCCCGCCCGAAATTTTCATTGCTGCTTTCTCCAGTAATACTATTGCCATTTTCCGGATTCATCACACGCAGCAAGTTGTCATGCGCTCCTTCTGCAAAGCCTTTTGGTCGCATCCATACTGGCATCCGGTAAAGGTTATACCGCACTTTTTCAAGCAAGGTTGAAATATCCCCCTTGCGATCAACCGACTCTTGTTTCCGTGATCCCAAGTGCATATTGGCCCCCTTGTGAAAAAGCCAATAATGCTGAAAAACCAACAAAACCAACCAGCTGATGCCCATATCGCGACTTTTTTCAATCAACAGATCCTGGCCTGTGTTAATGGCATGCTGGAGTTTGGGCACCATGATTTTTTGAAAGTCATACAGTAAAAAGGGCTGATGCGGCTGGGTTTTACGGGGGTCAAAGGTCCAGCAAAAATGCGTAAACCAAAACAGGATATCCCGCTCACACAGGGTTAAAACTTTGAGGCGAAAGCTTGTATCCGTTTTTGCCAGGTACAGCATTTTCAGGCGCGTGATTAAATTGCTTCTGAGACGGTCTTTTGGGGTGTTTTCTGGGTTGTTTTTTTTGGGGTTGTTTGTCATATTCATGCTCCTTTTTTGGGTTTTTTTCTAAAAATATTTTTCTTTCGACTGTTTTGCGGGAAGGCAAGATCTTTTCAAACACATTTTCTGTCTTTGCCCCGTCAGGGCTAAATCTTCTCAAATACATTTTGTTTCTTTGCCTGTCAAGGAAATTTTTTCTCAAACACTTATTCTTTCTTTTATTTTGTTAGGGGAAAGCTGTGCCCTTTCCCCTAACCACCCCTTGGCACCAGAAGAAACGTCCCGTTTTCTCTGGACTCCTTTCAAAGACAAGGCAAACTTACCAGTTGCTTCCTGCTCTTGCGGCTGCGCTACCCTGCGGGTATGCTCACTCGCAAAGGCAGTTTCTGAGGGGGCTGGCTTACGCCATTTTCTCCCTCAGAACCAGCAACTTCAGCTATTTTTTTAGCTTACTACGGGGGCTTTACACTGGCGGAAAAATCTGC
>JBCDLA010000031.1:0-28603 GCA_038745945.1 Cyanobacteria bacterium P01_H01_bin.74 | reverse complement strand
AGTATTAAATATTAATCATTAAAAATAATTTTTTGATGGCTTTAAACTGACTAAACAACTCACAATGCAGCGGGAATTAATTGTCACAAACCCTGATTGGGCTTCTGATTTTTCGGAGAAAATGCAAATCCATCGAGCTGGAAAATGCTTGATAAATTTTAGCAGCAATGATTATCTCGGTCTGTCTGATCACCCCACTTTAAAAGCCAATGCCATTGAAGCCATCCATCAGTTTGGTACGGGCACCGGGTCTGCCCGATTAATTTCCGGTAGCTTACTATTAACCCACCAGCTTGAAGAAAGCCTTGCCCGCTGGAAAAAAGCGGAATCTGCTTTGGTTTTTAATAGTGGATACCAGGCCAATGTTGCCATTCTGCAAGCTTTACTGCAGCCGACAGACTGGGTCTTCTGTGACCGTCTTAATCATGCCAGCTTGATTGATGGCTGCCTGTTATCAGGGGCACGATGGACCCGCTACCAGCACCTGGACTTGGATGATTTGACCCGACGGTTAAAAAAAGCACCGGTTAAAGCAAGCAAGTGGATTGTAACGGACTCGGTTTTTTCGATGGACGGGGATTACCCAGATTTAGGCAAACTGGTTGCCATTGCAAAAGGGTTTGGTGCCCAAATTATTCTAGATGAAGCCCATGCCACGGGCTTATACGGCGATCAGTACAGCAGCGGCCTGGCAGAGGCTTTTGGAGTTTCAAAGGATATTGCTGTTCAAATTTCGACATTTAGCAAGGCTTTGGGCGGCACCGGTGCTTTTGTAACCGGCAGTAAAACCATCATTAATCAACTCATCAATACAGCCCGCGGCTTTATTTATACCACAGCACCCGCCCCTGCAAGTATTGCCGCAGCCCAAGCTGCCGTTGACTTAATACAAGCCGATGCACTGTCTTGCCAAACCGGCAAAGACAGCCTTAAGAAAAGACTGTGGCAAAATGTTGATTTATTTTCAGAGCGCTTACACTGGCACAAGAACAACAAGCATCCTGTTGCCGAAAAGCTCTACGAAAATCTGGCATGGCCGTTAAAAAGCCCGGTTATTCCCATTGTGATTGGCTCTGAAGAAAATGCGGTTGCTGCCAGTAAACACTTGGAAAGAGAAGGCTTTTTTGTGCATGCAATTTGCCCACCCACAGTACCCGAAGGCACAGCACGACTCAGAATTTCTCTGAGTGCTGCCCATACCACTGATCAAGTTACTGGACTTGTGGATGCTTTAACCCGCATTCAATCATCAATTTCTTGATCATCAATTTCTTGCATTGAGCATTCCCCTGTCCATTATTGAACTGCTCGTTTTATTGCATTAAATGATGTATCCCCCTACATGCTCATCATTTTCTTATGCCCGCCCAAAATCTTTTCTGAATCATCAAATCTTGCCTCAAAAAACCCTGGCCGAGCGGGTTGACAAAAAGTAGTCAACAATTAAAACAATCAGTGGTACACTTATAGGTTACAAGCAGTTCTACTTAGACAGTCTGTCATATTTTTCGCGACTACTTCATAGGTATATTTATATACAACAACAGATAGAATAACGTGACTCATACCATGCCAATTCGCCCCATTGATTCTGATTCATTCTGGCTGTTTTAAATTTCTTGATATCAACTGATGTCAATTTAAACTTTCTTCCTCTTTATAATTAATTATAGCAGGACACCAATGACAACCCATCAATTGCTATCCCTCCATCATTTCATCAACCAAAGCAAGCTATCAACTCAGTTGGCCTTGTTTGATGAACCAGGCACTGAAAAAACCATTTTGGTGCCGCTGCCGTCACAAGATGGCATTGATCAGGACGTGCCTGATCCAAATGATGAGCTGGCTGCCGAGTTGTCTATCCTGCAACAAAAATCAAAAAGCATTGCCATTATTGGCAGCCGGAATATACCGATGCCCCATCAACAGATTGTTGAAATGCTGGCCTTTTCTCTGACACACAATGGCAACAAGATTATCACCAGTGGTGGATCTTCGGGGACCAACGCTGCAGCCATTCGTGGGGCGATGAAAGGCAATCCTGATTTATTGAAAGTTATTTTGCCGCAAACCATTGGCCAGCAACCCTCTGATGTACAAGACCAGTTGATTGGAATTCCTCACATCATTGAGCACCCGGAATGGGGCATGATGAAACTGGCCGATGCCAGCCGTCTGTGCAACCGGGAAATTGTGGACGAATGCCAGCAACTGATTATTTTATTATCCCGCGACAGCAGTACACTGCATACGGCCATTGATTATGCCAACGAAAATTACAAACTGGTCACCGCCCTCTACCTTGACTGACCCGGTTTCTCCTGTCTATGCCCATTTTATTTGAAACCATTACCGAGCATAACAACCACAAGCTGGCAGCATCCATTGACTCGACATTACTGACTGTGGACCCAGCAAGTTCTGAAAAAACACAACACCACCAAATTGAAACCCTTTGCAAGTCGGCCATTCATCACCAGTTTTTTGCCGTTTGTGTACGTCCGGTGCATTGTAGCCTGGCAAAAAAAATAATACAGAACAGCCTGGTTAAACTGGCAACCGTCATTGGCTTTCCTGAAAAAAAAATGTCTCTTCAATCAGCGGCTTCGCAAATTGGCTGTATTCCGCTTTCTAAAAAAATGGCAGAGGTTGAAGCTGCCATGGGTATGGGGGTCCATGAGCTGGACTGGGTGCTGCATCAGTCTGATTTAAAAGAAGCCCTGTCCAATAAAAAAAATGAGGCTGCAAACTCAAGCGAGTTTCAGGCCATTCAAGCACTCTCAGAAAAAATCTTTATTAAAGTGATTATTGAAACGGATCTGCTGTCTGTTCCAGAAATTATTAAGGTAACCCAATGGTGTTCGGATGTTGGAGCCGGAATGGTAAAGACATCAACTGGTATGATTGAGCAGGGTCAGGGAGCAACCTCAGAGAACATCCGGCTGATTGCAAAGACTCTGGCCAAGTTGAATACCACAACCAAAATCAAAGCCAGTGGTGGCATCAAAACCCGGGATCAAGCCCTGTTGTTTTTAAACGCCGGGGCTTCACGGCTGGGAACCAGCAATGCCGCTGACCTTATTCAGCCAGTTGAAGCAGAAAAGCCCCTACAAGAAACCTGACAAGACAAATAAAAACTCAATAAAACAAGAGACTAACAAATTAAGAATTTAAAAAAATAACATGCTTAAAAAAAGCCACTTCTCTTTTATATATTATAAATGGGTGTGAATAGGGTTTTATCAGGTGGTTGGTGTTAAGCCCAGCTTTTTTAGAAGCACAGCGTCTTTGTTTTCACCGGGATTGTCTGTGGTTAAAAGCTTATCGCCTGTGAAAATAGAATTGGCCCCTGCCATAAAACACAGGGCCTGGGTTTCATCGTTCATTGACAGCCGTCCCGCAGACAAACGAATTCTTGAACCAGGCAAGAAAATTCGGGTGGTTGCAATGGTTCTTACCAGCTCAAAACTGTCCACTGGTTTTTGATCGGCAAGGGGGGTTCCTTCTACAGGGACCAGGCAGTTAATCGGAACTGATTCGGGCGGCGTTTCCAACTGGCAGAGTGTTTGAATCATCTCAAGCCGGTGGGTCACGGTTTCCCCCATGCCCAATATGCCGCCACAACAGATATCCAGCTTTGCTTTGGCAACATTACTGAGTGTTTCCAGCCGGTCATCAATTTTGCGGGTCGTAATAACCTGATCGTAATAATTGGGGGAAGTGTCAATGTTATGGTTGTAAGCTTTCAGACCAGCATCTTTTAAAGCCCTGGCCTGGTCTTCCGTAATCATCCCCAGGGTTGCACATGCTTCCATGCCGTGGGCATTAACCCGTTCTACCATAGCAAGCACCTGGTTAAACGATTTTTCATTGGGTGGGCTGCGCCAGGCCGCTCCCATGCAAAAGCGGGTTGAACCGTTTGCTTTGGCGGCTTTAATCTGGCTGTCTATTTCTTCAAGTGTCGGGAGTGCCCAGGTTTCAATGCCGGTCTTGTAGCGCGCGCTTTGGGGACAGTAAGCACAGTCTTCAGCGCAATTGCCTGATTTAATATTGGCCAGTGTACACAACTGAATTTGATTGTGCGGGTGAAACCGCTGATGAACACTTTGCGCCTGATGCACAAGCGATAAAAAAGGCTGCTGGTAGCTCGCTTCCAGCATAGGCAGAGAAACAGTTTTTTGGTTCAGTGCCGTTGGGGCAGAAGGCATAGAGAGTGACACTGTGTATATTACCTCTTTCGGTTGAACTGCTTTATTTTTAATTTTATAGTTTATAAATTTATTTGAATTGCTTTTAAAGCATTTTCTGAAAGCATTTCCCGATTAAAATCGGTTTAAACGCTTTGTTTCAATTGCTTCATATTTTAATTTGAGCCACTAACTAGTCGAGACCCTTAGTATGACACACTTTCACAGAGGCATCAAAAAATCAGTAATTTTACCGATTCATTTTACCGAAAAAGATCCGACTCTTATTTTTAACAGGGTTTAATTTTTTATTCGCTAGCGTCTTAATCAAATAAAATATCAAGGAGCATCTTAATGAAACCAGTTGCATCAAAAGGGTTTACACTCATTGAATTGGCCGTTGTTATTGCCATTATTGCCATTCTGGCGGCCGTAGCTTTGCCAAGATTTGGAAACACAACGGCACAAGCTGAATTATCCAATATCAGAAATATGAAATCACAGCTGGCCAGTGCCGCAGCCATCTTCACCGCAGAACAAGCCGCTGTTCCAACAGCCTTTACCCAGTATGTCACCCCGGCCTTAACCATTGCCAACGGCCAGGATTTCACACTGGCTCTGGGCGGTTTTGGTCCCAATGCACAAACAGTGCCTTGCGCTGTTGCCGCAACAACCATTACGTGCAACGGCACATTTAATGCCTGGAACAATGTCACGTATACTTTTAACAACGGGGGTGTTGTTACAGGAACAGCCAGCGGCCCAGGACAAACCACAACCAATTTCTAAAAAGGGCTTGATCGCAAGACCAAGGCCAACGGCGTTTGGGGTCATACAATCGCCTTGAATCAGAAATTGAACGTTTCAAATAATCAAATTAAAACAATCGAAAGGTTGATTGAACTTGAAAAGAGGCAGTCAACCTTTTTGATTAAAACCGGAATATCCACCACCCGCGTTTTGTTTTTTTAGAAGACTGCTTGGAAGCGCGCCTGGACTGACGTTCTTTTTCCGGTGACATTTTCTCTGAATCTGCTTGAGAACCGGTAATTTTTGATGAAGCCGCTGGCAAATACAGGCCCGTATTGCGCTGAGAAACTTTAAGGGCTTGCAGGGCCGGTGGCATCAGGTGGGCTGAGTCAAACAGTACATAACCGCTGGCACCCGATTGCTTGGCGGCCTGGATTTGCGCCAGAATGTGTTCGGGGGAATTGTTGTTAAACGGGCCAAACAACCCAGAGTAAACAGGGATTTCGTGATTTAACAAGCCAATCATATTGTCTGTGTCTTGGTGAATCACTTTTAAGGCGCTGGTCAAAGTCATGGGCGTAAAGCAATCGACCCAGTTGTTTTTTCCCCATGTCGGCCAATCTTGATGCTTCAGCTGGCGCGCACTTTTTACCTTGGGAAAAACGGCGGCTGAAATCAAGACATCCGGCTTAATGGTTCGGATCATGGCTGTGGTTTCAGAGACAAAATTATTGATGAGCCCTGTTTTGTATTGATTCCAGCGGGCCCAAAGCACAGCACGATTTGGAGAACTGGGATTAATGGTTGCCGGATCAATGCCAAATTGTTCTTCAAAGGCCCGGCGGGAAACGGGACTATACCCCCAGGTTGTTCTTTTAAAATTGTAGCGATCGGAGGCAAAACTGGCAGGATAGCGGATATAATCGTATTGAAACCCGTCAATATCATACTCAGTCACCAGCTCTTTAATCAGGGCCTGAATAAAAACCTTGGCGGATGGGTTTGCCGGATCGAGAAAATACGCCCCGTTTTCCAGCGATGAAGCAACAGGAAGACGCGGACTTTCAAGCCTAATAACGGTTGTGCCTTTCTCTTTTCCTTCGGGAGGAGTCGCAGCACTAGGCAGGCTTTGGTTTAACTGACTCAAAAAGACCTGTTTGGCCTGCACTTCAGCCTGATTTTTCTTGTTCTCATTATTGGGCTTATTTGTATTGGGCTTATTTTCTCCAGTGGGCTTCGTATTCAGCACATTGCTGTATGGCGGTGTAAGCGGGGCTTTAGTTTCATCAGATGCTTGGGCTTCATTTTGTTTTTCTTGCTTAAATTTTTCTCGCCCGGGTTTTTCTTGTACAGTGCCAGCCATAAAACCATTTGAATAAGCATTGACAACAATTTGTTTGGGAACAAGTGCTGAGAACTGAACATTGGCCCATGCCGGGTAGGCCGTCAAAATGGGGCCGGGTGATCCAAGAACTTTAGAACCCACGTAAAATGTCTGAAACCAGGTATGAATTTTCATGTTGCGTTGATGGGCAAGCGTTATCCAGGTTCCGAGAATATCCAGCTCCCCAAACTTGGGGTATTGCTTCGGTAAACCGTAGGCCTCAAATGTTTTGGACGGAAAAATAGTATACCCGTGAAAAAAAGTTTCCAGAAACACCGCATTAATGCCTGATTCTTTTAGCCGGTCCAGTGTTTCAGCAATGGCTTTTGGTGTTTTTTCAACCGGGCGGTGCCAGACGCCACGCAGCGTTGTTGTTTCAAACGGCTCATGGCTTAGCCACAATGTTTCAGCCATCATGGACAAGGCATCCTGCATGGTCTCAACAGCAGATTGTGGATCGCCCAGATGAAAGCGTTCTGCAGCACGATCACGTTTGGCCTTTAGCGCACTGCAGTTTTCTTTGAAACTGGGCTTCAGTTGTTTTTTTGACCCAGCGTGCTGTTCGGTGGAAGCAGTATGGCAATAACTCCGTTGCCACTGTTGATCAAACTGGAACACATACGTGCCAAAGTCAATGCCCAGGGTTAACAGCTTACTGGGTTTGTCTAGAGAAACTTTTGCCCCCAGCGGGGCATTGCGAATCAGCCATTCTCTGGCTTTCCCGTGGCCGCTTAGCACAAAGCCATCCTTTGGGATCATTGAATCTGAGCCCTCGTGGGCGGTAACGACCCCGTTTCGCACTGTAACTTCAAAGCCAAATTCATTGGTCTGCGTCGATCGCCGCCCATATTGCGGGGTGTATGCTATGAGCTGATTGGATGCCCGAAATCCCGGATAACCCGACCCAATAGGATTAGAGGAAACCGTTGGATCAATAACAGTGGCTTTCTTGCGGGCTTGCTGAAACCATGTGTTCTGAAGGACAAAGCGCGTTCCTGGTTTTAACGCATTTAAAACAAACTGGCGCTTATCTCCCGTGGCTGACAAGACAATGCCATTCTGTGGAATACGGGCATTGCCGCATTGCAAGGACGTATCAGCCTGGCACTGCCAGACATTACTCTGGGTCTGTACTTCATAAAGTGAATTGCCGTTGTCTTTGTTGGTTACAGGTACTGCAGTCACCTCAACCCCGTAGGGGTTAGTGCCAGTGGTTTTTCCGTATTGCGAACTGTATAAAATAATGGCATTGTTGGGCCGGGTCCTGTTTTTACTGGTAATTGGTAGCGATGTGCCATTAGGCAGGACAACAGTCATACTAAGCTGCGCAAAGGCCGTTATTGAGAAAAAAGCCGCACATCCCCCTGCCCCAAGCAAAGCCAATAGACCTTTAGTCCCAAATACCCGGCGAAAATTAAACGTAGAATATCTCAAAAAATACCTCAATGCCATTTTGTACTCGCAGCGATGTTGCTGAGTTCTATCCTAATCTCTTATTTTACAGGAAGTTTTAATTTTAGATGCAAAACTTGACTTTTATGCAAGCAGTTTCGCCATTGTTTCAGATGCATGTCGCGTTAAGAAAAAGCAAGCCGGTTTAAAACAGGTCTAAACATATAAAACTTGTCTATTTTTATTTTTTTCAGACCATTCAAATATGCCGTCTCAAAAAATTTTTAGCAATTTAGACTATCAAAACCTGAGTGAGTTTAGAAATTGCTTGTTTCAATTGGCAGAAGGCAATACAAAAGCGTTCAAAGTTTTACAACATTTCATTTTTTATTATTACTGCTATGGTTGCGGTGCCGACGGATGCTAATCACATCATTCACCTGCATAATTGCCCCTCGAACTTTTTCCAAGTGGTCTAGGCTTTCCACCTCAACAGTCAAATCAATCAGGGCAGTGCCGTCTGCAGCCAACTTAACTTTGGTATTGGCCAGGTTGACATTGCAATTGGCAATCTGGGTCAAAATATCTTTTAAAACCCCAACCCGGTCAATGACATAGACTGTTAGTTTTACAAAATGGCGGGTCGACTCTTTGCTGCTTCCTTCCCAGTTAATCAGCATTCTTCGTTCCGGGTTGGCATGTTGCAGGTTGGTACAGTCATCCCGGTGAATCATAACCCCCCTGGAACGGGTCACTACTCCAACAATGTGCTCTCCAGGCAGTGGGCTGCAGCATTTTGCCAACTGATACAGCATCCCTTCCAGGCCTTGAATATTTTTTTGTGCCGCTGCGGTTGAAGGCACCGATCCAATTTCTTTGTGCTGCATAGCATGCAACGACAAACCGCCCAGATCATCCAGACCAGTTGGATCACTTTTTTTGATGAGGTTCACCACCCGGGTCAGATTAATTTCACCATAACCCAGACCAGCAAGCAGATCATCGAGACCATTGCAGTTCAGATCACCTGCAATTTGCAGCAGTTTGCCGTTTTTTATAACATCGTCAATGGCCGCTTTGTTCAATTCTGCATCAAGCAATTTACGGCCTTGCTCAATGTGGGTTTCACGGTGTTGTTTTTTGTACCATTGCCGAATTCGGGACTTGGCGGTTTGGGTGCGTACAAAATTAATCCAGTCCAGGCGAGGTGCACTTTTTTTGCTGGTTATAATTTCAACAATGTCACCGTTTTGCAGCGGTTGACTTAGCGGAAGAATCCGCCCGTTTACTTTTGCCCCGGTACAGGCATTGCCAATTTCTGTATGAATACGGTATGCAAAATCAATGGGTGTCGACTCTTTGGGTAACACAACAACACGGCCCTTGGGGGTAAACACAAACACTTCATCACGAAACAAATCCAGCTTGATTGAATCGACATACTCTTTGGCATTGCCAGTTTCGTCTTTCATTTCAATCATCTGTCGCAGCCAGGTTATTTTTTGCTCATCGGCTCCCGCTTTAAAATTGGATCCACCCGATTCTTTGTATTGCCAGTGGGCCGCAATACCATACTCAGCAATACGGTGCATTTCCCAGGTTCTAATCTGAACTTCCAGCGGCCTGCCATAAGGCCCAATAACAGTGGTGTGAAGCGATTGGTAAAGATTACTCTTTGGCATGGCAATATAGTCTTTAAAACGTCCTGGCACTGGGGTATAGGCCTGGTGAATAACGCCAAGCACCTCGTAGCACTCCCCTTCTTTAGAAACCAGAACCCGCACAGCACTGATGTCGTAAATCTCGTGCACTTTTTTTTGCTGGGCAACCATTTTATTGTAAATGCTGTTGTAATTTTTAACCCGGCCGTAAATTTTGGTTTCAATATCAATTGCAGTCAGGTGCCCTTCAATCTTTGCAATCATTTTAGCAATAGTGTCTTCGCGCTCGTGTTGCGTTGAAGAAATTTCCTGCTCAATCAGTTGATACATGGTCGGGTCAAGGTATTTCAGGGAGAGATCTTCAAGTTCTGCTTTAATTTTTCCCATGCCCATCCGGTTGGCCAGGGGGGCAAAAATCTCAATGGTTTCACTTGCGGTTTTTACCTGTTTTTCAGGCTTCATATACGTTAATGTCTGCATATTGTGCAGACGGTCAGCAAGTTTCAGCATAATAACCCGCACATCATCCGCCATGGCCAAAAACATCCGGCGAAAGTTTTCCGCGTGGGCGTCTTCCTTGGATTGAAATTCAAATTTCCCAAGCTTGGTGACCCCTTGGACGAGTTTAAGCACTTCATCGCCAAATTTGGCCTGTATGTCTGATGGGGTTGCAAGCGTATCTTCCACCACATCGTGAAGCAGGGCGGCTATAATGGTTGCTGTGTCTACAGGAATATCGGCCAGCAAAATAGCCACACTAACGGGATGAACAATATAGTTTTCTTCGTTTTTCCGGTACTGTCCCTCGTGCATTCGTCGGGCATAATCAAAAGCCTTCTCTACAGCGGTTAAATCAGCATCTGAGCGTTGTTGAGTCACCAGAATTTTTTTCAACTCGCTAAACAGCTGATCTTCACGCAAAATATTGTTTAAATCAGGATTTGCACAGCTGTTTTGCTGCAATGCGGCCTGCGGCTGATTGGATGAATCACTCATCTCTACATTATAGAGGTGCTTTGCCCATTATGAAAGCCTTTGAATGATTTTTTTCTCTCGACTTTTTGCGGGAAATCAAGTTTTCTTTTAAAACATATTTTCTTTTTTTGCTTCGTCAGGGGCCCTGGCTGGCCCCTAACAACCCCAGCCATTTATTTACACTGAAGAAAAATCTGAACTCGCTACGGCTTTAAACAATTTTCAAAGTGGCACAGCCTCCAAGGCTTCGGCTGTGCATTTGTTTTAACTTGCCTACCTCAAACAGCAGATTTTTCCGCCAGTGTAAAGCCCCCGTAGTAAGTTTGGGAAATAGCGGTAAGCAACTGGTAAGTTTGCCTTCTCTTTGAAAGGAGTCCAGAGGAAACGGGACGTTTCTTCTGGTGCCAAGGGGTCGTTAGGGGAAAGGGCATCACTTTCCCCTGACAAAATAAAAGGAGAAAATATGTTTTAAGAAAAAATATTGCCTTCCCGCAAAAAAGTCGAAAGAAAGAAAAAATCTTCCCTTCACACAAAAAACACGTTGAGCGGTAATCATTCAAAATATTGATGGGAGTATGGCCTACTAAAATGGCCTTGTGTTACCTTAAATGGCCAGTGCAGCAAAACCTGCTTATGCAGCAAAATCGCATTGCCCGCATTTGTGCGTTAGAATAAAAAAATAGAATTGGCCGATTTGGCAGGAGAATCCATTGAATGTCCTCACTTGAAAAACAGCGGGCTGCCAATATAAAAGTTGGCTTCCTGGTTCTGTTGAGTTTGTCTTTTTTAATTATTGGCTTTTTCTGGCTGCGAGGACGCGGACTGAGCGGGGGAACGCACTATGAAGTTTTATTTGAAGATGTAAACGGCATGCGCGCTGGTGCTGCGGTTCAGTTGATGGGTGTGCGTGCTGGATTTGTTGACCAGGTTGAGCCGTTTTATAACAAACGCGGCCATTATGGGGTAAAAGTTGGGTTTACTGTTAACGAAGAAATGACAAAACATGTGGTAAAAGGGGCCTTGCTGTCCATTGAGCAATCTGGCTTAATTGGCGAGCAGTTTCTTGAAATTACCCCGCCACAGCCCAGAGAAGTTAATATGACAACGTTTAAGGCCCAGGCCAAGAATATAAGCAAAGGTATGCCGGTCAAATTTCTCTATGAAACTGGTTATTTAAAAGTGGGTGAAGTGGAAAAAAACACGCAGGTCGATGAAAATACCGATTTGGTCAGGCACCGCCTGGTCTACCGTATTACAAGGCCTGGGGCACTCATGCCCGAAAACCCGGTCTTTGATCTGGCCTATGACAAAGCAAGCGAACAGTATTATTTGCGGGTTTTGCCAGAAATTCCGCTGTTGGCCAAGGCTCCTATCTCAACGTTGTTTTTTACCGCTGAAAGCCCAATGCGGCTGAAGCAGTTTCTGCAAATTCAGATGGATTCTGCACAAGCACTTAAAGTAACCAACGATAAAATTAACCAGCTCTTATCTGATGAAATTATTGGCAGCTTGCAAGGGACCCTTAAAAACACTGAAGTTCTGACGGCAGAAGCCACTACTGTTTTGCAGCAGGCCAATATCTTGTTTGAAAATACCCAGACCGATTTAAAGGTGCTGATGATAGCCAGTCAGAATTTAATGCAGGATGTCTCCCTGGTTAGCCAGAACGTAAACGCCATTATTGGCCGCCCAGAACTGCAAGAAGAATTGAACGAAACCATCAGCGCACTAAAAGATGCTTCTCTGGCTGTTAAGTTGCTGCTGGAAGACCCGGCGCTTAAAGAAAGCCTGCTTGCCATTCAGGACACCAGCCAATCTACAGCAGAACTTGCACAATTATTAAACAAAACGGCAAAAGACCCCACTGTACAAATGCGCATTAACACCATCGTCAATCAGGTGGATGGCTCACTGAGTAAACTGGATTTATTACTGGCCACACTGGATGAATTAACCAACGATGACGCACAAACCTTAAAAAACATTCTGTTGGATACTCGGGAAACAGCAGAAAACATGAAGGCCATTTCCAAAAAGTTTAACGGGCACTTTACGTTATTTAAACTGCTTTTTTAAACGATTAATTTCTTGAATGACGCTATGAAAGACCTGCACAGTATTGCTGTTGAAGCAGATGACACCATTGCCGCTGTCTTAAATAAGATGGCAGAAGAAACCTGTAAAACAGATCCTGGTGGATTAAATGCATTAACCCAAATCACCACGGCAGCCGTTTTTGAGCAGGATGAAAAACGTTACAAAGTTTATAACACCGATCTGAATAAGATGGAGGCAATGCAGCTGGGTGACTTGCCTGTCCAGGCCATTGCACTGCCAGAGACAGCCGTTTTTTTTGAACGACTGGCAGGGTGTAAAACCAGTCAGGAAAGCCAGCTGAGCGGTAAACTCACCGATTATTTCCCGGTCTACTTTGTTGCTGCCCTCTATGAATTGCAGTCTTTTGCGTTACGTTTTAACGCAAGTGCTTATGTCATTGGCGGTTTAACCCGTGATGTTTTGCGATTTAATGAAAAATACACCAATCAGGTCGGTGATATTGATATTACCATTGAGGGCGATGCCATTGGCTTTGGCAAGCAGTTGTCAGAAAATTCCAGAAATTTTACGCTCGCTGAAACTTACCCGGATTTTGGAACTGCCAAAGTGCGTTACAAAGAATCACTGGTTTTTGATTTGGCCTCAACCCGGGAAGAAATCTACAGTGCGTGCGGGGCCATGCCCACAATTATTTCGTGCGGTATTCCCCTGAAACAGGACATCACGCGCCGGGACTTTACGGTAAATGCCATTGCACTTTCAATTCATGCCCTTGGTACGGTGGTTGACTACAGCCAAGGCATTGCCGATATTAAAGACAAAGTGATGCGGGTGCTTCATCCGGTTTCATTTTTTGAAGATCCCAGCCGGATTTTACGGGCCATGAAGTTTGCCACCCGCTTTCAGTTTGATCTTTCCACGGAAACCCGGCACCTCATTCGGCAATTTATGCGCTACGGAGATTTGCATTACCGGGGCGGTGGCGAACGCATTAAAGATGAACTGAAAGAGTTTTTTCTGGCCGATGAGTCAACTGTTAAGTCACATTGGGTTGGTTTTTTTCTGGAAACAGGCTGCGATCGCCTGGTTAACATGGATCGTTGTACTGAAGTTTCTAAAACCCAGAAAGCCGCTATCGGTCAGCGGTTTTCTGATCAGTCTGCAGCATTGATGACGCAACACCGCCAGCACATTCGCGCGGTTGAAGCGCAATTAACAAAATACAGCGATCCGGATTTCTTGTTTCTGCTGTATTTGTGTTTTTACTTTCGGGATTTTTCTGATGCGCTGTTTGAGGCCTGCTTGAGCAGGCTGGGGTTAACCCGAGCCCAACGTGATACGATCGTTCAATACCGCAATCATCATGAAGCCCTGCTGGCCCATTTCCCGGTTCTGGTCGATCATGCATCAGCGGTGGATATTTACGAGTTGTTCAAAGGGCTGCGCCTGGTCACCGTGGCCGCTTGCCTGATTGAGTACCGCATTCAGGCACCAGCTTGTGCTGAAAAAATTATTGAAGCTTTTATTCTGTTTAAGCGCAAATGGGAAGGCATCGCTCTGGAACTGGATGGCAAAGACTTGCTGGAATTGGGCGTACCGCAAGGCAAGCAGATTGGAGAATGTCTCACGGTTTTGTTGCATGCCAAACTGATGGGCCGTGTGCGCAACCGAATGGATGAAATTCAGTTTATGCAGAAAAAATTAGAATCCACAAAGCAAGCTGATAACGCTAATAAGCCTGCTCAAGAAAAAAATTCAAACAATTCAGGCAAGGTGGGTGTGAATGATGTCTTATAGCCCCAGCAACTTTAACGGCATTATAGTGACTGGCCACACCGGCCAGTGTGGAAAAACCGTTGCTTGTGCTGGCCTGGCTGGGGTGTTTTACAATTTGGGTTTTCGGGTGATGCCGGTTAAACCTTGGGTCTTTCAGTCTTTTTCAGGGAAAGCATCAGTGTCAAATACTCAAGTGTCAAATACTCAAGTGTCAAATACTCAAGTTTCAAATTCTCAGGTATTAAATTCACAGGCTTCAGGCCCTACAGCTTCTGGCTTACCTGCTTCAACGTGGGATATGCAGTATTTCCAGACGGTTTTACCCCAGCTACCCCAGTTTGAAACCCAGTTGTGTGAAGGCCCTGATGCTGTAAAGCCCCATCACTGGCAAGCTGTCATTGATGCCTGTAACCGTCTGCCCAGCCCGTATTTGCTTGAAACACCCGGGGCACTCAGTTCACTGATGGCCATCCGCAAGACCGGCTATTGCGATGCAACCGATTTATCTCATGCGCTTGATGCGCCAATTCTGCTGGTCATTCAGCGCCACCCTGACCTGGCAGGCCAGTTAATTCCATTGCTCGCCTATTGCAGCCAAGAAGACGTGCCTGTGGTGGGGTGGCTGGCTGTTGAAACCACAGCGCCAGACACATCCGGTTTTATAACAGCAGACTGGGAGAGTGCAGCACTGGCAATCAGCACAGAATACCAAGTGACTTATCTGGGTTGTATTCCACACAGTGTCAGTATTTCAGTGCCGCTGTGCCAGCAGGGCAATCTCATTCGCAACACCGAATGCAATATTGATTTGCTGCCGTTGCAGCATGCCTTAAATTTAACAGTCCCAATATTTGGATGAAATGCGATATCATAATAATAAATTGCCACCACAAGTTTCTGTACAATTTCTATAGAGAGAAATAATTGTTTATGAAAATTCTAGTCACCGGGTCCACAGGTTTGGTTGGGTCAGCATTGGTCAGATCCTTAAATTTACAAGGCCATGATGTTGTTCGTTTGTTAAGGAAACGGCAAAATTTTGCCGAAGCCTGTGCTTTTTGGGATTACCGCAAAAACCACATTGAAGCTGAAAAACTGGAAGGGCTTGACGCCGTGGTTCATCTGGCGGGCGAAAATATTGCATCCGGCTTGTGGAGCGATGCAAAAAAGAAAGCCATCTACAACAGCCGCATTCAAGGAACGGCGTTTTTAAGCAAAACCCTTGCCGAACTTGAAACACCCCCCAAGGCAATGATCTGTGCTTCGGCCATTGGTTATTATGGCAGCAAGGGCGACAAGCCCCTGACGGAAGTCAGTGACAAAGGCACTGGGTTTTTAGCAGAAACCTGTAAAGACTGGGAAAATGCAGCCAGCCCTGCAAAAGAAGCTGGAATTCGGGTGGCTTACGCCCGGTTAGGCATTGTGTTAAGTCCTCACGGGGGGGCTTTACAGTTGATGTACTGGCCCTTTAAACTGGGTCTTGCCGGCAATTTGGGCAACGGAAAGCAGTATATGAGCTGGGTAATGCTGGATGATGTGGTGGGCGCACTCAGCCATTTGGTCAGCAATGATACATTGAGCGGTCCGGTTAATGTGGTAGCCCCTGAGCCAGTTACGAACGCAGAATTTACTAGTACCATGCGCAAAACATTAATTCCGCCGTTTTTGCCGATGCATTACTGGACGCCGCCGGCACCCGCTATCATAATCAGTTTATTACTGGGCGGTCTGGGGGATGAACTGCTTTTGGCCAGTGCCAATGTCAAGCCCATTCGCCTGCTTGAAACCGGGTATCAGTTTAAGTATCCGCAATTAAAAAGCGCTTTAAAAGCCGTGCTGTAATCAGGCTTTTCTGTAACCCCCTTTTACACCAGCACTTTTTTGGGTTATATTTATATATTGTTTATGAGCCTCACTTTTTACAAGCATCTTTACATGCAATTAATCCCCAATCAATTAACTCACTGCTAAACATTTCAAGTCAGTCTACATGCTGGTCCCATCACTTGCCTTTAAAGTTTACAAATTGTTGTAAATTGACACAATTTTAGTCTCATCGCACTTTCATATAATCAAAGAAAGTATTTTGAGAAAATACGTGCAAAAGGGATGAGAACGGCTGCCATTTTGAGCCATTACTTGCTTCAGTTGAGTTGGCTTGAAACCATTTTAAATGCCATCACTATTTTTGACAGCCAATAAAAAATCAGAATCAAAGTTTAACTTTTATAAGAAAGGAAGAATATTATGGAAAATGTTGGAACAAAACCTCTTACTGTTAAGGAGCAAATAGCTGCTAGAAATGCTGCAAGTGCTAAAAATAAAGGTCAATTACCAACAGCTTTTCAAAGCTCAAAGGCTGTTCCTGCAGGTAAACCTCCTGCAAATTCAGGTAATGCTCCTAAGATGAACACTGGACTCAAAGAGGGAGACGGCTTTACACCAACAGTAAAGCATTCAAATGAGAGAAAAAAAGCGCCTGAGATCACACCTGAAAATAAGCCAGCTGTAGCTTCAGGAGACGTTTCTACTGCACCAGTAGAACAGCAAGCCCCACCGAAGGAAGAAACAACATTCCAAAAGAATATGTCGCCTGCCGAAGAGACGCCTGAAAATAAGCCAGCTGTAGATCAAAAAGTAGCAATACAGACATCGAACTCAGCAGGATACAATCCTGATAAAAACAAACTCGATGAGAATGGCTACACAGAATTACACTATGCGATTGCCGATGTGCTTTACCATGGTATGACTGAAGAAAATATTAATAATATTCGAACGTTAATTAACGATGGCGCTGCCCCAGCAGTTATAGCTTACCCAGAAGGTACAGGAATGCCTGCTGACAAGCAAGATGCAACTGAATTTGCTATTTTTACCGAAGCTCCTAAGGAAGTTATAAATTTGCTTACTTCTCCTCAAGCAGAAGCCAATAATGATGCCTACAAAGAACATGAAAAAATGCTAAAAGAAGAAAAAATACAAAAGTTGGCTGGTAAGATACAAACAGAGGCAGTGCCTAAATTTATAGATGAGTTAAGAGCTGCTTTAGCTAAAAGATCAAATGGCATTAGTCAATAACATAGGTAGGTTTCCCAGTCTGGCGTAAAGAAGAGCATCAATGTGGCCTGTACCATGTGCAAAGCTTTTGAATAACAGAAGGTTTTTCGCGTGAACCTTGCGATATAATGCCGGATTCCACTGTTTAGACTCTCGATGACCGACGTCTCAGTTTTGGTAATGATATGGTTGGGATTCTCTACTATTTGTGGAAAGCGGGAAAATAATCGGTGCGTACTGTATTCATTCATTTCAAACAGGCTGAGCTGTTTCCACAATTGCTTGCCGATCTGTGCGTTCAGCCGTCCCCGTTGAACACTTAAGCAACCTAAGCAACGTTTATTTTCTCTGCGCTTTGAGGAAATCTTAATGGCAATGGGGTGTTTTTTTTGGGAAAAAGGCATCCTTAAATGAACAAAAGCAATTTTATGCCTGAAAAAAACTTTGGGCTTAAGCATAGTAAAAATAGATCAATTCCTGCGGGACTAATAATTCAGCCTCAAAGCAATGCCTATCAACTTTTTACTCACTCGGCAGTATTACAAATTATATAAGCCATTGCAATTTAGATCCTCGCGACTGCCAGAAATAGGAAATACCCAAATAAAAGAACTTTGAACCTGCTATGGCCATTTATCAGGTTTACAAATTGTCATCAATTAGCACGTAACATTATATTTACTCCGTTTATGCAACTGAGTAGTTACGGTTTATTGGGCAGGCACGTTCTGGGGTTGTTTGGAGTTATTTACCCAAAATAACAGTGAAGAACCGCTGATATGTAATTGCATTGCTTTGAATTGATAAGCCGCTAATAAGGTATAACAAAAAAAGGAGAGTGTTATGAATCCAGGAGATATTGGCGTTGCGCCAGGAACTGTCAAAGCTTTGGCAGCTAAAATACAAAATGGAAATCAAGATAAAGGAAACCTAGCAAATAAAGAAACAAAACCAAGAGCGGGCGAGAAGGTAAAAGCAATGGCAGCTCAAATAGAAAGTGGCATTCAAAATCAGAATGCATCAAAAACATACAGTGGTAAAAAACGCCCAGCTCCACAAACGAACAAGGAAAACCAGCCTTCTGTTAAAAAACAAAAAAGTACATCTGCACCAACTATAAAACAGGTTTTGGCAGATGCTGCTACTGTTTTAAATACACCTGATGATAATACAGTGACTCTAAAAACAGGTCCTAAAAGCGGTGATCAGGCTGACTTTAGTTCTCAATCAACGAATGGAAAATCACCAGAAACGAGTCAGGAGCAAACTTTAAAAAAAGCAGCTAATAAAGCATTAGAAAGACTGGGTATAAAAATTAAACCATAATTTAGCCACGGCAATTGTAGCGGGTTACTTTGTGAAGTTTACTTGCCAGCCAGTGTTGTTAAAACCTGGCTGACCGCCAGTTCATCGGCAATGGCATGGGTGGCTTCGCTTTCTGTCAGGGGTTTACCCACCACAACAGACAGGCCGTTGTACTGATTAACCGCACCAAATGCGTATTCATCGGTAATATCATCACCCATATAAAACGGAAAGAGACGACGGGCACTTGCCTCTTGGCTTTTAGAAACCTTTTCAGATTGCCAGTAATCCATTAAAAACCGGACACAGTCACCTTTGTCAAAAGCTGCAGGCAGTAATTCCAGAATGGTTTTACCCGCCTGTACTTTAAAGACAAACGGCTCGGAGGACTTTGTTTTTAGTGCATCCACCTGCTGATGAAAGATATCAACAGCCGCCTGGTGGTAATTGGCATCCAGCATGCGGTAGTGCATCACAATGGAATGGTTTTTTTTCTCCATAAAAATGCCGTTTTTCAAAAAATTAGCCTTGTCCAAAGCCGCAACCAGGGCTTCCGTAAATACTGGCAGTGTATCTTTCACCACATCCGACTGAAATTCACGCAGGTAGGTTTGCGTTTTTGGATTGAAAATCTCGCCGCCGTGCATGCCACAAAACAGCGTGTCCTCATCTTGCATCCCAGATAAAAAGTGCCGCAACTGGTCAATCGATCGCCCACTGACAAAGGCCATTTTAATTTGAGGGTGATTGACCAGGCTTTTTAAAACAGGCAAAAGCCCTGGCACCAAGGCTGCTCCCATCGGGTCATCCACAATGGGGGCAAGCGTGCCGTCAAAATCCAGCATTAAAGCCAGTATCTGGTTACTGGTTTTAGTGTCTTTCTGCCAGTTGGCAGTCCACGTTGTTAAAGTGATTAAGTCGGTTTCATCGCTGAGCAACGGCATCATCAAAGGCCTCCATAAACAAATTGACCCAGGCATGAATATCGTTTTGCTGAATAATCCCGCGCAGGGCCGTCATTTTTTCGCGCCGCATTTCAGGCGACAGGTGCATGGCCTGATAGATATTGTCTGCCACATTTTCGATGTTGTACGGGTTAATCAGCAATGCATCCGTCAACTCGGTTGCAGCACCGGTAAATTCACTGAGAAGCAATGCCCCGTCAGCCTGGGTTTTTGCCGCACAGTACTCTTTGGCCACCAGGTTCATGCCATCCCGCAGGGGGGTAATCAACGCCAGGTCGGCAATCATAAAATAAGGCATCACTTCATTGAGGGAAAAACTGCGGTAAAAGTACTGAATGGGTGACCACTCATCTTGCGAGAGCTCCCCGTTAATGCGGCCTACTGCTTTATCAATATCTTCTCGCATCTGCTTGTAGGCAGGTACTTCGGTTCGCGTGGGGGCCGCAATTTGAATAAACGTGAATTTCTTTTTATATTCCGGATATTTCACGAAAAACAACCGGACAGCCTCCAGCTTTTCCAATATCCCTTTGGAATAATCCAGCCGGTCCACACTGAGGCCGACCCAGTTGATCTGGTAGCTTTGGTATTTTTGCCTTAGCGTGTTGGCCGCTTTTAGCATTTCCGGCGTTTTGGCCAGTGTTTCGATATGGTTGTAATCAATGCTGATGGGAAATGCTTTAACGGCAATGGTTCTGCCTCGGCGGGTAATGGTGTTGTTTTGCCAGTCAATACTGACTTCGTTGGCAGGCAAAAGGCGGTGCACAGCGTAGAGAAAATGCTCGACATAGTCTGGCACATGAAAGCCAATTAAATCGCTGCCCAGCATGCCCCTTAACAAGGTATCGCGGCTTGACAGGGCTTTAAAAATCTCAACAGACGGAAAGGGAATGTGCAGAAAAAAGCCGATTTTTCGGTTGGGTGCCTGCAACCGGACCATTTCGGGCACCAGCATCAGGTGGTAATCCTGTACCCAGATTAAATCGTCATCGGTGGTGTTATCAATGACCACGGCAGCAAATTTTTGATTGGCGCTGTAATAGCTGGGCCAGTCTTTTTCATCAAAAAAATTACACCGCGATACAAAATAGTGAAACAGCGGCCAAATGCGGGCATTGGCATACCCAAAGTAATAGTGGTTAATCTCTTCCTCAGACAAGGTCACCGATTGAATTTGATAGGGCAGTAAAAAGTCTTCTTCAAGCAACGCATCATCATCGGAAACATCATCAAACTCGGTGCTTTTTTGCGGCGCCCCTTCCCAACACACCCAAAGCCCTTTGCGTTGACGCAAAACAGGGTCAAGGGCAGAAACAAGGCCACCAGGGGTTTTTTCCAGCTTTAACTCTTTGCCTTCCCGGTTAATGGTGTAGGGTTCTCGGTTTGAGACAATTACAAGCCTGTTTTGTGGGAGAACGTGGTTGGGTTTAGTCACAAGGGCGAGCTCGGTTTTAACGTTTGCAAAGCCTGGTTTTATTGAAGACTTCATGAGAGGTGTGATTTTTTGAGCTTTTATATTTTTTTCAGACAGCTTTTCAGGTGGATCATCAAGTAAGTTTTCAAGCGGGTTTTCAAATGGGTGTTTTGACAAGGGGACAGGTCCTCTTTGTATTCAGACTAGCACCATTAATGGTTGGCCAAAAGCATTGCCGAGTTAATAATGGCAACATGGGTATAAGCTTGTGGAAAGTTGCCGGTTAAATCACCCGATTTTTGATTAATATCTTCTGAAAATAGTCCCAAATGATTGCCATACGACAACACCTGATCAAAATATTTGCGGGCTTTCCGCTTCTGGCCACTGAGTGCCAGGGCATCAATAAACCAAAACGTACAAATTGTAAATGCGTTTTCTGGTTTTCCCAGTTCATCTACATTAGTATACCGGAACATCAGCCCGTTAAACAAGAGTTGCTCTTCTGAACGCTGAATGGTTGATACCATGCGGGGATCTTTGGGGTCAATAATCCCCAGTGACGGCATTAACAGTGTACTGGCATCCAAATCGGTTCGCCCATACGATTGTGTGAATGCCTGCACCGACTCATTCCAAGCGTGCTTTAAAATTTCTTCCCGCATCACTTTGCGTTGGCGGTTCCATTGTTTAAAGTACGCGTCTTTTTTAAGCTTGCCTGCAATTTTACACCCGCGATCTACGGCAACCCAGCACAGCAGCTTAGAAAAGGTAAAGTGCTCGCACCGATCCCCAAATTCCCAAATGCCATTGTCTTTTTCCGGAAATTTTTCAATGGCCTTTTCAACCGCATATACAACACAGTCCCACAACTCATCGCAATCTTTGCGAATGCTGCGTTCATCCATTAAAAGCGGGGAAATACTCAGGACCACTTCCCCATAGGCATCGGTTTGGTGGTGCAGCGTGGCATCATTACCAATTCTGACTGGGCGGCTGTGGCCAAAGCCGGTTAAATGGTCCAGGTGAGAAACCGGTGGCACTGTGTCGCCTTCAATGGTGTACAAGGGTTTTAAGTAATCGGGATGCTGCAATATAATTTTTGACAGGTAATCCACATAATGCTCTGCCTCCTTAAATTTAGACAGCTTCAACAAGGCATCGGTTGTAAAATACGAATCACGAATCCAACAGAACCGGTAATCCCAGTTGCGGATCCCCCCCACAATTTCAGGGAGACTGGTTGTTGTGGCAGCCACAATGGCGCCGGTTGATTCGTAAATCATCAGTTTTAAGATTAAAGCTGAACGAATAATTTGCACCTGGTATTCTTTGGGCAGGTAGCAGGTTTTGACCCAACGGTGCCAATACTGATTGGTCAAGAGTAAACGCTCTTTAACTGTTGATAAAACAGCGTGCTTCACCGGTTCTTGATGGGAAAGAATAAAAAATGAATCTTCTGTCAGTGTGATGGGGGTTTGATCAATAACCGCTTGGGCGGATAAATTAGAAACCAGAAAGAGCTTGCCCGTCTGGTGGCTGGCTTGAACAGTGTGGGCATCGACAGCCATTGGATGGGTTTCGTTGGGGGTATAGCCATAAACCGGATTGAATGCCACCACAATACTGGGATTGCCTTTTTTAATTTCAATAATCCGGCAAAGCTCAAGCGGGGTATACGATATGTTGTAGTCAGAGACATGCCAGCGGGGCATAAAGTCGGTAATAGCAAAGACGTGCTCGATATCGTTGCTGGTGTAGTGGGTGATCAGCACATTGCTGTTTCGTGCATAAGTTTGCGTCACCGTGTAGTTATCCACGTTTGCAGGCTGAATGCTGAAAAACCCGCCAATGGTTTGATCAAGAATGTGGTTAAACACAAAGGGACTGTCAAACTTGGGCATGCATAAAAAATCAATACTGCCCGATGATGACACCAGCGCTGAGATTTGTCCGTTGCCAATCAGACCGTAATTAAGCAATAGCGCGTCATTTTTTTTAGAGTCTTGTGTTGGGCTCTGTTGGCCTTGAACTTCTGGGGGTTCTTGCACCGTCATTTAAGACCTTTTCTATATCAAAAAGACAAAATCAACACTATTTCTCAAACAGTTTATATTTTACCGCATTTTAAGCAAACAGAATGTAACTTGTGCTTAGCACCGGTGTATTTAGCATCTCTAAGGAGTCTCTTTAAGCGACTTTCTTCAATAATTGCCTTTAAAAAGTTCTTCTTCTTTTTAAAAACATTTTTGAAGCCGTAAAGAGAAGAGTTCTTCTTTAGTGAAATTCCTACCTTCTTCACACAAAAAATCACAAAAGATTTAAAAACACTGTGCCTTGTATACAATGACACCATGACAAAAAAAAAGAGACAGTCTATTAAGCTGGGTTTTGATGCAAACCCGACGGGTGGTCCAGGCATCTTTATGACCCGTTTGAAACACGCACTTGAAGAGACAGGCCAATTTGATGTGGACAATCCTGACGCATGGATTCAGCTTTGTTACCGCCCTTTGCCAGAGGCCATTAAAAACAACCGTAAAATTCAGAAAATTATACGCATTGATGGTGTCTATACCCAACAGCACCAATTTATTTACCGGCCCATTAAAATCCAGTTGCCTTGGCTGGACCGATGGAAAACCATTCAAAAGAATAAAAAGAAAAATAAACCCATTCAAGAAAACTTAAACAAAGCGGACGCACTTGTGTTTCAATCTGAATTTTCGCGCAAGGTGCTTCATCACTTTATTCAACCCACCAAGCCAGGGCATCTTATTTTTAACGGGGTGGATCCCCGTATTTTTAAACCGGCAAGGGCATATCCTAACAATCCAAAACATATTCACATTTTAATTTCTCATGCCTTTAGACCTTTAAAACGCTTGCATGAGGCCATTCAAGTAACGCATGCACTTCAAAAGCATTTGGAGCGGTCGCAATCCGTGACGCTGCACGTGGTGGGTCATGATGATGGCCAGTGCTTTGCTCATGCCAAAGAACTAATGCAAACTTTAACAATGTCACCAAACAGTGTTGTCTTTCATGGCAAGCAACCATTTGAGACATTGTACGCCCTCTACACCCGGTGTCATTTTTTCTTGGGGGTCTCTTTCTGGGATTTTTGTCCCAATGTTGTGGTAGAAGCCCTTGCATGTGGGTTGCCAATCTTGGGTGTTGACTTTGGCGGTATTCCGGAATTGATGGGTGACGCGGGCATTACTATTCCAGAGTCAATTTCAGTGGATTACATGGACTTAGATAATATTAATGCCTTGCCTAAAATTGAACCGGCAGCTTATGTAAATGCAGCAATAAAGATACTTGAGAATTTATCAGATTACCAGGTGCTCGCCCGCGAACGCGCTTTGTGTGCTTTAGATATTCGAACCGTTGCCAAACAATATTGTGCAGTTTCTGAAACTCAAAAATCATAAGGTTAGCAACTTAACTTATTGATTTCTGAAAAATTTTAACCGAGCTTTTTTTGCTAAGAAAGTTATCCTATAGGTGTAAAAAATGATAAAGTACGTTCGCTCTTAAAGTAAAAATAATGTCAAGGCTGTTTTTTACGAAAAAAGTAGCGTTTTAAAACAATGATTGTGGTTATTTAGACATCGAAAAAATGTTGCCCATTCTATAATGGGGTTGTCAAACAGTTCAAGAATTTCTAACACAAGGCAGGCCGATAAAACTAGAAGTTAAAGAGTTGAGTGAAACGTATATTTTGTCAAATTGTCAAAAAAGTATCAAAAACTATGGTTCTAACTGGCTTTTGAGTGCTACATCAATTGAGTCATTGACTTAGAACTGGTTAGTTGTGGTGTTTCCAGCTTCAAATAAATTACAGCATCCCTTTGCCACTCAGAACTTAAGGCTATGGTTTACGACAGTCTTAAGCTACTCTTTGCAACATTTTTTTGTTGGCAATATTGAAAATAAAAAGTCAGGTGAGGAAAGGGAAGCCTCAACCTGACGGCACGATTAATTGGGATTGATTTTCAGTTATTTTTTAACTATCGATTAAATACGGAAGCCAAAGAACGCTTGAAAGAACTGCATCAGGTTCATCAAGACCTGCTGCAATGCCAGATCCATTGAAAACGATTGATTCACGGGTGCTGTACTGAACGGATTGCTGTTTGTGTTAGAGGCAGCAGTCTGTATCATTGGTTCAACCGATGTATCAGCCGAATCTGTTTCTTCAACATTGGTTGGGGCAGTGTTGTTGGCCTTCATCGTCTTGTTGGCTTTCTTCTGGGTTTTATTTTGCTTTTTGGTGGTGGTTGTCACTGTTGAATCATCAGCAGACGGTTCTGAAGCATCATCGCTGGTATTGCTGGTTGAGCTCCCGGCATTGCCTGCAGCATAACCTAACAAAGTGGGCTCAGAAGCCGTGGAATCAGAAGTAGCTGTGTCATCTGTTTCATCAGATATCGATTCGGTTTTAGCCACCTCATCTATTGTATCTGCCATATCTGACGTATCTGCTTGGACTGTAACATCATCATCCGAGCTTGTATCTGGCTGATTAATCAGCGCGTCAACCTTATAGTCAGCTGGATCCAGTTGTGTTTTCTTTTGTTTTTTGCTGTCAGCATCAAAGGTTTCACCCAAAATGCCGGTTGGTGCAACGCCATCTGCCAAGACGCCCGCTTCTTTGGACCAGATATCAACATCGAGCCGGTTTTTGTTGTTCTGGCTTCTTACTTCTTCAGAAGCCACTTGAACGGTGTACTCGCTGGAATCAATGGTCACAATTTTATCCGTCTTGCTGATGCTGTTGCCATTGCCCAGATCCAGGCTGTCATCGTTGGCAAGCGTCTGGGACTGATTGGTTGTAAAGTTCTGGACAACCGTTTCACCATCAGCGTTTACCGTAATGCCGTTGTTTTCAACAGTAATGCCTGCTTTGGTATTGACTGTTACGGCTTTGCCTTTTTTGTTAGTACCAATGGACGTCATTTCCGTATTCACTTCAATGTCAGCGTCTTTTAGGATGCTGTATGTTCCTGTTTCCTGAAAATCGTATTTACCGCCATCAGCGCCAACCACGTGCGGATCGCCCCAGATTCTGGCCTGTTCATCGGCGGCAACAGGATCTTGATGGGTTTCTGCATCTATGGCCACATCGTAATTGGTTTCATAGATGGGGGTTTTGATCTTCTTGAAAACCGGGATTTCTTTGTAAATCGGCCGCTTGTCGAAAATAGGCTTTTCTTTGAAAACAGGCTGTTCTTCAAAAATCGGACGGTCTTCAAAGATGGGTTGCTCTTCAAAAACAGGACGCTCACTGAATATTGGGCGATCTTCAAAGATGGGCTGTTCTTCAAAAACAGGGCGCTCGCTGAATACTGGGCGATCTTCAAAGATGGGCTGCTCTTCAAAAACAGGGCGCTCGCTAAATACCGGGCGATCTTCAAAGATGGGCTGTTCTTCAAAAACAGGGCGCTCACTGAATACCGGACGGTCCTCAAAGATGGGCTGCTCTTCAAAAACAGGACGCTCGCTGAATATCGGCTTGTCTTTAAAAATGGGTTTTTCTTCATAAACAGGGCGCTCTTTGTAGACTGGCTTGTCTTTGTAGATGGGTTTTTCTTCGTAGACAGGGCGCTCTTTGTAGACCGGTTTTTCTTTATAGATTGGCTTTTCTTCGTAAATGGGCCGCTCTTTGTAGACCGGTTTTTCTTTATAGATTGGCTTTTCTTCATAAATTGGTCCGTAAACTGGTTTTTCAATGGTTTTTTTGGTTTTCAACTCAAATGAGTCAGGCTCCAGAAAGTGGGCGTCATAGTATGTTTTAACACCGTTGTTGGTGGTGCTTAATCCGCCATCCACCCCATCAGAGGAGCGGAATGATCCATCGCCATCCGGGATTCTGAAACCAAAGTTGGCCTCATACCGGGAACGCAATGCGTCCACTTCATCGGGGTTGGCACCAGCATCCAGCAATTGCTCGCGGGTTTTTGGAGACACTTTTTCAAAGGACTCAAAGACCAAGCGTGCTTCATTGCTGCCATTTTCACCCCCAGGGCGGCTGTCGTAAAAGAACCGGGCCACAGGATCTGCTGGGTTGCCAATGATTTTTTCCTGCCCGGGCAGCAAGGCCTGGCCGTCAATTTTCAGTTCACCACCTGAGAGAACCGCCGTGGTCTTGTCCCCATTGTCATCCTGGACAATAAAACCATATTCTGTGAATGCCCGGTTGCCTTCGGGGTTAATTTCATCAACACGGGCGTTGATGGTCACCTTTCTGCCATCCGCAAGGCCGTCTTCATGCATTGTTATAAAGCCAGAGCCCGGGGTGATTTCATCCGGGGCGTAGTTGTTGCCTTTACCGCCCACAAAAGGGTCACCGGCAACATACATATCATCGCTGTCAGTTTTGGTCAAAATGTTGACATGGGCCCCGTTGCTGGCATTGTCTTCACTCAGTAAGCCCGATGTCTGGTATTTTCCGGCATTGGTGGTAAAAAATTCATTGGCCTTGCCTGGGTCAAGCAGAATGGATGTGCTGGTATCTTTGTCGAGAATGTCGCCTATGGCCCCGCCATTTTCTCTGCCGTCCAGTTCACGGTTCACCGCGATTTTGTCGTGGATGGTTTTGGTTTCAACCCCGGTCTGACCGTAGCCCACTTTCACTTGTTCAGTGCCGACCTGCACTTTTTCAGTACCACTTTGGTACTTTTCGGTCCCAGTCTGTACTTTTTCAGTACCTACTTGCACTTTTTTGGTGCCGCTTTGGTACTTTTCGGTGCCAGTCTGTACTTTTTCGGTGTCGACCTGCACTTTCTTGGTACCACTTTGGTACTTTTCGGTCCCAGTCTGTACTTTTTCAGTGCCAACCTGCACTTTCTTGGTGCCAGTCTGTACTTTTTCTGTACCAACTTGAACCTGCTCAGTCCCAACCTGCACTTGCTCGGTGCCACTCTGGAATGTTTCGGTGCCGACTTCAATCTGCTCGGTCCCCACTTGGACTTGCTCAATGCCGCTCTGGAAGGTTTCAGTGCCGACTTCAACCTGCTCGGTCCCCACTTGGACCTGCTCAGTACCACTCTGGAATGTTTCGGTACCGACTTCAACCTGCTCAGTACCAATCTGGACCTGCTCAGTACCGCTCTGGAATGTTTCGGTACCGACTTCAACCTGTTCAGTCCCCACTTGGACCTGCTCAGTCCCAACCTGCACTTGCTCGGTTCCTACCTGGACCTCTTTGGTGCCGACCTGTGTTTTTTCAATGCCGACTTTAACATGCTTGGTTCCCATTTGCTTTTTGGTTTTGTCGTAACCAATGATGGTATCGCTTTGGCTGCTCTCACCCGAAAAATTGAGTGTCAAGGTTTTGCTGTCATCGTCAAGGCCAGTATACCCAATGGCGTTTTCTGGATTGTCTGCATTTTTGGTGTAAAGCACATCATTCAGTGATAAAAATGCAGGGCTGTCTTCAGCAGAAAACGGAACTGAGCTTGAGTCAGCCGGTAAAATATACGGATTCTCTGCTGTATTGCCCGTTTCTGGAATGTTAATAGGCTGATGGTGGGCGTCGTAATGAACGGGTTGGTGATAAGTCTGGCTTTCATCAGACGACGGGTGGCCGTGATTTTTTTTATCATTTTTATAGGTGTACTGGTAAGAATAAGAATTGATTGCAGTCATGGTAGAAACCCCTTTTT
>JBCDLA010000030.1:0-28878 GCA_038745945.1 Cyanobacteria bacterium P01_H01_bin.74 | reverse complement strand
TAGCAATGACTTTATAACTCGTATCCCAGAAAACTACTAAACTTTACATTATTATACAAATGTTTTTTACTTCGTACAAGTGGGCGTAATGCATATTTTTATAGAAACGAATTATATTTTGTCTTCTATACCGACTTGGGCAGCATTCTGGCAGCCGCCCAAGCAAAACCCATTAGAACGGCAGAAAACCCAAATGCAATGGTGCCAAAAGGCATGCTGACAACCCTTGCATCAACACTTAGCAACATACCACCCAGAGCAGGGCCCATCAATCTTGAAAAACTGCTAACCGATTGCAAGAGCCCCAAGACTCGCCCTTGAGAATCAACATTTGTGAGTTTGGAGGTTAATCCACTCAGCAGAGGTGTTACAAAGCTATTGCCGGTGGCCAGCAGGGCACTGCCTGCAAAAACAGGCAGGTAAGGGGCAAACGGAAGATCCAAGGGTAAAATAACCATACTGCACCCAATGAGCAGGCATCCGGTTAAAATTAAGGTCCGTTCACTGATTTTAGGAATTAACCGGCGGAGCAAGCCCCCCTGAATAATAACCCCAATAATGCCAATGCCTGCAAACAGAAAGCCATTTTCACGGGCACCCCACTGCAATCGGTTTTGACTAAATAGCGTAAACATGGCTGTCACCAATGAAAACGCAATGGTGGAAAGCAGTGTGCAGGCAAACACAGTAATGACCGGTGTTTTTCTTATTGACTGCAAGGTCGTCCAGATGCTGTGTGTTTTTTTCTGGCTGGCCCCCCGTTTTTCTTGTGGCAGGCTTTCGGGAAGAAAAAGCAGGATGGCCACTGTATTGAAAAAAGCCAGGCCCGCTGCAGCAAAGAAAGGCAGGGTCATGCCGTATTGCCCGAGCAGCCCGCCAATGGCTGGCCCCACCACAAATCCCAACCCAAAGGCCGCACCCAACAAACCCATGGATGCCGAGCGTTTTTCTGGCGGAGTGACGTCTGCGATGTAGGCTTGGGCTGCAGTTACATTGGCCCCCGTCAGGCCGTCCAGCATTCTGGCCAGAAATAAAACCCACAAGGTTTTTGCCAGCCCCATCAAGGTAAAACTGAGGGCAGTGCCCAAAATGCTGAAAAACAACACAGGGCGCCGTCCAAAACGGTCAGACCATTGGCCCAGAACAGGCGCAAAAATCAGCTGCATCAGAGAAAAGCTGCCAAACAGCAGGCCAATTTGCCAGAATTCTGCGTTAAAGTGTTGGGCATACAGCGGCAAAACAGGAATCACAATGCCAAAGCCAATCATGTCCACAAAGACTGTGAGAAAAATAATCAGCAGGCGCCAGCGGTTTTCTTGTTCTGAAAAAGAATTGCTCATTGTGTGTGTTTTTAATCCTATTCCGGTCAGGAGAATGTCGCCATTTGCTTGAGGGTTTTGCGTAAGATTTTGCCTGCTGGGTTCTGCGGTAATTGTTCTACTATTTGAATGTGGCGAGGGTGCTTGTAGTCGGCCAGGTGTTGCTGGCAATGTTGTTTAATCTGTTGGATTGCCTTTATTTTCAAGTCTGCTTTCAAGTCTGGATAAAGGCAGTTCTCTGCATTGCTGACAAAGCTGGTAGATTCAGGTTGTTCCAATTGCAACGCGTGTTCTTGTAAAAAGTATTTTGGCATAAAACGTTGGGTATCAAGGACCACAAAGGCTGCAATACTCTGGGTTTCTGGAGAGACTGGAATTCCCACAACACAGACCTGATTAATCCACGGTAACTGAGACAATGCTGTCTCAATCTCTTTGGGGTAAACCTTGATGCCACCCACATTGATTAAATCATCCATGCGGTTGACTATATAAATATACCCGTCGCTGTCCTGAAACGCCAGATCCCCTGTGCGCAGCCAAACAGTGCTCGTTGTTCCCTTAGTGCTCGTGGTTCCCGTTGTTCCCGTATCACTGGTAACCAGCGTCTTTGCTGTAAGCTCAGGGTTTTGATAATACCCCATCATTACATTGTTGCCGCGTACCCACAACTCGCCCACATCAAACGGCTTGCATTGATTCTTTTCAATGGCAAAACGCTCAGAATCTTTCTCTGCTGGCAGCTGACTGATTTCAATCACGGCCACGTTCATCCCGGCAATCGGTAGGCCCACAGATCCGGCTTTGCGTTGTCCGTTGTAGGGGTTTGCGCAAACAATGGAGCTGGCTTCAGACAGTCCGTAGCCTTCTTGCACTGCAACCCCAAAACAGGTTTCAATGTGAGCCAGGGTTTCAACACTCAACGGCGCTGCGCCGGAATGACAAACCCGCAGGTGATTTGAGCGGTATTCGCTGGCTTTGTCTTTGACCAAAGCCAGCATTATTTGATACATTGTGGGTACAGCAATCAGTACCGTAACCTGATGGTGCTGAATTTGCTGTAATGCCAGGCGGGGCAGAAATTTTCTCAGCATGACAATTCGGGCCCCAGCTGATAACCCCGACAAGAGCACATTGGTCTGCCCGTAGACATGAAACAAGGGCGAAAGGGTGATTAAGCAATCTTTTGGGGTTAACTGCAACACATCAATGTTGGCCAGAACATTGCTAGCGATATTGAAATGGGACAACATCACACCCTTGGGTTGCCCCGTTGTGCCGGATGTAAAAATGAGTGTGGCCAGTGTGGTTTTTGTCTCAACATGGTAGGGAAAACTATAGGGCAAATTGTAGGGCGAATTGCAGGGCAAACTTTTTTTGGGGCTAAGATTTCGGGCGGTTAAGTCATTCAGGTGGTAGACGGCACAGGGTTTTGCCAGGCGTTCGGTGAGCGAAGAATGCGAGGCGTTATGGTCTTGTTCCCGGGGCGTTAAGTTTTCATTCAGGCTTTGATTGAATAGGCTTTGATTGAAGTGTTGTTTAGGGCTCTGAGATTCTGGGCTCTGAGCTTCTGAAGTTTTTTTGAGAGGTTCTGCAGGGTCAGACTCAGGATTGTCTGCTCGGCAAAAGTCTACTGGATAAGGCAGGCTTGTATCCAGAACAATGCCTTGCAGGGAAGCACTGCGGATTTCTTTAAGGACTTTAAAAAATGAGCGATCACTAACAATGAGTTTGGCCTGGCTTTGCGACAAAATGGGGTTCATTTCTGATGCCGTAAACCGCGTATTGAGCGGTACCACTGTAACCCCCAAGGCCAGCAGCGCAAGATACGATTGTACAAAGGCTTCTGTGTTTTGCAGCAACAACGCCACTGTATCCCCGGCCTGGATTCCCAAATGTTCGATGGCTCCCGCCAAGTGGGTAACCTGTTGCATCAACTGCCCGTAGCTAACCGGTTGCCCGTCAGTAATTAAAGCAATTTGATCGGGCTTTTGACGGGCCTGCTGAAACACCCCTGAAACCAGGTTCTCAAACAGCATGGCCTGGCGTTTATCATGCCTCTCAAGATTATTTTCAGGATTTTTTTTCAAGGTTTTTTTTCAACATCTTTTCTTTTAATAATTAAACGGGTTTGTTGTCACTGGGGGCACCAGGCTGAAAGGACTGGGTCCCCTCTGGCAATGTAAGGTCTTTGGGCGGTGAGAGCTTGGCCTGCCTGCGAATCCAGTCGGTTTTAAGCGATTGAATACGGTCAAGCATCACAATGCCATCCAGGTGGTCAATCTCATGCTGAATGGCAACGGCCTCCAGCCCTCTTACGGTATAGGTCTGAAGACACTCCTCACGGTCATAGGCTGTAAAAGTAACGTTGGTGGCCCGTTTAATATTGGCCAGATAGTCTGGGAAGCTGAGGCAGCCCTCCCGCATAAATTTATTGCGCGACTGCGCTGTTATTGTGGGATTAATTAAAATTTTAAAGGCGCTGCGGTCACCTTTGCTGGTGACATCCAGTAAAATGACCCGAACGCTTTCCCCCACCTGATTTGCAGCCAGGCCAACAGCACCAGGTGATGCGTACAATGTCTCGGTCATGTCATCTATCAATTTTTGCAGCGCACTGTCCCAAGTGGTCACTGGGGCGCATGGTTCACGCAAAATGGGGTGCGGGTATTTCAGGACGGAACGCTCAGCCATAATGCAACATCGCGCTATAGCGCCAGCGTCTCCAGAGGACGGATCCGCACTTCCATCTGGGTTTTCTCGGCAACCTGCTGCAATGCCTGCTTAAATGCTTCTAAGTTAAATGCATTTAAGCCAGATGTTTCTGAGCTAGATTCTTTTAGGTCAGATATTTTCAGGTCAGATGTCTTTAAGCCGGTTTCTGCCGGAATTTCCACTTCAATCATCATAATGTAGACGGGTTGACCCGCTTCGCCCGCAATGGTTTGTGCGCTAAGGTCGGTAATATTCACCTGAAATTCAGCCAAAACTGAAGCAACAGCATGCGTAATCCCTGTGCGATCGTTGCCCGCAACAGACAGGATATAAGGCAACGGCGCTTGCTGTTTCGGTAAATCACTTTGTTCAGGCAGTCTTTGAACCTGCAGGGCTGTGCCACTTGTTTCTTCTGGATTAGAGAGTGTTTCAACAAACAACTTGTGATTGGTTTCTTCTGGCACAGAAACCACCAGGATGACGGCAAACATGTTCACCATCCGGGTCATGGTGCTGTCTTCAATATTGGCGTTAAAGCGGTTTAAGCAGGTGGTAACCGCAGCAACAATGCCTGGTTTGTCCTGACCGGTTCCGCTAATCACATATTTTTTCAGCATTTTTTTGGTGTCTTTTTTTGTCGGGTTTTTATTGGTTGGCTGATTGTCGATGATAGGTTTATGATCAAAATTTAAGTCGGGCTCAGGCCAAAAGGGCAGTGCCGGCAAACCGATTCACAGCAATAGCCCCGGTTCTGGTGGTACAGGCTTGTAAAAACCAGATAACCCGTTTCCGGGTCCGTGTAGTGCTCTTGGTTGTTTTTAATGGCCTGCTCATGAATAGAAAGCCAGGCGGGACGGTTAGAATGGGCCATTTGCGCAATGCAACTGTTTTTATTTTTCTAAAAAAGCCGCATCCCTGCCATTGCTGGCAGGACTGGGGTTACTGTGTACCCGATGGGGTAGACTTATTGCTGCTACGTTCCCGTCCTGACAAGGTTCATCGTCCAAACGCCACACAGCTTCACCAGGTTATGCGGTTTTAAAAGTTTACCGGGAACTTGCTTGCTTTTCAATTGCCGTCATTTGCATTATGATACCTCCATGTTAAACATGTTAAAAGTTCTAATTTCCAATGATGATGGCATTCACGCCACAGGCATCCGCACACTGACCGAGGTTTTATCAGAGCAATACGCCGTTTACGTGGTTGCCCCCGACCGTGAACGCAGTGCAACCGGCCATGCCTTAACGCTTCACAAGCCCATTAAAATTTCACCCCATACCTTTGAATTTGAACAGGTGAAAGATGCCTATGCCGTCAGTGGGACCCCCAGTGACTGTGTGAAACTTGGCTTGAAAGCCTTATATTCGCACATTGACTTTGACATCCTGGTTTCAGGCATCAATCACGGGCCAAATCTGGGCTCGGATGTTATTTACTCGGGGACGGTCAGTGCCGCTTTGGAAGGGGCCTTGCACAGTCTGCCCAGCATTGCCGTTTCTCTTATGAATGGTTACGATAAGCAGGCCGATTTTCTGCCAGCAGCCCATTTTATTCGCAAGTTTTTGCCCAAGGCTCTGGATGCTGGTATTCCCAAACGCCATGTGCTGAATATCAATGTGCCTGCGGTTCCTGAATCATATATGGCAGGGGTTCAGGTTTGCCACTTGGGAACCCGCATGTACACCGATGCCTACGAACGCCGGGTGGATCCGCGCGGCGGGATATATTACTGGCTGGCCGGGGAAGTCACGGAATCTGACAATGACATGGACTCGGATGTTGAAGCCATCCGAAACAATATGGTTAGTATTACCCCCGTGCATTGCGACTTGACAGCCTATACTGAAGTGGGACGATTGGCGCAAGTGCTGTCTTAGTTGTTATTGGCTATTCTTGCGGTAATCTTTTTAATCCTAATCTGTCAAATCTTTGAATGCCAATCATAATTCCTTATCACTGCCCCGATTGAATCTATATAGCTGATTAGATCTAACAATCATAATGCTGATTGCCCTTGGACTAGTCTCGGCCCATTCGCCAGACATATAAAATCAGCAACACAGCAGAAATGGCGCCAATGGTGATTCGAGGTGTCCAGCCCATACTAGTATTCAGGGAGATTAACCCCTCAATACACCCTGCGGCAACCAGCAAAACCACACAGCCTGCCAGCAGAATAAGGGCTTCTTTACTGGCCACTTCCACTGCCTTAAAGCGGGTCTTTTCGCCAGGAAACAGCAATGCAATCCCCAACTTATACCCTGCGGCACTGGCTGTGAAAATGGTGCAGAGTTCAATAAACCCATGGGCTACCATAAACTGTATTAACCGAACCCCCATACCGTGCTGAAAACACACTTCTAGCGGTCCGCCCAGGGCAAACATCCCATTGTGAAACGAAAGAAACAAAGCCCCCAATCCAAAAAACAAGCCGGTAATAAAGGCATACAGCGCCACCTGAATGTTGTGCGTCATGAGCATGGTGGCTTCAGCCAGGCTGGCAGAAACCTGATCTGTCCAGAGAATGTTGTTATCCAGCGCTGCAATGGTGGCTGCCGGCATAAAAAATACCTCCGTAGCGGGATCATGAATCACCGTTTGCCGTGCAATCAGTGTGCCCACCATAAAAAACATCAAACTGATACCAATAAAGCCCAAATTATTACGAATCGCCTGGGGCAGGGCCTTACAAAACCAGTGGATGACCCGTTGCATTGGATTGCGTTCTGGCAACAGAAGCTGCAAATAACAAGATTGAATGCACTGCTTAAGAAGATCTGGCAGAAGCTCCGGCAGTTCTTGCTCGTTCTGAGAACCAGGGCCACCAGTCTCTCTGCGTGAATGCTGAAGTGTTTTGGCATCGTTGAGTGCGCTGTAATACCCATCAACCAGGGCTTCAACGGCCTCAGCGGGTTGAACCTTGCCAGCATTCATCGTGGGATCGACAAGCGTTAACAGGGCTTGCCAATTTTTTTGTTTGCGTGCCAAATTTTTTTCTTGCTTTTTCAAATAACCAGAATCTGACATACAGAACGCCCTGAATATGAGAGCTTAAACACAACGAATCACCAGTATTGATTATAATATAGGGTAATGAAAATAAACGATGGTGGCACTTTGTGAATCCCAAGCACCCCCCCGAGCAATGCCCCCAAGCAATCCTAATGATTGATCTTCAGCCTACGATTAATCTGACCAGTGAGACAGGCGTCGCTATGGCACTGCCACTTGCCGGGGTACCAGCCCGCGTGTTTGCTGGCCTCATTGATCTGTTAATTTCTATGGCGCTGATTGGGCTTTTCTTTTTGATAATTGCCATTGCCAGTCAAATTTTTCCAGACGGGGCCATTCCGTCGGTTTTGACCCCGTTTGTTTTCCCTGCCGCGCTGTTGGGTTATCCGCTTCTTTTTGAGTGGTTGGCTCAAGGCAAGACCGTGGGCAAATCCATATTAAAAATTCGAGCCATTCAACGGACCGGAAGGCCTGTTGGGTTTTGGCAGGCCTTTGCCCGGGCCGTATTTCGTTTGATTGACCTTCTTTTTGGCGGTTTTGGTCTGCTGATTATGCTGGTTTCAATGCAGGAACAACGCGTTGGCGATATTGTTGCCGGGACAGTAGTTATTCGAGAAAGGGCATGGCCATCAAAAGAATTTGAGTAATACAGTTGTACAAAAAATCTGAGGGGGCACTAAGGCAGAAGCAGAATCATTGGCTTTATTGTTAAGCAAGAGAAAGGCAATTAACTGCTTACTACACTCAACTTGTATCGTCATTTTTAAAAACCAAGCCTTGATTGAAGTTTAAACAATGCAAAAGATGTAATCAGTTGGATTCTTTGAACCATTGAGGCTCCTTTTTTTACTGAATCCTTGGAAATTTGCTGACAGATCTCTGTTGCTTTGGTTGATAAACCTGGTCTGAATTTTACACCCATGTGGGTAGTGCCTGCTAATGCTTTTTTGCAACGAGAGGCATCATAAACAGGCGAAGAAATGGGTTTGAACCATTTTACAGCATTTAATGCAGGCAATTTACTTCCATATCGAAACGCTTTTTTGACAATTTTTTTGCAAATTTTTTTTGTTTTTTCTGAAGGAGTTCCAGTTTCAATGACTTTACTTAACCTATTTGTGCAATCTTGAATGTCAGGTTTATTGGTTGAAAAAAAGTCAGCTGCCAAATAAGCTATCTGTTGTTCAGGTTTAGTTGGAGGGTTTACTCCGACGTATAATGCATACGCAGTTAATGTAATAAGTTTACTAATAATCATGTTGTTATGGCTTTATATTAGGGATACTTATAATTTTTAAAATACTGATTTAATTATTGGCTTGCTAGTCCAATGATTTAAATCAAAGTGAGGGTAGAAATTTCTAAAGGTATGACAATTAATCAAATAAACTATTGATATGGTGATAAAAACAAAAAAAATAATTTCTTTACTCACAAATTGAAAAAAAGTTTGATACAAAATAGTAACATCTTTTATACAAACTGTTTTATTAATGTTTGTAGTTTTGAGTCATGCACAGAACCGTTGGTTCTGTATTTCTGGAGTTTAGAAACTCAAAAAAAGAAATGTTAGCATGTATGTGATTTACAGGCAAAACTTGACCCACATTGATTTTGTAACAAAACATATTTTAAAAGACAAACCAACAACATAGAATAGACAGAACAACAACCTGTTTTTTAATGGCATCAACAAGATCAATTTAGCCAAGTTTCATAAGGCTCTTCATAATCAATGTTATAGTCAACCCGGGTCAATATTCTTTTTGCCCCTATTTCTTCAAGCCACTGATCAAACTCTTGTGAGCAATTATTATAAAATTCAATATAACTGGTATCACCAAGCCTTAGTGCAGCAAATCTTCGTTTTTCAAGAGTATTAATAGTTGGCTTTTCGCTATGACACCAAGGACAGTTAGGCTTTTTTATGAATAATAGTGCTTTCTCTAAAAGGGACTGTGTATCAGTTTTTAATTAAAACACTCAAATCTTTTTATCAACTAATTAAACTAACAGAAAGAGCAGCTTGTTCTTTTAAAACAGCTTGATGATGTACTGCTTTAATAATCCGGGACTGTAATTTATAGTCTGGTACATAACGACTGACCAGTTTCCAAAACCTTATCCCGTGGCCATGTTGAAAATAATGCGCAAGTTCATGAACGATTAAGTACCGAATAGCAGTTTCAGGAACATTCTTAATACAGTAGCTGGAAATGGTCATTACCTTGCTCTCAGTATTTAGTTGGGCCAATCTGCTGTATTTAGCCGAACCAATTTGAATGGGACCAAGTTTAGCCTGAAAGGTGTTGTTGTTAATATTAATAACAAATGGCAACAACTCATCGACAGAGTGAAAAGTTCGATGTGCTTGTGATGCGACACTGGCCAGTAATGATTTTTCTCTGTTGTTTTGTCTCTGCAAGCGTATAAGCAACTTTTCAATTATTTCACTTTTAAGGCTATCAGACCAGAAAGCAGGTAGACGGATATCCACATGGTTTTCTGAAACTTGTCTGGCTGAAGCTTGCTTTATATTCAATGATTCTTCAACACTAACTTGCATCGAGAGATCTCCCCAAATGTAAAAATTTGTCCAAATTGTATCAGAAATGGTAGCGGCATTTAATCGAACCAGGCAATACTTATTAAAAGATATGATAAGTACTGTTCAATACTATTTTCATCAGGAACACGGGCAATCATATACCTGAAAGCATATTTCTCGTGCATCCTATTGGCCAATTAAATTCCATTGTTGCTGAATACAGTATGGGTTTTGCAATGCACAACATTTAATACCTTTTTTATTCAAATGATTAAAAGCAAAGTTATTCTATTAGCGGTTGGGCCAGAATTTTTTTCGAATTCCCACAAGACTGCCCCCAATCACAAAAATGCTGAGTAGTGCCGTCACATAAAGCATTAAATTGTTTAAATACCAAACCGCAATCAATCCGCCAATGATACAAACACAGTACAGCGTAGAAACGGTTTGTATCTGATCGGCACCGCTTTTTAACAACTGATGATGAATGTGGCTGCCATCCGCTTTCAAGGGGCTTTTTCCGGTTAAAACGCGCCGCACCACAGAGTAAACCATATCCAAAATTGGGACCCCCAGGACAACAATGGGCAAAATCATTACCACCACTTTGGTTTTCAATACCCCAGTGACGGCAATGGCTGCCAGCAAAAACCCACTGAGAAGCGCACCGCAATCGCCCATAAAAATTTTTGCCGGATGAAAATTAAAAACCAGAAAGCCCAGACTCCCCCCTGCCAGAATAGAAGCCAATAATGCTGCTGAAGGCTGGTTGGTAAACATGGCAATAATGGTCAAGGTTATTGCTGAAAGCAAGGTCACCCCAGAGGCCAAGCCGTCAATGCCATCAATAAAGTTAACCGCATTCATCAGGCCCATAATCCAGAGAATGGTCACTGGCAAACTGAGTGCATTTAAAATCAGCAATTGGGCCCCCGGGAGATCAAGGGTATTAATCTGAACATTCAATAAAAAAGCCAAAACCGTGGCCCCCAATTGCACAATCAGTTTGGTGACAGGCGTTAAGTCCTTTAAATCATCAATCAGGCCCAGGCCAAACATTAATGAGCCCCCAGCCAGTATCCCCCCCAATGTGTTGTCAAACTGAAAATGGAAAACAAAAATAAGCACCAGCAAACTGATGGCCATCCCCAAGGCCATTGCAATACCACCCAGACGGGGAATGGGGTGTGTATGGATTTTTCGTCCCCCGGGCTTGTCGTAGTACCCCTTTTGTATGGCCAGTTTCCAGACAGCAGGCATAAAAAGCAGGGTAAAGAACAGTGCAATAAAAAAGCCAGCCAAGTTCATACCCAGAAATGGATAGGCTTCAAAATTACCGATGATGGCTTAAAGCCTCCTCAGCTTTGGGGTCTGTGGTTGCCACACGCAACTCAGGGTATAGCGGAAATTCATCGCTGAGTGCTTTGACACGCTGCACCAATGCAGCTTCTGAGGACTTGGCCTGCAGGCAGTCTGCAATAATATCTGCAAGGGTCTGCATGGCACTGCCGGTAAAACCGCGGGTTGTCAAGGCCGGGGTTCCCAAACGAACACCGCTGGTAACAAACGGCGATTCCGGATCATTGGGAATCGTATTCTTGTTGGCGGTAATGCCAATGGCTTCAAGCTGGTTTTGGGCAACTTTTCCGGTGAGCGATACATTGCGCAGGTCTAAAACCACCAGGTGGTTGTCGGTGCCACCACTCACAATGGTAATACCGCGCTCACGCAACTGATTCGAAAGGGCCTTAGCGTTGGCAACAATTTGTTGGCAATAGGTTGTAAACTCAGGGGCCAGGGCTTCTTTAAAGGCAACTGCTTTTGCGGCAATCACGTGCATTAACGGCCCACCTTGCAGGCCCGGAAATACGGCTTTATCAATGGCTTTGGCATAGGCCTGAGATGACATAATTAAGCCCCCGCGCGGACCTCGGAGTGTTTTATGGGTTGTGGTCGTCACCATATCGCAGTAAGGCATTGGGCTGGGGTGAACGCCTGCTGCCACAAGGCCCGCAATGTGGGCAATGTCTGCCAGTAGAACGGCATTTACAGAATCAGCAATGGTTCTGAAACGCTGAAAATCTATTATTCGCGAGTAGGCACTTGCCCCGCAAATCATTAACTTGGGCTGGTGTTTTTTTGCCAGGTCAGCCACAGCATCATAGTCAATGAGGCCCGTTTCTGCATCAACCCCATAACCAACGGCATTAAAGTACAAGCCTGAAATATTGACCGGTGAGCCATGGGACAAATGGCCGCCATTGGAAAGATCCATCCCCAGAATGGTATCCCCAGGTTTTAAACCCGCTGCCAAGAAAGCCGCCATATTGGCTTGCGCCCCACTGTGCGGCTGCACGTTAACGTGTGTCGCCTTAAAAAGTTTTTTGGCCCGCTCGATGGCCAGCACTTCGGTGCGGTCGACCACTTCACAACCGCCATAGTAGCGTTTTGACGGCAATCCTTCAGCGTACTTGTTGGTGAGCACACTGCCCATGGCCTCAATCACAGCCAGACTGGTAAAATTTTCGCTGGCAATCATTTCAAGGGTGCTTTGCTCACGGTGGAGTTCTTCAACCACGGTGGTGTAAACTTCGGGATCATTTTGTTTGAGCTGCATCAGGTAGGTCATCGCAAGTGGTCTTCTTTTCTGTTTGAGTTTAGCGGCTTAAATGAATTACGGCTTAACTGTTGGGACTGCTTAACGGTAAGAACTATAAGAACTAAATGATTAGGACTAATTAACTCGAACTAATAACTAAAACTATTGTTTTATTCTAGAAAATTATATTTTTTATAAAACAGGCAGCGAATCCATTTGTGAGACTCGCTGGGCGTGACGTTCTCCCTCAAAGGCAGTGTCAAGCCATGTTTCCAGAATATCCATGGCCATTTCCGGGGCAATAAAGCGCGCCCCAAAACAGATCACATTGGTGTTGTTGTGCTTGCGGCTTAAACTGGCACTCAGACGTTCATGGGCCCGAACTGCCCGAATGAACGGGTACCGGTTTGCACGAATCGCAACACCGACCCCGCTGCCACAACAGAAAACCCCCATAACGGGTGGCATTTCCTTTTTTTTATCCGCGTTGTTTGAAGGGCCTGAGTGTTGATTTTGCATGGCCTGCACCGCTTGATCAACCATTAACGGGTAATCAACGGCATTTGTGTCATAACAGCCGGTGTCTTCGGTGGAATAGCCCTTTGCAATGCAAGCCGCTTTTAAATAGGCTTTGAGCTCAAAGCCAGCATGATCGGCTGCAAAAACCAGGGTTGGCAACGCGTGATTAAGCGGGGTTTCTTCAGGCATAATAAACGGCAAGGCGTCCTTTTTCTTCAAAACATCATTATAAAGAAATCAAATTCTAAAAAAACAGAATCACATCACAACACTATGTAATAGTAACAAAAAAAGAGCGCTGCCAGTTTTTATTCTCTCGCTATTATCCTCTGTTTTTTAACAGATTTTTGTCATTAAACGGGACAAGGTGCTTCACGCAGCGACTTTTTCAGCGTTTGCAATGCGCTTTCCAGACCCTCTTCAATCACAGGATGGTAAAACGGCATGCTCAACACCGTATCAACCGTTAATTGTAGCTGGATACACCAGGCCAGCAAATGGGCCATATGCTCACCAGCGGGTGCCGCAATTTCTGCGCCCAACAGTCTGCCCGAACGCCGCTCAGCAAAAACCGCAAGCATCCCTTGATTCATTAAAAACACCCGAGAACGGCCCTGATCCTCAAACGATTCTGTGCCGGTTTCAAAATCAATACCCGCATCAACCAACTGCTGATAGGATTGGCCCACAACCGCAATTTGCGGTTCCGTAAACACAATGGCCATCGGTGCCTTGATAGTCTGTTCTTGAATTTGCGGGAAACAGGCTGCATTTTGGCCCGCCAAGAAACCTTCATGATAGGCTTCATGCAGAACCGTCAATTCATCAGTAGCATCACCGGCAATAAAAATAGGGGCCCCCCCTTTTTCAGAAGTACATTGAAGGGTTTTGGGGTTGTAAACTGGGACCCCATTGGCTTGCCTGGTTAAGGTGGTGTTTTCGAGGCCCAAATTGTCGGTGTTGGGCATTCGGCCCGTGGCCACCAAAACCGAATCAACGGTAACCTGCTGCAAACCAGCATCAGGCGTATTGGCATCAGAAAATGAAATCTGAACTTTATCCGTGGCTGTTTTACTCAGCGAAAGGGCTTCAGGTGAGGCCACAAACGGAAGCTCTTTTTCAAAAATGCTTCGGGCACAGGCCGTCAATTCAGGATGACTCAGCGGTTTCACTTTATTGGCTTTGCCAAACAAATGCACACGAACCCCCAGGCGGTGTAAGGCTTGGGCCATTTCCAGACCAATGGCCCCGGCGCCAAAAACAGCAGCCGATGCTGGCAAATCATCAAAGTAGAAGAGTTCATCGGTCGTAAATACTTTGTCTTTAACCGGTAAAAACACATCCTGAATTTTAGGCCGCGACCCGGTGGCAATGACGATTCTTTCTGCTTCCAGAATTCGGCCGTCAGCAAGTTCCAGGCGTGTGTCATCAATAAACCGCGCCTGCGAAAACAACCGGTGCTTCAAGACAAAACTGGCCGCGTCTTCTTTAATGAAGCCCACAAAGCGGTCCCGCTCAGATTTAACACGGTTCATGACTTGCTTGCCATTGACTGCCACTGTGGGGATATCAATGCCAAACTGACTGGCAAGCTGGGTGCGGTGGCACAATTCAGCCGGGGCAATGAGCAGCTTGGAGGGCATGCACCCGACCCGGGCGCAAGTGGTGCCGTACTGATTGCCTTCGATCAGAGCAATGTCTTCTGTATGCTGACGTGCTGCCCGGTAAGCCTGCATACCAGCCGATCCTGCCCCAATAATGGCGATTTTTGCAGTGAGATTGGGTTCTTTCATTGATTTTTCTTTCTGATTTTATGCCAGTTTGCTTTATCCTGACAAACTTTATTCTGGATTGCCTTATGCGCATTGGCCTGACTGGGCCTGCCTGATTTCAATACAACCATAAAATAAAAGCCCGAAGAGAATCAAAGTCTCAAAGCCTCAAAGCCTCGAAAGAATCAAAATTTCAAGAAATTAAGGATTTTAACAGGGTCGAAGCCTTTATTCATCGTGCCGATTGTATCCATTAGATTGTATGTTTTTTGGCTTTTTGAGGTTAGCTTGAGAAAACTGGAACGCGTCAACGCTAACGGTAAGCAATCTGGATGCCTTGCGCCTCAAGACTTTGTTTTAACTGAGATTTAATGGCTGATAACCGGGTGTCCACATCCGAATCAGTCAATGTTTTGCTGCTGGACTGAAAAGAAAGCCGGTATGCTAGGCTCCGGTGCCCCGCAGCAACCTGATCGCCACGGTATTCATCAAACAATGAGATCGATTTTAAGGTGTCATCATTAACCGCAGACATTGCCTGAATAATTGACTGATGGGACAGGCTTAAAGGGGCGAGCAATGCAACATCCCGCTGAACACTCGGGTAACTGGAAAGCGGCTGATAGACAATGGGTTGCAATTGTTTTTTTAAGGCTTTTGTCAGCAGGGCCACATTGAGTTCAAAAACGGCAACAGGCTGTTTAAGTTTCAACTGCTGCTGAATAGCGGGGTGTATAATACCCAGAAATCCAACCGGTTTTTTCTCCGGTTTTTTCTCCAGTTTTTTCTCAACGTAGGGCTTTTTTTCGGCAGCGTGTTGCATCGTTTTTTTATCGGGCACTGCCGTATGAAGCCTGATTTCAGCGCATTGCCCTGGGTGCAGCATCGGGAGATCATCCGGGTTTTCAGGGGCGTTAAACTGACACCGGGCAACGGAGAAACCCAGCCGCGACAACATGGTTTCAATCACCCCTTTGGCCTGAAAATAACACTGGCTTGAGGTCCATTGCGTTTTCGTGCCCAGCGGTTGATGGGCTTGCCCCATCATTGCTCCAGCCAGCATCAGTGGCTCTGAAACGCCAGCCTGGGTTTTGCTTGCCTTGCCCACTTTAAAGTAAACCCGGCCCAACTCATAAATCCAGACTGACGAATTGCCCTGGGCCAGATTGTACTGAACCACCTCAAGCAAGGTAGGCAGCAGTGATTGGCGCATTTTGGTGTGCTCAGCAGAATGCGAATTTTGAACCGAAACACAGTGGGCATCATTCAGGGTGGTGCCCGTTTTTTTGAGTAAATCATCACCAATCAGGGATGGGGTAACTACCGCAGACAGCCCATAAGTTTGCATCACACGGGCAATGGTTTGATGAACCGAAGCGCTCAGCGATGGTTTTGAGGCAAAAGCCGTTTGTTTGGGCAGTGTAAAGGGGACAGCATCGTATCCGTAAATTCGAATGATCTCTTCAATGAGATCAATTTCACGGCAGACATCTTGGGCGCGGAATGGCGGGACAGTCACGGAAAGAACCGGCAAATCGCTGTCTGTTTCTGGCAAAACGCTGACACCGAAACCCAACTGGCTTAAAATATTTTTTACAGTTTCTTCAGGAACCGTAAGCCCCAGAACTGCATTTAAACGCGAAAACCGCAATGAAATCGGGGCAGCCGCTGTCATTGCCACTGGCGTTATGGCTTCTTGTGCTTTTACGGTTGATTCTGTTTGGGATTTTGAAGTTTTACCTGAAGATTCAATAACAGTAATTAATGTTGCATCAGCCTCTGAGGATAACAACTGAATGGCCCTCATCAGTACAGCCTTGCATTGGCTGGGGTCAATGCCACGTTCAAAACGGGCTGAAGCTTCTGAGCGCAAGCCCACTGATTTTGCGCTCTGGCGGGTTGTGGCGGGCGGAAAAAAAGCAGACTCCAGAACAATGGCTGTGGTATTGTCATCGACTTCACTGTTGGCCAGTCCCATAACCCCAGCCAAAGCCACAGGCACCTCAGCGGCAGTGACCGCAACAGAATCCGCAGAAAGCTGCCGCGCCTGATCATCCAAAGTAATCACGGGTTCGGCAAGAAGATCAGGGTGGTCATGTCCACTGCAAACGTCCAGCACAACAGGCATTGCTGAACTTTTTGAGGCAGCAACAGCCCTTAATTTATCAGCATCAAAGGCGTGCAAGGGTTGTCCGTAGGCCAGCATCAGGTAATTGGTTATATCCACAACGGTATTGATACTGCGCATCCCGGCAGCAGTTACCCGTTCAGCCAGCCAGGCCGGTGATGGCTTTACTGCTACATTTTTCAAGTATGCTGCGGCATAATAGCCACAAACATCAGGTGAGGACAGGGCAACGGAAAAATCTGCATTGGCTGGATTTTCTGAACGGGCTGGCAGCAGAGTGCTTTTCTCAGGCCATTCGGGCACGCTCTCAAAAACAGATGGCTTCAAGTGGCAGTTAAACAAAGCACAAACTTCACGGGCAATGCCAATCATGGCCATTAAGTCGCCCCGGTTGGCCGTTGGAGCAACTGTCAAAATGGTATCGGCAGACAAACCCAGAACACCAATGAGATCGTGTCCCAGGGCACCGTGGTGTTGCTGCTTATCTAAAATTGTATCCAGAACCCAAATGCCGTTTTCTTCTTGGTGGTAACGATCGCCCAGGCCCAATTCACTCAGGGCGCAAATCATACCGGAAGAGGCAACCCCACGAATGGTTGCTTTGCCCAGGGTAAACAACTGGCCGTCTTTGCTGTTAATCACCTGAGCGCCTTCGGTGGCAAAAGCAATCAAAATGCCGTCCCGAACGTTTGCGGCCCCGCAGACCACTGTTGAAGTTTCTTTTCCCAGGTTTACTGTGACCAGTCGCAATTTATCGGCATTGGGATGCGGCTCAATGGCCGTAATCTGACCCAGGACAACCCCCCGGAACTGGGGACCGATGGTTTCAACTGCTTCAACTTCCAGGCCACTGCGAGTCAGTGCTGCTGTAATTTCTGAGGCAGGCGCCGTCAGGCCGTCTATAAATTCTGATAACCAGTTTAGCGAAACACGCAAGGTTAAAGCCTCTTAAATTGGTTTAAAAACCGCAAATCATTATTAAAAAACAACCGGATGTCATTAATCGCATACTTCAACATGGCAAGGCGTTCAATGCCCATACCAAAAGCAAGCCCCGTATACACATCCGAATCAATTTTGACCGCCTGCAAGACATTGGGGTCAACCATGCCAGCCCCCAAAATTTCAAGCCAGCCCAAGTGCCCACAGACTGAACATCCACTGCCTTTGCAGAAAATGCACTGCACATCCACTTCCGCACTGGGCTCGGTAAACGGAAAAAAACTGTTCCGAAAGCGGGTCTTGCAGGTTGTTCCAAAAAATTGTTCTAAAAAGGCATGTAAAATGCCTTTCAAATCAGAAAACCGAATGCCACGGTCAACCAGCAAGCCTTCCAGCTGATGAAACAATACAAATTTTCTGCTATTCACCTCTTCATTGCGGTACACGCGGCCCGGCGAAACCACCTGAACCGGCAAGGGATGTTTTTCCATGTAACGCACCTGTGCGTTAGAAGTCTGAGACCGCAACAAAACATGATCGCCAACCGTGGTGTAATACGTATCTTGCATGTCTCGGGCAGGGTGATGCTCAGGAAAATTCAGTGCATCAAAGTTGTAGTAATTGGTTTCAACTTCAGGACAAAAGTCATCTTCAATGACTGAAAACCCCATTTTTTCAAAAATTGTGCAAATATCCTGGGTGACAAGTACCAAGGGGTGTTCGCTACCCAGAGGCAAGGGACTTCCGGGCATGGAAACATCAATGGTTTCGGCCTGCAGCTTCTCGTTCAGCGCTTCTTTATTGAGTGCAAACTGCTTTTTCTCAATCAGTCCAGACAATTCGGCTTGAATGGCATTGGCACGTGCGCCAGCCACAGGGCGATCTTCGGGAGACAGTAATTTGAGATCGCGCATGACCGCGGTTATTTTGCCTTTTCGCCCCAGATAGTCAATCCGGATTTTTTCCAGATCGTCCAGGGTATTTGACTGACTTAGGGCTGATTCCGCCTGCTGCTTAATGTCTTCTAGTTTTTGGTGAATGGTTTTTAGTGCTGTTCCTGCGGATGCGTCTGTCATCACTGCCTTACGTTTGGTTTGCCTGAAACAAACAGTAATCATATAGCCAAAACAATTGAATGTAAAAGCAATCTGAAAATTTCCAATCTGAATAGATCTACTACTATTCTCTGGTTACAGAAAGGTTGTATTAAACAGGCAGAGATTTTTTCTCTTTATTACGATTTTTTCACTTTATTACAGTGATGAATAAAACTTGATCGTAATGATGGCTGTGATGAAATGAACTGGGCTTTAGAAAATCAAAAGCCTCTTATTCCTATTGCAGTTTCTATGTCAGTTTGTCGCCAGTAACATTTTTTCCTTCTTTTAAGTCAACTGGCTTGGCATTTGCAACGGCCTTTTTTGGCAGCACTGTAATAAACTTTGATGAGGTTTTCAATAATCTTTGACTTAAATATTCAAAAATATTGAGGGTAATTGGGTTTAGCGGGGTCAGCATTTCAAGCATACTGCTTTGCGGATACAGCTCCAAGCTGGCCAAATTTGAAATAACAATAGCAGAGGCGTTGCGTTTTTTGTTTTCTTCAAATAAAAACATTTCGCCAAACAACTCACCGGGTCCAAGTTTTGCCAGAGGAATTTGCTTGTTTTTATTGTTCTCACTGCCCGCACGACATATCAGTATGTTACCGGTTATAATTTTATAAACCCAGTTGCCTTCAGTGCCTTCCATAAAAATGGTTTCACCTTTTCTGAACTGCGAAATTGCACGAAAAGTCATCTCTGATTACTCTCTGTATTTTTCCACTATGCCGGTTCAGGTATTAAAATTTGAATCCGTACCACTGAATAAAAAATAAATGGATAGAAAATAACTTATAAATAATGTTTTTTATAAGTTTACACCGTTAATTAACAATAGGACAAGGGGAGGCTTCACAAAACCGGTATAGCCTCGGATCAGTCCTGGTCATTTCAAAAGGTGATCCACAAAACTTAGCAGCCGCAATGAGGGCTTTAGGATTTTGAAGCCTACAATTTTTTCTGATAACACCATGCCACTTGAACGACCACTGAATTAACGCTATGCTTTTCAAAGATTAATTTTGAGCTTAAAAATATATGGAAAACAGCAAAACATACAGAAGGGGTTCGATCCGTAGCATCCAATGAAACCAACAGTCTCACTGAAATGCAATCAAAGTCGTTTTTCGCTAAGCACGTCGTTGGTTGTTGCACTGGTTTGCCCGGTTTTATTCTTTGGGTTTAATTTCTTTTTTTCCGGGTGCGGGCAATCCCTGGTATACCAGCGGCCTGTCTCTGAGTTAAATTTAAAAGCACAGCAATTGCTTGAAGCTGGCGATTATGAAGGCGCGATTGCACGGCTTGAATCGGCACACGACCTGCAGCCAGACAACGACAAAACCACGTACAATTTGGCCACTGCATATCAGCTGAATAATAATATTGATCAAGCCATTGGACTCTTTACCCAATTGCTTCAGAAAAACACGCTGGGCCAGGGCGCTGAACTTGAAAAGTCACTGGGCATTGTTTACGAAGCCAAAGCCGATGCCTTGATGCAGAAATTTGCAGAATTTGAAAACAAAGCCAATACGCCACTGGCAAACAGTAAAAATTTAGACAATAAACCGGATCAGCAAACAAATAGCGCTATGTCTGAAAACGACACTACAACAGATGCAAGCCAGTTGAAGCCAATGGCAATTAATGCCTACAAACTGGCTATTCAGTATTACCAGGCAGCAATGCAGTCGGCAGAACGTCCGGATATTATTCAAAAACAAATTGATACCCTGACTGATACAGTGAACAAGCTTTCAAGCCAGCAAAGTAAAGAAGAAAACGAAAACAAGTAAAACTTATTAAAAGCCTTTTCAATGCAGCGCAATCAGAATCTTACGCTATCAAAATCTTAAAAAATAAAGAAGAAAAAACAGAAACCAGCGTTTAAGGGTTACAATTTTAATTGCATACTAACCCTATTTGCCCGTAAGGAGTCTTGCCCAATGGCTGAAAGAAAAAAGCAACACGAATCCCTTATTATTGTTGGCTCAGGTCCAGCAGGCTGGACAGCAGCCGTTTACGCTGCCCGGGCAAATTTGCAACCACTGGTTTTACAAGGCACACAGCCTGGCGGGCAGTTAACCATCACGACTGATGTTGAAAACTTCCCCGGCTTTCCTGACGGAATTATGGGCCCCGATTTAATGGAAAAGTTTCAAGCACAAGCAGAACGTTTTGGCACAAACGTTGTCTACGATACTGTCACCGATGTTGATTTCTCCTCACGGCCATTTAAACTGACGGCGGATGACGGCGATTACACGGCTGATAGTGTGATTGTTGCCACAGGGGCTTCTGCGCAATGGCTTGGCCTGGAAGCTGAAAAAGAATTAATGGGTCGCGGGGTATCATCATGCGCCACCTGTGACGGGGCTTTTTTCCGGGGGAAAGACGTGGTGATTGTTGGTGGTGGTGATACGGCAATGGAAGAAGCCACATTTTTGACCCGTTTTTGCACCAAAGTCACGGTGATTCATCGGCGTGACACCTTGCGGGCCAGCAAGATTATGCAAGACAAGGCTTTTGCAAACCCCAAAATTGAATTCTGCTGGAACAACCAGATTGTTGACATTGTAGGCACAAAAGAAACTGGGGTGACTGCCGTTAAGCTTAAAAATACCCAAGACGGCTCTCTACAAGAAATGGCAACCCAGGCCGTATTTGTTGCCATTGGCCACAAGCCCAACACGGATATTTTTAAAGGCAAGCTGGACTTGCATGACAACGGGTATCTGAAAGTACCGCCCGGCAGCGTTAGAACCAATGTTGATGGGGTTTTTGCTTGCGGCGATGTCATTGATCATCACTACCGGCAAGCCATTACCGCAGCAGGCACCGGATGTATGGCGGCCATGGATGCTGAAAAATACCTGGAACGGGTTGAATCGGAAACAAAAAAGCCCGCAGGTATTTCTGGGTAGAATTATTAGATCAAGGTTTATCAAAAAAGACGCTTTAGAAATGCAAAAGCGTCTTTTTATTTTTTGTAATCTGTACTGATCTACATTGCAAGATATAGAGTATTACATTTATTATTTTGTCGGTTTAAGCGGGGGCTTGTCGCAACCATCCCCTGGACGACAAATGTGTCCTGTCCAACCATTGCCTGGTTGGTTAGGGTTAGGATTAACTGGCGGTCTTGGTGGGCCTGAAAACCGAACGGCTCGAGGCATCAACCTGGCATTACTATGCATGGTGTTACTATACATGGCATTACTAAAGGATGGGATCATAGGGTTTTCTCCATTGGGTTGTTTATAAAAAAGGCGTTTGATTCAAAAAAATAAACGGTAGGATTTTGGGCAAATTAAGTAAAAAGCAAATTAATCATGTCTTAAGGTCAAGGTCTTAAGCTCAAGGTGATTAGCCCTCTGATGAGGAGCCAGACCGAATAGGTGACTATCTGTCCAAGCAGTCTGTTGACGAATGCTTAGTCAAATTACCTTGTCTGAAAGCGCAACGATGAGAAGCAATGCAATTCATTCAAACATTCAGCCAGTAATGAGGCGCGTATTTGGGATTCTATGTTCTTCTGTGTTTTATAAAAGGGGATCCATATAGTTAGTCGTTTTTATATTTTATAAAAGGTGCTGCCCATAATTGGACTAAAGCCAAATGTTTGTTTAAACACTGGAAAAAATAATACAATAACAATACACAGAAAACAAATGATCAATCAGTTTTTTTGATTTGTTTATTTTTTTAGGGTTTTAATTAAGTTCTTTACATGCTAACCATAAGTGCAAAATAAGCAACAAAATTATTCTAGAGGTTTTACTGACAGTATCACCACATAAAAAATATAAGTTAAACTTATGATTAATGGCACACGATCTACCACAACAAATCAAAGGAACGGAAAACTTCGATTTCTTGGTGTACATATAAACAAACCTAAGGAGGGAGATTATACGTATGTAGTTCCAGATGGTGAAAAAAAACCCCCTTATACAAATTTACCATTTTATCTTACTGGTCAAGACCTGGCTGATTTCAGAGAACTACAGGGAGAGCTGTATTCTGCACAGCAAGACCAACAAGACCAAGAGGGTGAAGAGGAAAAAATAGAACTTGCAATAAAACTTGCACAAGAGAGTTTTAATAACTTAGTTAATAAGTTATTAAGCCAAGCGGAGACACTGCGTAGAAATAAGCACATGCAAAATGAGCAGGTAGGCACGCAATCTGTTTTAAACCCGAAAGCGCAAGCATGGACCCCTGACAAACCTTTTAAATAATAAACCTTCTCATCCTTTTATTATATACAGGTCTTTCATTGATTGATGGTTATGATGGCTGTAGTCCTTTGAGAAAAGCCCTTCTAAACTTTCTGGTCACTTCCCTTTTCTTTACATTGTTTTATCCAGATTTGTTTTCACAAAATTGCACCCTTTGAAACAGAGTTTGTAAAAAGGGTGCATCGTTTGTTATAAAAAGTGATGAGCATATTTATAAAATATAAATTGATTAAATTGGGTCAAAACTAAATTTAGCAAGAATTTCAAATTTTTTTACATTTTTTTACATTCAAAGCCCAATTCAGTCTGCCTGTTTCATTATCAGGAAAATAAATTACTTCCGGCAAGCAACGTCTTAAGATGGCTCATATGTTGCTCTGGGCCTTCTAAAGTTAAATGAAAGCCATAAATTTTGGCCTGTCCAGTTTGGCACTCGTCCTCTAGCGGGGTGTAAACGGGTTTCATCTGCTTAATTGCAACAGCCTTGGTTTTTTGCAAGTAAACATTCATTTTACCCACGTTTTCACAGGCAATTGATATTTTTCGTTGAACGTAAGGCGTATGCTGATGCTGAAAAGTTTCTGCACTCGTCATTAATTGAAAATCCCCGTAATCTTTATAAAAAACCACACTTGAATTGCCACATTTAAATGGTTATCGAGAAATGCCCATCCATAGAGAACACTTGTTTAAAGAACACCAGTTTCTGGATAAAAATTCAATTTAACCCGCAAAAAACAATAATCTCGAATACGCTTTGGTTGCCGAACCACTAACACTTTTTTTTATTCTTTTTATTCGCTTTCTCTGACTTTAACTATATCGAATTATTCTTGATTTACCCATTGTCCGATTGGATGATTTTTTAAAATAGCTTGCAATACAGAAACAGCTTGCATGCTGTATTGTAACGTCACAGTTTGTAAATATAGCGCCACAGTACACTTGTTTAATGCTGTCAGCAAAGCTAAACTTGAAAAACAAGGGTTTAACCACCTTAAGCCATATTGTCTTTCACACGAAAATTAAAAAAAGTTCTTTGAGCACCCAATAGGCATATTATCTATTGCTAACAAATTCTGGTAATAAGTTCTGGTAATAAGCACAGGACTTAAAGAAACTACGATTGACATATAGCTTGCTTGAAAGAAGGGAAAGCATAAAAAAGGAAAATCAGCATGAAACAAGACCTGTCAAAACCGGGGGTTGAAATTTCGTACAGCAATCAGTTTAATGCAGATGAAATTAAACACATTGAAGCGTTATTCGATGCTGCACGTCATTACAGCCAAAAAGGATTTTCGATTACAGCACAAGCTGCCCGGTATATTGGGCAATCTGCCTTAAGAAACTAGTGTTATGCAGACTTTGTTATGCTACTGAACATTGGGCCTGTATATCTGTGTATACGCTTCTTGAAGGAAACCAGAGTTTTCAACTAAGCCAGGCAAGTTTTTCCCATAATAACTGAACGGCGCGCACCCGTACAGGAAGGCAATGTGTTTGGCAGTTGCAAATGATGACGCCAGGCCAGTAAAGCAAATGCCAACGCTTCCTTGTACTGATTGTTGATGCCAAAATCAGTGTGGGTTTGCACCAAAATACCGGGCTTAATTTTATCAAGGTATAATTTTAAATGCTTGACCAGTACAGGGTTATAGGCACCGCCGCCACCAACAACAATCTGATCAATTGATGTTTGGCTAAAAACAAACTGCTGATATGCAGTTGCAATGGTATAAGCGGTAAACTGAGTGACTGTTGCAACCCAGTTTTCGGGTGAGATGCCAGGGTATTGTACAAGCAGCTGTTTAAAATAGGCCTGTCCAAAGTCTTCTCGGCCTGTTGATTTGGGAGGTGCTGCTTTTAAATAAGGGTGTGCAATGAGTGTTTCCCACAGCGTGGCCTCGCATTGCCCCGTTGCTGCGATTTTTCCATCCTGATCATAAGGCAAGTTAAAAAAATGCTGGCAGGCTGCATCAATCAACATGTTGCCAGGCCCAGTATCAAAAGCAAAAACCGATGTTGCGGCACTGATTTTTTCTTCCAGGATCTTCGGCGTTTTCTTTATAGACTCTGCTGTCTTTTCAACAGCATGAACAGCTGGCACAACGGTAACATTGCCTATCCCGCCAATGTTTTGTATACATCGCCCTTGCTGACTGTCTTGAAATAACAAGAGGTCTGCAAAACAGACAAGGGGTGCACCCTGACCACCTGCTGCCATATCTGCCGGCCTAAAATCTGCAATGGTTTTAATTTGGGTTTCTTGGGCAATAATAGCAGGATCACCAATCTGTAACGTACTACCCAAAGGTGGCTGATGACTCTTTTCTGCTTGTTTTGTCAAAGAGATCTCATACGGCAAGGTGTCGGGAGGCAAGTGAAAAACGGTTTGTCCATGAGAGCCAATACAATCTACAGTTTTCGGATCGATTTGATGGGTATGCAATAAATTTTTTGCCGTGTTTGCAAACGCTTGCCCTACCAATGTATTTAACTGACACAGTTCCGCAAGCAAGACGGGTTCATTTTGCATGCAAGCCAACAGTCGGTGTTTTAAGTCATCCTGCATCTGTTCAGAATGGGTGGCAATGACTGAGAACCCCAGTGTTTCCTCGCCATCTGATGCCGTATTAATCCAAAAGTCTGCTAAACAGGCATCAATGCCGTCCACAGAAGTCCCTGACATTAACCCAAGTACGCGGCTTTTTAACGCCTTTTTTTTGCCCACTAACTGTTTTGGAATGGCTTCTTTTTTTTGCATTTTGATACACCCTCTGACACTGTTTTAATGGCTAATTTACTGGCTAACAGACTGCTTTTTTGTTGACTGCTTTGCTGGCAACTGACAAAGCAGGGACTCCAGCAGTCGTAAAAAACGAAACTGCCACTGTTCTTTTTTACCCAGCAACGGAGAAACCAAAATGGTTTTTGCCTGCATTTTCTGTCCAACCCAAATGTCTGTTAACACCCGGTCACCCACCATTGCGACTTTAGCGGGTGGCATATTGAGATACTGCAATGCAACTTGAAATAAAGCTGTATTAGGTTTTTGAGCACTGCCAATGACCTGGAGACCCAGTTTTTCTTGGGCTTTTTCACAGAATACTGTATCGGTGTTGTTGCTGAGAATAATACAGGCAATGCCATGGTCTTGAATGGATTTCAGCCAGCCTGATACAGATGCTGGCACATCACCCAGCCTGGGAATCATTAAGGTATTGTCAAGATCAAGCAGCAGACCATGGACATCCAGCTGATTAAGCAATCCGGGTGTAATCTCTGCCACATGAGACAACTGACAAGTGGGTCGTATAAACATAATGACGATTCAATGATTAGAAACAAAAAGAAATGACCGACTTTTATCATAGCAAAACTGCTGGCATTCTGCTGTTTTTTCAAAAAGCAAGTTTAAGGGGATCATCCAAGACAATAAAAATTGTTTTTAAATCTATATCAAAAGATTAACTTTATGAACTGTTCAAAGCACAAAGCGTATGCCATACTGGGCTTGTAAGCCGTTGAGTCAATACATCAAGAAATCAAAAAATCAAGAATTTACTGAATATTTACTGAATAGGGCTTACCCGGGGTTTTCAGGTTTCAAATAAAAACGCGGGTTTTACAATAGAAATTTTTAAAAATACAAATTCGAAAAGAATGCGCTTGAAACGGTTTTAAGTTTTACTTTCATAGAAAACGGCCATTTCAAATAATCCGTTTTTTCTTTGGGTCACCCCTATCATAAATCGTATTTCGCGTATCCCGTTCACTTATCTGTCGCAGTTGCCGGACAGCTTGGATTCAAGCTTTTCTCTAAAAATCCGGCATAACAATTCAATGGGGAAATTCATCATGTCTGCACAATCAATGCCTAATTTTGCTGAACAAAACCAGGTGACCAATCAATCACCCCAAAAAATTGCCTGGTCAGAAGAAACCGAAGCAGTTCTGGTGGACAGCATTTGCCACAATTTTTCGGAATGGAAAAAAGCCCGCACTGGCCTGGAAGCCCAGTGGCAAGCTTGCTGGGAAGCATATTTGTGTGAACTCAACCCCTTGTTTATTCAGGATTCTACCTCTTTTTCTCGCGAGCACGAACATGACCGCAGCCGTGTGGCCCGTCCAGTTTTATATGAGGCCGTTGAAGCCATACATTCGCATTTGCTTAACGGCTTGTTTCCAGCCAGTGAAAAGTTTTTTACCGTGATGGGGCAAACCGAAGGTGATATGCAAAACAGCCAGTTGATTGAGTCGTTTTTGCAGCAAAAGCTGGAAGACGCCAACTTTATAGAACAATATGCCCTCTTTCTCAAGCAGGCCATTGTGACCGGCAATTCAGTGGCTGCATTGCCCTGGCACACGCAAAAACAGCGCCGACCCGTTGAGGTACCCATCAAAGCCTTTGGGGTGACCATCAATTACGAAACCCAGTGGCAGGACTGCATTCAGTACGATGGCCCCAAATTTGACGTGCTGGATATCTTTGATGTGGTGATGGATCCAGAAACCACCGATTTCACCCAGGCCAAGCTGATTCGCAAGGTCAGCCGGACGCTGAGTGAACTCAAAGAAAACCCGGCTTACACCAATTTGGACAAAATTACGTTTGATTGCCCTGAAAGCCATATCCCGCTGGATAATGCCCCCATAAGAAACCCGGTTTACCGACATCATGGGTTGCGGGCGAAACCCGTAGACCATAAGGCAACACATCCGTTGCAAAAAAAAGATACAACCCGCGAGCCTCAAGTTACCGTGCTTGAAGCCTGGGGTGATTTCTGGGTAAACGATACGCTGTATGCCAACCATTTGTGTGTGATTGCCGGCAAAACACTCATTCGGTTTGAACCCAATCCGTATCACCACCAGCTGAAGCCCTTTGTGTTTACCAATTTTATTGCCATTCCCAACGCCCTGTATGGCATAGGGGCCATTGAGAAATCGCTGGGACTGCAACATGCCATTAACACCCTGACCAACCAAAAGCTGGATGTCATTAATTTATCCATCAATAACCCCTTTACGTATTTAACCAACGATGATGATTTTGACCCGGCCAATATGGTCACCCGACCAGGGGCCTTAATCCCGGTCAAAAGCCATGAGACGCTGAAACCCATTCGGTTTCTCAATAACTTCACGGTGGCCTTCCAGGAAATTGAGACGCTAAAGGCCGAAATTCAGGAAGCAACGGGTGCGCTGACGTTTTTCACAGGGGGCGAATCGGATCGAAAGCGCACCGCCACCGAAGTCAGTGCCTTGGTTCGCGGGGGCACTCAAAAATTTTCGTCCATTTTGTCGCATCTTGAAAAAACATCGCTTTTACCTGCCTTGCAGCTAATATACCGCCAAGCCAAGCAATTTGTTAGTCATCCGCAACCCATACGGTGCACGTGTGACAATGGCAATCCTAAATTTGAAACCCTGACGCCGGCAATGATTCGGCAATCGGGGTGCCAGTTTAAAATTGATGGCTCAAAAGGCCTGTTGCTGAAAGAGCAGGAATTAACGGCCATTTCAAATTTTATTGCCCTGGTTGAAAAAAGCCCGGATATTAAGGCCAGTATTAATTTACATGCGTTGTATAAAAAAATCTACCGGCGTTTGGGGTTTGCTGATGAGGCGGAGATTTTCTCCGGGAATCCGGCGGCAAACCAGTGATTTTTCTCAAATTTTCTGCGTCAAGGCAAGAATTTCTCGAATACACTTTTTTTCTTTGTTTCGTTAGGGGAGAGAGAGCACTCCCTCTCCCCTAACAACCCCTCGCCGCGTAAGCGGGGAGTATCCCCCCGCTTAACACCCCCCAAAAAGAGAAATATAAACCGGCTTTCTTACCTGGATTGCGGCTGCGGTTGGCTCCGCCAATCCTCACTCGCAAAATCGGTTTTCGGGGTGTTGGCTCCGCCAGTGTACACCCCGAAATCAGAAAGCCTAATGATTTAACGGTTCAAATCTCCCAGGGGAAACG
>JBCDLA010000029.1:0-29261 GCA_038745945.1 Cyanobacteria bacterium P01_H01_bin.74 | reverse complement strand
AATTTTTAACGGTTTACATTGCAAATATTTTCTACAGAGTACCCATTGCCCTGGCTTTATAACTGGCAGCATACTATTACCAGTAACCCGAAAAAGCTTTAAGTGAAAACCAAACAAGATTACGTGCTTAAAGTACTGGATATACAATTTCTAAAGCAGGCGGGTAAGGACAAGTTTTACGTTGGGTTTCTATGCCTTTTGTCCCCCAAAAGTTTTCGGCAAATTGATTGACGAGCTCAACCAAGTCCAAAGCATCCTGCCGTTTAACACCCTGTTTGCAAGCACTTGCTTTTAGCATAATAGCATGTACCAGTTTATTAGTATCAGGATACTTTGTAAATTGTGGTTCTTTAAAATAATCACCCCAAATCACACGAATTTCCTGCTTTACTTTTTCAGCTTCTTCTTCTTTCCGAAACGTGCAGCGCGCTATGGTATTTTGGTAAGATAAACTTTCCTGAGAACCTTGCTGACTTTTTTCTTCCATAATGTCAATAAGTCTGACAACCGATAAAGCAGCTAAAAGAGCGGTTGAAGGGTCATAAATTTTGCACGGAATATCACAGTGTGCCTGAACGGTTTCAATCCCTATTACCTGCTCTAATGCATCAGAAACAATAGCAGTCAAAATATTTTTGGACATTATGAATTCCTTTCGGTAGCAAACAATTCCAGAGAAAATCAGTACATTAATCCAGTAATTGGGTCTGGTTAGAAAGATTTAGTGTTGATGCGCACCTGCATTATCGTGAGAATGGCAAAACCCTTTGGGATTATGATTAGATTGAGAAAGGGTTGAATCGGTTAGTGTTAAGGGAATTGCCGTTTGTGACGATCCTGATTGATGGCAATGGACTTGTTGAAAGCCAGGATGAGCTAGTTTTTGCTGCCTGTTAGGAATTTCCTCTTTAACAAATGGGATTGTTTTTTGCTTTGCAGCCCAAGTAATCACATTAATTTCGTTTACAAAAACAAGTAAAGACAACCCAACCGATGTAAAAAGGATTAATGTGTAATTTTTAAGAGATGTGGTCATTAATAAAATCTCCGTCAACGATAAATGCTATTTTGTGACAGATTAAAGTTAATAAACAATGGATTACACAGCAACAGGATTTTATTATAACTGCTAAACCTTTAATTAATGGCTGTCCGCTCCAAAGAAAATGACCCTTTAATTAGCCACTTCGGATTTTTGTGAGTTGTAAAAGCTAAAGAGACTTGCCCAAATGGTATATCTTCAGCATGTTGGTGGCCCCTTTCATATTGGTGTTGCCAGCACAGAAAACAATGCTATCTCCCCGGGCCAGCAGGTTCCTTTCAAAGATTGCCTTTTCACCATTCTCTAACAGTACATCGGTTTGGTTAGAAAACTCAACCAGCAACGGGGTCACTCCCCATAAAATTGCCATTTTTTTACACACTTTAGGCTCAAGTGTTAAGGCAATAATGGGGCACCGGGGTTTTAACTTGGATATTCGCCGTGCCATTGTACCCGAATGCGAGAAAACAACCAGGGCTTTAACATTGGCCCGCAATGCTGCGTAACAGGCTGTTTGTGCAATGGCATGGTAAAAGTTATCTATCAGCCATTTTTGCTGCTCAATGGCGGTATGCACCTGCTCACTGAAAATACTTTTCTCGGCTTCCCGAATAACGCGGCCCATCATCGAGACAGTTTCCAACGGGCGAGGGCCAACGGAAGTCTCTCCAGACAGCATAACGGCATCCGCACCCTCAAAAACAGCATTGGCAATATCACTGACATCAGAGCGGCTGGGCTGCATTGAGTGAATCATTGATTCAAGCATTTGGGTGGCAACAATAATGGGTTTCATCACCGCATGCGCCGAAAGAACCAGCTGTTTCTGAGCCACAGGCACTTCTTCAGGAGGCAATTCAACTCCCAAATCGCCGCGAGCAACCATCAGACCGTCTGCTTCTTTTAAAATGGCATCAATGGCTTCTAGGGCTTGTGGTTTTTCTATTTTGGCAATTACTGGCGGACAAGCCAGATTGTGGGTGGAGAGAAAATCACGCAGTTCAGTAATATCAGAGCCGCGCTGGACAAAAGAAAGGGCAATGAAATCAACACCCGCTTTCACAACAGCCAGGGCATCTTCTTTGTCTTTTTCAGTTAATGCGCCAATGGGCAAGACAGCCTGAGGAACATTAATTCCTTTTCGTGATTCAAGCATCCCGCCTTGAACCACACGGCAGGAAACAGCCTCATTGTCTAACCGCTTTTCAACCTGCAGCCTGATTTTTCCGTCATCAAGCAAGATTATCGTGTTTTCAACCAGTGCAGGCATCAACTCCGGGTTTTTGGTTGCAACATAGCCAGGTTTGCTAATTTGCGGCATTGCGCAGCCAAATGTAACAACAGCTCCTGTTTCTAAGGAGACGGGGGTGTCATCTAAAAGCTCACCAGTTCTTATTTTGGGGCCTTGCAAGTCGGCCAGCAGAGCAACGGGTTCGTCCAGTTCTGCAATAATGGCCTGCAAGGTTTTAATGCGTTTGTCCTGATGCGAGGCATCGCCATGAGACATATTTAAACGAAAAACATTAACCCCCCGCTGCACCAATTCTTTTAAGGTTTCCTGATTTTCGGTTGCAGGCCCAAGGGTTGCAATAATACGTGTTCTTTTAAGGCAAGGTGCTAAGGGTTGGGGGGAGGTATTATCATCGGGTTGATTGTGATTTCTGGTCTCAATTTGTGTTTCTGTTGTCATGGATAACGGTTTTCCCTATGGTAGCAAGCGGCGCAGTCGTTTTTGTCGGGGTATGAATTACTTGATAATTTGCAACATCTGCATCAAAGGGTAACACAAACACAGCAAACCGCTCTACAGACAGGCGCGGATAAAGGGCCAGTGAAATAAAATCGAGTGTTTTTGCCTTGGCATCTTTACCCAGTAGCCTGCCCAGCGGGTTAGACATCCCGCGTTCTGAAGGCTGTGTATACTGTTCTTCAGGGTTGTCTGTAATGTTTTGAAGCTTTATATCTTTGGGATTAATGGTAATGGTTTTGTTGGTTAGGTTTTCCAGGTTGAGCTTGGCAATAACAAATTGGCCGTCCGCGGGTTTGTTTTGTAAAGCAGACTGTTGAAACACCTCAGCAATGACAAGCTTTAACTGCTTTTTTTCTTCGGCTTCTGGTTTTTCGGGGGCAGCTGGTTGCGGTTGACAACCACTTAGAAGGACCAGCCCGCCAAGACTGGAGAACAGCAAGCTGAACAGAAGAAAAAAGAGGACAGAATTTTTTTTAACGATTGTTTTTTGCATCAGAACTCCACCCGGTTGATAGATTGATAACACACTGCCAACAGTTGCTTGACTGCTCAAGCTATTGTATCAGGTATTTTTTTGATGTGCTTTTCCTCGAAGCATTGCAAGCGTGCTTATTTTTTCTTCAAGACAATACTGATGAAGCCAATCTGCCATTTCTCTGAAAATATAAGGGTTTCTGAAACAAATGGTTCCCACCTGAACGGCACTGGCGCCAGCCAAAACAAATTCCAGAACATCTTGGGGTGTACAGATTCCGCCAACGGCAACAATGGGAACCCATGGCATTGCGGCATGCAGTTGCCAGACCGCGTGCAGTGCAATCGGCTTAATGCCAGGGCCACTGTAGCCTGCAGCAATGCGGGGCATGATAGCCTTTTTGTTTTTCCAGTCAATGGCCATTCCCAGCACCGTATTAATAGTGGTCAAGGCGGTCGCTCCGCCAGAAACAGCCGCTTCTCCAATGGCGACAATGTCATCAACATTGGGGGTCAATTTAGCAATTAACGGTATCTTGCAGAACGCAGAAATTGTTTTCAAGGTCTGGTGCACAGCATCTGTGGATCGACCAAAATGCACCCCGCCTTTTTCAACATTGGGACAAGACAGGTTGAGTTCAATCGCCAATACATGACCGGCATGAGGGTGCGCAATGATGGTCTGGACCATCTCGGCAAAACCTTCGACGGAATTTGCTGAAATGCTGACAATGGCTTTCATCTCTATTGCGGCAAGGGCTTGCAATTCTGTTTCCAGACAGTAGAGTAAGCCAGGGTTTTGCAGGCCAATGCTGTTTAGCATACCGATTCCCAAAAGCTCATGGGTCCTTGGCTTGATGTTGCCCACACAGGGGTTGGCAGTGACTGTTTTGGTGACAACAGCCCCCAGTGTGTTTTTTAACGAAAACATCCTGTTAAACTGACTGGCATTAAACGTCCCGGAAGCGTTCAACAGCAGGCTGTCCAGAGAAAGATTTCCCAGGGTTGTGGCCAATTTGTTTGAAGGCAAAGTTTTAGCGGGTTGTTCAGTCATTGGAAATCACAGTTTCATGGGGGTTACAAGCGTTCGGCTTTTCCGGCATTGAGGTCGGGGCAATGCCTTGCCAGTTGATGGTGCTGGCCAGAAAAATTGGACCGAATTGACAGGTTTTAACCGGCAGCGGATCTGTGTTTAACTGAACAACACAGCCGCTGCAGGCCCCTGTACCACAGGGCATATGTTCTTCAAGGGAAACATAAACAGGTAAATTGGGGTTAAAGGCAGCAATTTGTTTGCAAACAGCCTTCATCATTGGCGTAGGGCCACAAACATAAACAACCGTAATGCCGTCAATGATATCAGGAGACTTTTCAAGTACGGTGCACACATTGCCTGTGGTGCCTGCTGATCCATCATCGGTTGTAATGTAAAGGCGGTCTTTAAAATTGCTTGCCAGTAAGGCATCCAGACCAATTTCAGAGTGGCTTCTCACCCCGTAAATGCAAAGGCCTGTTGTGTCTTTATAAAAACTGGCCTGAAAAATCATGGGGGCAATGCCAATGCCGCCGGCAACATAGAGTGCTTTCTCGCTGGCAGGATGATTGGATTGCATTGCCGGAAAAGTATTACCCAAAGGCCCCAAACATCGGATCATTTCACCGGGCTGAAATGCCACCATTTTTTTTGTTCCAAACCCGACGGCTTTGTAATAAATCCGGATTTCATCGGGTTTTGGGCAATCCAGTATGCTAAACGGGCGACGAAAAGCAAATTGGGTCTCAGGCAAATCCAGCATCACGAATTGGCCCGGTAAAAACTGCAAACGGGTTTGCGTACAACTTTTTAGATGCAGCAAATAAAGTCCTGTTCCACAGGTTAAATTTGACAAGACCGTGTAGGTCTCATCCGAGAGTTGCTGCGTTTCAGTGATCGATTTTGACGGCATCATTAATTATTTTAAACAGTGAGAACAGGTTTTGCTATGGGCAGGGAACCTGGTGCAGAATGTTACTAAGGCATGCTTCAGCAGTTACCCCTACGATTTCTGCATCCGCATTGAGTGTTAGTCGGTGGGACAATACGGCTGGGGCAACTTTTTTTACAATATCAGGCATGACAGCCACTTGTCCATTGATGGCCGCATAGGCCTGACTGGCCAATTTGAGATCAAGAGCCGCGCGCGTGCTGGCACCCACGGCAATGGCACTGTGTGATCGGGTTGCTTTTACAATTTGTAATAAGTACTGTGCCACTGCATCACTGACAACAACTTGCGGCCTGCCATCCTGAATTTGAGCCAGATCTGTTTTTGTGAGCTTCACAGTATTCCCTGAGTTTTGACTCCCTGTTGTTTCAGCACTGTCTGTGAGGGTGCTGTTTGTCAGCAGGCTTAATTCAACAGCCTCAGACTGGCCAAAAACAACGTGCGCCAATTATTTTCTGAGCGCATCCGCATGTGCTTTTTACCCCAGAAACCCAAGGGTGAAGTTCTTCAGTCGCAGCTTTAGACAACGCGAATTCCATGAAGTGGCCCTTCTCTTAGTGAAGCGTTCTTTTCACTGGTTATGGCTAAAACAATCATATTTAAAAATTGATACAATTGTAATAATTCTTTGGGGTTAATCCGTTGCTCGCTTTCGATAACCTGCTTTACATGGTTCAAAATGCTCTGCAACGTTTCAGACCGTTTTTGGGGAGTGCCCAGTTTACACAGCCGGGTTAAGTATCGGTTCGACAGATTCGGCAAAATGCCCAAGCTGTTTTGCGTATAGAATCCATTTTTCTCTAGAGTAAGGGCCAGGCTTACAAAAAACTGCTTTTGATTCTCACTTTCGCTGAATGCAGGGTTTATAGAAGCTGGCAGTTTTCGCTGAATGGCTTCAAAAGGTTCTTTCAGCAATAAGACAGCGGCCTGATGGCGCTCGTAATAGCGTGCGGTTGTGACTACCCGGTTATTATATGAATTCGTGTATGAATTAGCGTTAGAAAGTACACCCGAGACGGGATCATCGTCACTTGGCGCTACCTGCCCATTCCAGCCTTGCTTGTAAAACGAAAAAGAGCCGCGCCACAATATCATCAAGCCCAGCAAAAGCAACTGGACAAAAAGAACTTGAACAACAGGCTTGGCCCAATAGTAGGCAAACACATTGTTTTGTTTCACATAGCCATGGACGTATTCATTAACTAAAACAGGCTTGCCTTCTAATTCGAGTAAGTTGTTTAGAAACTGATAATTCCCTGCCCCCGATTTGCTGAGCCAGCTGTTCTCGGCCAAATCGGTGGGCGTGCCAATAATAACGCTGCCTTCATACCACTGATATCGCAGTAAGACCGGTTGGTTTTCTGTGTTGGCAAGCAAAACCTCAGGCGAACTGCTGCTGTTTTGCTTTCCCCTATTGGTATTGGGCTTGGGATCTGTAAAACGAAATGCCTGCTTTGTGTTGCTTCGTATTGCCGCATTCACGTGCCGAAACAGTTGTGGGTTCTGAGGATTTGCAACCTTAATCAAACGGCCGGAATTAGAGTTTATTGGGTTTTCGGTATTATTGCCCGCAACAGTTTCAACCCGAACGCCCAGTGCGGATGCAATGGTACTGCCCCCTGCCCGTTGAAAGTCATCCAGCAAAATGACGGTGTTGCCTCTGGATGCCCACCGCAACAATGCTTTTGCCGCGGTTGCATCAAAGGTTATCCCGGCTTTACTGATGGTGTAAGGTTTCACTATCAGCATGGTTCTTCGGGGTATTTTTTGAGTCTTCGACAGGTAATTGTCGATTGCACTGTTTTTCTGGTGGGTGCCGCTCAACTGCTTCAGTTTGTTTTGCCACAGTGAGACTGGCAATCCAGCCTGTTTTGCAGCCAGATGCCAGGTTCGGTAGCCCTCTTGGGCTGTATTGAAGATTGAGCGTTCTTCAAGCAGGCTTTGCTTTAAATGCTGCTGCTTGAGCGCTTGGTTCAATGAGCTTGCCCAATAGATCAAAAGACTAAAAACCACTAAAAATACTGCCAGAAACCATCTGCGTTTTTTGAGCATTGCCGTAACTTTATCGTTATTAGACTAAAGATGTGGCGCCTGCCAGATTGCCATACTAGCCTGCCACGTTATTTTAGCGTATTCGTTTGCCATACTTTAATATGCTTTATCTGCATGACTGCAGGAAAAACAGTGGTTTCATCAGGGTCACCAGGCCAGTTGCCGCCAACAGCAAGATTGGCAATCATCATTAAAGGCTGGTGCGGTATATTCTCAACAACCTGATAACACGCCACATCATCAATGTACCAGGTGATTTGTGTGGATGTCCAGTGAATGGCATAACGATGAAAGCCCAACCGGCTTGCCGGGTTACTGCTGTTACTGGCAGCAGTGCGGTTTCTTAATTGTGAACGCTCAACGCTTTCAGAGCGAAAGGCATGCTTGCCATACTTGTCAGCCCAATGGTGGCTAAAATAAATGGTGTCAGGGTCGTGGCCCAGGTTCTCAAAAATATCGATTTCTGGGGGCCAGTCGCGTCTGGGTTTTAACCAAAATGCCGGCCACAACCCTTTGCCTTGCGGAATTTTTGCTTCAATTTCAAAGTAACCATACTGAAAATCAAATGCCCGACTGCTGGCCAGCATGCCTGACGTGTATGGCAGATCAACATAGACAGGCTCACTGAGATCATCAGAGACCTGGACATTTCTTCGACCCTGCTTTGTTGCTATCAGCGCAAGCCCGTTTTTGTGAGGCACAACATGCGATACCGCATACCATTGCTTTTCAAAGTTATCCCAGTGGTGGCACTTGTTGTCTTCGTAGCAGGTCTGCCAAAAGTAACGGTTTAACTGGGGGGCTGAGAAATCATCAGAAAATTTTAGCTGCCAAGACTTCCCGTCTTTTAAAGGGGGTGGGGCTGCAGAAGCTGCAAGAACGAGCAAGACAGATAGCAACAAACCCAGCAAAGCCGAAAGGGTTAAAGCCTGTGACTCTTTCCACAAGCATGCTGTTGGCCCAAAAGCCTGTTGCTTTAAAAATGCAATGCTTGTCATCATGCAACGCCTTTCACTGTTCTGAGCACAGGCTTTGCTCTGAAAAGAGCAGTAAAATTTCACGAATCAGTTTAGCGGCCACAACGGAAGAGCTGCCTGAGGGATCATAATGCGGTGAAAGCTCAACCACATCAGCACCCACTACCGTTAACCCTGAAAAATCTAAAAGCCAGGCAATCAATTCGTTAAACAGCATGCCGCCAGGCTCCGGGGTTCCTGTGCCGGGTAAAACCGCGGGGTCTAATACATCCAGATCCACGGTTAAGTAGACCGGCCTGTTTTTTAACCGAGCCAATGCAGAACCCAGCATTTCTCGGGATTGAACCAGTGTGTTGTGGGTTTTCATCCAGTCAAATTCTTCTTTGGGTCCCGAGCGGATCCCAACTTGAACCAACCGATCGGGGGAAATGCAGTCGATCATGCGCCGAAGTACTGTGGCATGGGACAAGGGCTCGCCAAGAAAGTCATCACGGAGATCGGCATGGGCGTCAAAGTGTAAAATGCCAATATCTGGGTACTGCTCTGCATAGGCTTGAAAGGCTGGAAAGCTGACCAGATGCTCACCACCAATGCCCAGCCATTTCTTTCCGAGTGCCAGGGTCTCTTTGGTATTGGTGTAGATTTGTGCCAAGATTTTTTCCCGGTTTCCAATCGGGAAATCCAGATCGCCAGCATCATAGTACTTGATGGCTGAAAGATCACGGTCCAATTGCGGCGAGTAGGTTTCTACGCCCCAGCTGGCTGTTCTTATGGCCTCTGGGCCAAAGCGTGTGCCTGGCCGGTATGAGGTTGTCCCGTCGTAGGGCAGGCCCACCATAAGCCATTCTGCTTGATTCATTGACTCACAACTGCCCATCCAGCACGATTGAGCAAATGGGCCAGGCAAAGCTGAAACCGCTGAAGAATATGAAGAAGGTGACGGGTGTGATGAGTGGGATGAGTAGTACATTGGTGGGGTTAATTCCGGCTGCAAGATTGAAGCGGCCTATCCACTGAAGGGCTTAACAAGGCTTCCATGTAATTGGGCAGTGCAAACACCGCATGTTGAATGTCGGCATTAAAATACCGGCATTGCGGGGTGAGTGGGGCCACTCGGTCAGGCTGACTGGCAGAAGGGCCAGTGTTATTATTCGGGAGAATGCCGTTAGAGCAGAATGTCCATGTCCATTGAGACCCAGGATACGTGGGAACGCAGGCGGTATAAGGCTTTACAACCGGAAAGACGGCGTGAAGCATTGCATTAATCCGGCGGCATTCATCCGGGGAACTTATGGGCGACTCACTCTGATTCACCATAATGCCAGACTCGGTTAATGCGGCTTTTGTATTTTTATAGAAAGCCTCGGTAAACAGCCGTTCGCCAGGGCCAATGGGATCGGTGGAGTCCACAATAATGACATCAAATGTATTGGGGTTTTCGTACACGTACGCTGCCCCATCACGCAGTTCAATTTCAAACCGGGCTGCATCTTGCTCGCTGTTTAATGTGCTGGCAATGGTGGGCAAAAATTGCTTGCAGGCATCGATCACCATTTCATCAATCTCACACAATACGGCACGCTCAACCGTGGGATGCTTCAGCACTTCACGCAGGGTCCCGCCATCTCCTCCGCCAATAATCAGAACCGTTTTTGGGCAAGGATGGGCAAGCAACGGGATATGGGCAATCAGCTCATGATAAATAAATTCATCACGCTCGCTGGTCATCACCATACCGTCCAGCAGCAGCATTTTACCCATTAGTGCGGTCTCAACAATACTGATCTGCTGAAACTTGGATTGCGCGTTAAACAGCATATCCGTGACTTTGTAACCCATGGACAGGCTGTTCTGAAAATTTTCGTGAACCCATAATGCCAAAATAAAATGCTCCTGTTTTTTGGGGAAAGCCACTGAATCAATAACGGTCAGTGTGCTTTTTACAAGTTACGTATTCTTTAAAATGAAGTGCCTGTTAATACGGATGAACGCCGGGTGGTGTCGATGTTTAAAACCGCCGGATTGGTTTTAGGCTGGCTGATAACCGAGCGCGGAAAGTCAAGCCCCCGGTGCTGAACAAAGGTGTCGGCTTTTCTAACGGAAAATGAGTCAATGACCAGCCTTTTCACCGCATCCACATCAAAGGGCTTGCAGCTAAACAGATCAAAGAAAAAGTAATCTTTTTCTGTAAAAGAATGAAAGGTCAGATGGGATTCTGCAATAATAACCGAGGCTGTTATCCCTTTGTCTTCAGGGACAATGCCTTCGTAGGGAAAAACATAGGGCTGGGTTATTTTGGTCATGCCAATCTGATCGGGCAGGTTGTTGATGAATTCATAGACATAAGACAAGCTGCTAATTTTTTCCAGATCGCATTCCTGGCAATCCATCATTAAATGCGGGCCAAACTCTGATCGGTACCTGTAGGGTGATGCGGTTTCATCCATTAAACAGTGCTCCTTTTAGCGGCATTGCCAGCCAGGGCCTTTTGTTCAGACTGAAAAGCCAAAGCTGGGTCAAGGACTGCTGTTTTTTCGGTGGTCTGGGCTGTTGGGCCCTGAACTTCAATTTTAAAAGGGGATTCAATCATTTGCTGGGTGGTCAGGTTCATCAAGCCCCGTTTTAACTCTGAGTAAAAAGAAGAGCCGCAAGCCAGTTTTTCAGACAGGTAATGGTAAGCCAGAAGGGGATCGCAGCTGGTGCCACACGTAAAGAGATCGACAGCTGCATACCCGTACTCAGGCCAGGTATGAATGGCAAGATGGGACTCAGAAATGATAACAACCCCACTTACCCCGTACGGGCTAAACATGTGAAAGTTCTTTTCAACCACCGTTGCACCACAATGTTCAGCGGCATTGACCATAACGGTCTCAATCTGTGAAACGTTGTTGAGGATATTAGAATTACACCCATAAAATTCAGCGAGAAGGTGACGACCCAAATTGACCACGGTGCTGTCAGGTTTGTTGTTCAATTCTGTTTTTCCCTTTCTGGGGTTGCCTTTTACCCAATTCAATCAGGCGACTTTATTAAAGCAAATACCATGCGTAAACTTACAATTTTACTGAGTCAGGTTAATATTTCAAGCCTGTTTTTCTTGCTGCGCTGCTGTTTGGTTTTACCTGCGCTGCTGTTTGGTTTTACCGGAGATGCGTCATAGCGGGTTTTAATACAGGGAGTCTTTATAAGGGGGGCTTAATAAAGAAGGTTTTCAGCCAAAAGCTGTTGATGCAGTTTGTTTGGCCATCAACAGATGACACAATAAAAGCCATAAAACAGTGGAATTGCCTGGCGCTCAAAAATTAACATGCAAACCACAGTCCCCATTTTTTTAGCCTCAGATTTTTTGAGACTTCGGCCACTTGGCTGATGCCACCCACCCAATCATTTTTTATACTTGAAACCACTGCCCAAACTGTAAAAGTCTCTTTATCCAAAAAACGGATGTCTTATGACTGCTCTATCGCCACTTTGGTATTGCTGCCATACAAAAATTTCAAAAGCCGCCTTATTGTCTGTCTGTTTAAAGTTGTTTCTGCTGCTCTGGGTAAGTACTACCAGCATCCCCAAAAGTTTTTCAGACACATTGCACCTCAAGGATGGTACAAGCATGAACGGGCGGTTAAGGCACTCCAACAGCGATTTAATTGCCTTTAAGACCGGCGGCTGGTTTGGCAATGTGCGACATGTGAAGCGGGCCAGGCTAAACAGCCGAACCGATATTGTTTACCGACGCTTTGAAAAACCGATTAAGGGCGAAATTATTTTCAGCTCGCCCTATTCGGTTGAAATTAAAACCCCCAATGCAATAACGCAAATTGATAAGTACAGAATACAAACAATAAAACTGGGAATTGCGGAAGGCGACGGCTAAAAACCGCTGAAATTAAAACCGGTAAAAACTAATCAATCAATAATAGTGTATGCCCACAACAGCAGGAGAGTATTAATGTTTAAAACTGGGGATCTGGCCCAATTAATTATGCGCTTTGGTTCAATGCTGGGTAAACATCAATCCAGGCTTTTAACCGGCGTGACGGATTTGCTTCATCAGGGAAAAGCACCAATGTATTCTGTTGTCCGGGTTTCAAGTACTGACCAATGTCAATCCCCGAGTAAAGACCGCTAGGCCTTAACGACAACATTGCCCCATTCAGTTCAACTTTCACGGCCTGCTGGTTTTGCTGATACAGCTTGTCCGAGTTTTGCGCAGCACTGTCAAAAAGCCAGAGCTTGCCACTGGATTGATTGACAATAAATCGGGAAACAACCGCACGGTTGGGCAGGTTTTCTCCAACCATTACAGGCACAGATCCAATAGATACGCCTTTGTAGTAATGCTGAATAATTTCAGGAAACCGGTAGCCGTGACGGCCCATCCAGCTTGCGCCCAGCTGGCTCATGCCAACGCCATGGCCAAAACCGGCACCCTCTGCCTTAACAGCAACCAGCTGTTTTTTTGCATTGGTTAAGTGAGAAAAAACAACATTGGCACTGGGTAAAAACCGGTTGTCTTTTTGCAATACTTTCCGGATTAAAAATTCTTTTTGCAGGGTCCAACGCCCATTACTTGCCACAATTTCCAGGGCCATGGCCTTGCCGGAATTGCCGCGCTGTAAAACGTGCAGCCGTTTTAAACGCCCAATTTTCTGGCCTTCTGAAAACAGCGGCTTAACAAATGCATTGGTGCTGGTATCAGTCGAAACATCCAGCAGGCCTTTGTTAATCTGAGCGGTTAGTTCTTGAATGGACCACTTTTTTGTCCAGCGGTAATAGGGAGAATTGACATCGAAGCTGGGAAATGATTTTGATGTGAAAAACATCCGGCAGCCTTTTTCTGTACTTAAATCCAGCGGCCTGTTAAAAGGAATATCCGGCCCGCCCATTAAATACGGAATGGTCGGTGCGGGGAACTGCTTTGTTTTGGGATCAGAAAAGACGTATGAATAATTTTCAGCGACCCCGCCATGGGCTGAGCTGAACAGAGCAAGAATGGGATCCCCGTAGTAGAGGGCAATCAGACCGCTGGTATCGCGTATGGCAGTATTGCTGCCAGGGGTTTCTGTTTGCGCCCCCAAATAGACCTGACACAACTGCGAGTCGCAAATATCAAAGGTTTTCCAGGGTTTTTCCCGGGGATGCAGGGCATAATTTCTGGCAGCAATGGATTGGGCTTTGACGGCCTCAGCACCGTAGCGGATTGGCAATTCATTGGGGACCACCGCTTTCAGGTAATCTTCCAGTTCAATCACATTTACAACCGAAAGCTTGGAGGGGCTTGAGCTGGCCCGCACAATTTCAAAGGCGCCCCGGTAGGTGGGGGTCTTTTTTTTGCGGGTGATATTGGTGATTGCAAGCTTGTTTTCTGGATTGATGGGCTGGACCCACAAAGGACCGGCGACATTGTCAAAAGTACCTGTTCGAGGAAAGGCTGCAATTTGTGAAGCCAAGGGCTGCACCTTGGCAAGAAAAATAAAATTAGAGGGTAGTGGCCATACGCTGTCTGGGGCAAACGGCAAGCTTGCTGTTTTTTGAGGCACAACCGGCTGCAGCAAGGCTTCGGTGCTACCGTCTAAATCAGGATCGGAATTAATGGGAACCAGGCCATTTGTAATTGAAACCGTGCCTTTTCGCCGAATTGAAAATCCGCTGCCGGTTACTTTAAAAGTCAGCGTTTCATTGGGGGCTGCTGTCAACAAAAGCTGGTTGGAGTCTCGGTCACTCACCGTAAATGAGCCCTTGCAGGTAATTTCTGTGCTGGGGTATTCCCAGGCTGTCATTGCGTCATCGCTGATGCCAACCCGAAGGATATTGGCATCCCGGAAGGGTGCTGCTTTTTGAACACCCGATTGAAGCGACTGGGCTTGTGCATTAGCGTCTTGCGTCAGGGCAACACTGCCGCCAATCACCAAAAGACTTGTCATTAAATACAGGCTCAGACTACGGCTCAGAAAGTATGCTGAATCATATCTTGCATACCTTTCAGTGACTGCTTTTTTTAACCCGTCAGCCCAATTGACGGCTAATTTTGAGATCATTAAAACTGGTTGAAACGCCATAATTTTTTTCTTTTCATTTTTCAATAAAACAACCGCCTTCAATAAAACAATCACCACAGTCCCTCTCGTCCTGTTGATGTGTTCAATGATAAAATTTTTCTTACATTAAGACAACTCAACCAGTAACATGCGCTTAACACTATTAAAGTAATGGCTCTGTATGAACGCACCTGCACTCCTGCTATCTACCCTTCAGCAAATTGAAGCCCAGGCTGAGATTGACCTTGGGCTCAGCCCTGAAATTCTCATGCAAAATGCTGGGCAAGCACTGTTAAAGCCTATTTTTAATGCCCTGTTAAAAAGAAACCGGCTTTCAACGCCTGGGATGATTCTGTGTGGACCGGGCAATAACGGCGGGGATGGCCTAACAGTTGCCGCCATGCTCTGTGACTTGTTTGCTGAACAAGGGATTGGTTTTTCCTTAACCGTGGTTTATTCTGGGGTTTATTCTGGCAGCGGGGTGGAAAAAGGGTTAACCACTGCAAAGAGTGCGTTAGAAGCCCTGAAAAATTTGGCTTCAGTAAAATCAGTGAAAATGATCAATACAGATGCACTGCAACCAAGGGATGAAACCAGCAAATTAGAAGACTGCGTTGATATCTGCATCCAGGAGGCAGGTTGGGTGATTGATGCACTTTTTGGTTTTGGGTTGAACCGGCCATTGGAAAAAAACACCGTGTACTACCGCATAATTGCTGCCCTGAATGCCAGGCAGGTGCATCAGCAGATGACTCAGATGACTCATTCCGCTCAGTATATGGCCCAGCAGCAAAAGCATTTGGCCCTGACCAATCAGAAAGCTGAGTCTGTTGACACGCGGCCTGTTGTCTTTTCTATTGACTGCCCGTCAGGCCTTTCACCAGAAACAGGCCAGCCGCTAGGCATTGCGGTGCAGGCTCACATAACGTATGCCTTAACCTGTGAAAAGCCCGGGTTGGTTATTCAGCCTGGCCGTGCTTACGCTGGTGACGTCCAGGTCTTGGATATTGGGATCCCGCAAGACTATTTGACCCAAACAGTTCAAGCGCTTCATGCGGCTTCAACCCCGCTGCAAGGCAATGCCTGTTTTAAACTGTCTGCTGCAAGTTTTGACTGCCTGTGGACACAAAAAACGGTAACCCAGCACAAAATAACCAATGGCCATCTGCTGATTCTTGCAGGATGCCAATCGATGCCCGGTGCTGCCGCTTTGTCTGTTCATGCAGCTCTGCAAACTGGTTTGGGCCTTGTTACGCTAGCCGCGCCGTCATCCGTATTTAGGCTGTACCCCTTTCCCCCGGAAATCATTCGGCTTGAGCTACCCGATGACGCGTATTTAAATCATGCCAGTCTGGTGTTTTTACGCAAGCATTTTTCAGCACTGTTTCATCCGGCGACCGTCAATTCTCCATCAGATCAAAAAACAGGGGCACTCAAAAAAAGGCCCTACCAGGCTGTTTTAGTGGGGCCTGGCCTGCTTTCAGAAGAGGAAGGCACTCTGGTTGAACTTTGCTCACTGCTTTCTGATTTCCCGCTGATTAAAGTGGCTGATGCGGAAGTCCTCAATGCACTGGCGAGCCTGCCAGAGACTGAGAATCAAAATCTTCAACTGGATGAACAGTGGATTATAACCCCGCATGTGGGGGAATGTACCCGCCTTTTAAAAGAAACAACAACAACCATTAATCAGAATTTAATTGCCGCAGCGTGCAAAACCCGGAAAAAAATGAATGCAACCGTCGTTTTAAAGTCAGCCACAACAGTAATAGCCTCACACCCCATTGGCCAAAGCCCTGTTTCTGTCAGTTGTTCTCCTGTGGGCAATGCGGGCATGGCAAAGGCAGGAATGGGCGATGTTCTGGCGGGAATAATTGCCGCTGTTGCAGCCCAGTTGTATAGCCCTCAAACTGGCATAATAAAACCGGCTGAAATATGCAAAGCAGCCGCTGAATTGGGGGTTTTCTGGCATGGGATTGCTGGTAACTGGGCAGCCACTGTAAAACCAATGCAATGCTTGACGGCTTCAGATGTTGTTGCAGCACTGCCGGATACATTGAAAGCCCTGCTGGTTAAACCGTAGTGGCTTTGGCATAATGAAATGCATGCGACGAGTTTTATGGCTTTAAGAATGAGAAAATGAAAACAATTTAAATTAAAAAACTACTCAATAATAATAAACAGAACTCTCAGTGAGTAAAACATAAAACGACTAGAAAACAGTTAGAAACGGCTGATGGCATTGATTCATATCAAAAAACTTGAACGGCGCGATCCCAGCTCCGGTGATTTTATTATTCAGTTTGCCGTGCCTTCTGTTGCCATTCAGACCCCACAGGGCAAAAAGCTTATCCCCAACCCGGCAGGGACAGAAGCTGCAATCTATGACAACCTGCATGCTGCTGAGTCTGCCATTCGGTTGGCTGGTTTTGACTATGAATTTGAAGGCAAGGTCACGCAGACCGTGCAGCAAAATCTTTCAAGTGCTGGGCTTGCTCAGCCCAAACAACAGTATATCAACCTTTCAAAAAACCCAATGCAAGATGCTGAGGACATTCTCGTCGAGCAGTTAACGGATAAAGAGTCATCGGTTGTTTCAAATGCTGTGATGGCCTTGGGGGCTATGCGGGTTTACCGCGCTTTGCCAGATCTTATTGAACTGCTTGGTCATGATGATCCGTTGGTCAGAAAAAATCTTGCAGACGCACTCGCCCGCTTTGGTGGCCAAGCCTTGCCCAGTCTGAAAGCTGCATTTCTGGCGGCCAAATCGAACCAGGAAAAACAATCGCCCTACATTCGATTGACAGTTATTAATGCTTTACTGGCCTTATTAAATCAACCGGAAGGGGTTCATTGGTCGTCTGATTATTTGCCTCTGGCACTGGAAGCGTTAAATGATGACAGCTGGCTGGTTCGGTCTCAAGCGGCTTTGCTGTTTGCGAATACGGCGTTTTCACTTGAAGAGCTTCGGCTGCGTGAAAAACGGTAACTCAGGACAAGACAATAAAAACAACTAATACAGTACTACTGTATTAGTTGTTTTTTTTCTGGCTTTTTAATGCCAACAGTTTATATGTCAGGAAATATAGTATTTTCTAGCATTAACTTTTTTAGGTTTCCCATTTTTATCCAATTGCTCTTGGCCAGTTTCTAAATCGCAGAACGGATTCCATGTTCTTGTTGCTAAATCAGCATATTCATTTTACAAAATTTTTTGTAATATTCTTTGTCGTCTTGGTTTTGCGACAGGATCCAGTTCATCGTGTAAACTTTTCTAAAGATATTTCTCTAAAAGCCGATGAAAACAATAAAGCAATCTTGAGAGCAAAACCGTTTTGAAAAACACTGTTGGGTCATTTATCTCTTCTTAGTGCCAGACTGAGCTTTCAGCAAACAGGAGTTTGTCTTGTGGAAAACCGAAAACTGATTTGTGAAAAACTCAAGCAAGCCAGAAACGAAGCCAGCCTGAAGCAAGAAATGGTTGCCAAATATTTACAGATTCCAACATCAGCAGTTTCTGCCTTTGAATCAGGAAACAGAAAAATTGATGCCGTAGAATTGTATATGCTGTCTAAATTGTACAAAAAACCCATGGAATGGTTTTTTAATGATTATCTCAGCCTGAAACTTATTTCTGCCAATACAGAAAATAACAGTTTTCCTGTTGATCCGCTGGTTAATCAGTGTATTCAGCTGCTTGAAAGGGCCCCCCACAACCGCCGGAAAGCCGCAGCATACGGTTTAATTGGCTTTCTTAATGAAGACAGTTAAAAAAAAGTAGTCAATAAAACAGTTTACCAAGTTTGACCAAAATTAATTTATATTTTTTTCAAGGGATTGGGATTGGTACCAGGTTGCAATTAAATTTTGCCCAAACTGACTGCTTTTTTCAGGATGGAACTGGAATGCTGTGATGTTTTTATACTGCACAGCAGCGACAAAGGGTTCACCATAATTTGCTGTATAAAGAACGCATGAAGCGTCTTGCGGTTTGGGGTAAAAAGAATTGACAAAATAAACATAGCCGTTTGGCCAAAATCCATCCGGTTGATTATGGTGTTCGGTATTACCATCCGCTGTCTTGCTGCGTGTAATCCAGTTCCACCCAATTTGCGGAATTTTCAATGGGGCTTTGCCTGCATCACTGTTTGCCTGAAATTTAACGACTTCCCCCGAAATTAAGCCCAGCCCTTTTGTTTCAGGCGACTCTTGGCTGCTTTCAAACAAAACTTGCAGACCGATACAAATACCTAGATACGGGGTCCCGGCTTTAACCCGAGAAATAATGGCTTCTGAGAGCCCTGCGCTGTTCAATCTGTTCATGGTGGCACCAAAAGCCCCCACCCCAGGAAACAGGATGGGATTGTCAGCTGAAAGCTCTTTGGGATTGGTGACCCGCTGATGGGGAATAGCCAGCCGGCTCAGGCAGTTCATCACACTGCCGATATTGCCGCCATCGAAATCAATTACATTGAGCATAAGTTTTAAACTTTTGGGCTTTTTAATATTTAGGGGATTAAACAGGTTCTGGTGCGGTTAAAGACAGATAAGACTGTAAACTTTTAACGTGCATCGGATTTTTTTTCATCGAGTCAATGCCTTCTGCCAAAGCAGCAGCAGCCCCAATACTGGTGATCAGGGGGACTTGATTGCTTAATGCCACTTTGCGAATGTAAGAATCATCAGCCCGTGCTTCTTCTCCAATGGGGGTATTAATAACCAGTTGAATGTCACCTTGCTCGATTAGCTCAGCGACATTAGGCGACCCTTCATGTTTTTTCTTGAGAATGGTTGCAGGCACCCCGTTATCATTGAAATAATTGGCCGTGCCGGTGGTTGCTAAAATGTTAAACCCAAGTTGGTAATAATACTCGGCAACAGGCAGCGTTTTTAATTTATCTGCCCTGTTGACACTGATAAACACATTGCCATTAACCGGCAACTTATTGCCTGCAGCAATGTGGGCTTTGGCAAAGGCAATGCCAAAGGTATCATCAATGCCCATCACTTCACCCGTACTTTTCATTTCCGGCCCCAGCAAGGGATCCACCCCTTTAAACTTGTTAAACGGAAAAACCGGCACTTTAACAGCCACATGTCGGGGGGCCTCATCGGGAATCAGAGCTTTGACAGCGGCCATCGACTCACCAAGCATCAAGCGAGTTGCCATCTGAATGAGAGGAATACCAGTTGCCTTGCAAACAAAAGGTACTGTTCTGCTTGCTCGGGGATTCACTTCCAGCACGTATAAAATCCCATCTTTTAATGCAAACTGAATATTCAACAAGCCTTTAATGGAGAGGGCATTGGCCAAGATCTTTGTTGTCTCTTCAATTTGGGCAATCATTTCAGGGGAAATACTCTGGGCTGGCCAAACACAAGTGCTGTCGCCGCTATGAACCCCTGCATTTTCAATGTGCTGCAAAATGGCGGCAACAAAGGTTTCTTCCCCATTAGAAACCGCATCTACATCAACCTCCATAGCCTCTTCAAGAAAGCGATCAATCAGCACCGGGTAATCAGGCTCAACCTGAACCACAGCCTCAAGGTACTGAACAAAGCGGGTTTCGCTGTGAAAAATTTGCATGGCCCGTCCACCCAGAATGTAACTTGGCCTTGCAATAAGTGGGTAGCCAATTTTACGGCTTATGGCCAATGCCTCAGGCACACTGGTTGCGGTTCCACTTTCCGGGGACTTTAAATTCAGCGCATCTAATAATGCAGAAAATCGTTTGCGATCCTCAGCCAGATCAATGGAGTCAACAGAGGTCCCCAGAACAGAATAGCCAGCAGCTTCAACGGCTTTTGCCAATTTCAACGGGGTCTGCCCGCCCAGTTGGGTAATGACGCCCAAGGGATTTTCGGTGTTTAAAATTTTAACCACAGTTTCAGGCGTTAACGGCTCAAAATACAACCGGCTACTGCTGTCATAATCGGTTGAGACTGTTTCCGGGTTTGAATTAATCATTACAGCATCCAGCCCCAGGGTTTGCAGCGCAATGGCTGAGTGAACACAACAGTAGTCAAACTCAATGCCTTGGCCAATTCGGTTTGGGCCACCGCCAATAATTGCAACCGATTTTTTGCCGGCAGGGGTTCCCTGACTCTCATTTAGCCGGCTGTGTGCTGTTGAATAATAATACGGGGTATACGCCTTAAATTCGCCAGCACAGGTATCAACGGCGTTAAATACCGTTGTTTTGGCCGTCAGCAATCCATCGTCATTGATGTTATTTTTCAGCAAAAGCTGTTTTAACTGCTTCTCACCAAACCCTTTTAAATAGGCCGCCTGAATGGCTTGATGAAAAGCAGGCTTGTCGTTTTTCTGAGCAAACTCAAGCAGGGCAGTCTCAAAGCGGACCAGCTCATTTAAATTTTCAAGAAACCACGGATCCCAACCCGTTAGGTCTGCCACTGTTTTCACTGAAAGATTTTTCTGGAAGGCGCAATAAATCCACCGGATGCGGTGCTCCTCAAGGCGTTTTAACTTTTCAGTCAACGCTTCAACCGTTAAGTCCGGGTCCAAACGGGGAAATGAAAATCCGTCCAGCCCTACCTCCAGGCTGCGCAAGGCTTTCTGGAAAGATTCCTGAAACGTTCGGCCAATGGCCATAACTTCACCCACTGACTTCATTTGCGGGGACAAATTGGTCTGACTGCCAGGAAACTTTTCAAATGAAAACCGGGGAACCTTGGTCACAACATAATCCAGTGCAGGCTCAAAACTCGCAGGTGTTGTCTGGGTAATATCGTTGGTGATTTCATCCAGCGTGAGGCCAACAGCCAGCTTGCTTGCAATTTTGGCAATGGGAACCCCCGTTGCTTTGCTGACCAGTGCTGAACTTCGGGACACCCGAGGGTTCATTTCAATTACCACAATGCGCCCTGTCTCAGGGTGTACGGCAAATTGAATGTTACACCCGCCTGCATCAACTCCCACAGCCCTGATAATTTTAATGGACGCATTTCTTAACGCGTGGTATTCCTTGTCTGAGAGGGTTTGCGCGGGGGCTACCGTAATGCTGTCACCCGTATGCACGCCCATCGGGTCTACATTTTCAACACTGCAGACAATAACAACATTGTCTTTGCAGTCTCGCATTAACTCGTATTCGTACTCTTTCCAGCCCAGTGCGCTTTCTTCCATTAACAGCTGACTTACCGGGGACTCCTGTAGCCCTTTTTGAGCCGCCTGTGCCAGGCCTTCCTGGTTGTAAACCACAGCCCCCCCGGACCCTCCCAAAGTAAAGCCCGTTCTTATAATCAGGGGAAAGCCCAGCTTTTCACCCACTGTCATTGCCTCTTCAATGGTATGTACCGTGTAAGACTGCAATACTTCAAGACCAATGCCTTCAACCAGGTGTTTAAATGCCTCACGATCCTCTGCAGTATGAATGGCTTGAAAGTTCGCCCCAATTAAATCCACATTATTTTTTTGCAACACGTTATTGTTATATAGGGCATAGGCAGCATTGAGGGCAGTTTGCCCACCCATAGTAGGTAAAATGGCACAGGGCTTTTCTTGTTCAATAATGCGCTCAATTATTTCTGGGGTAATGGGCTCAATATAGGTGCAATCTGCAATTTCAGGATCGGTCATAATGGTTGCCGGGTTTGAGTTGATTAAAACAACAGAATACCCTTCGGCGCGAAGGCTTTTACATGCCTGCGACCCTGAATAATCAAATTCACAAGCCTGGCCAATAATAATGGGGCCAGCACCAATGACAAGAATTTTTTTCAAATCACGCCGTTTTGGCATAGCAGGGGTTGTCTTTCCACATAAAAAAACAGAACAGTTGATAAACCAGTGTGCTTTAGTTTACTGAAAACACAACCAGGGTAAAATCAGTTGTTGCACTCTGGTGTCGTGAGGTGTGCGTTGTCTTTCAATGGGCTCTTTTTTAATACAAGATAAACTGGTAAGCCAAACAAAACCAGCTGGCTGAAAACCGGCAGATTCTGAAATACGGTAAATGCGGCAAGCTGCGTGACTGAAACAAGGCACCAGAATTGCCGAAGTCGGCTTTGAGGGCTCAAAAGCAACACAACGGGCAAAATCATCACAATGTACCACGGGTGAAATTTTGCACTACACAACAACAAGCCCGTTAATAAAATGGCAATTTTTTCAATGGCCTCTTGCACTAAAGGCCAGTGTCCAGGGTGTTTTGCCTTTGTCTGACTGTTTCTGCTGAACTGAAAGACCTGAACAACAACCAAACCCGCAAACAGGGTCAAACTGATTGGTTTTAGGACAGCAAGGCTGGTGTTATAAATAGCTTCTGCCGGGCCGCCAAGCCATTTGACCGGATAATAAAGCGCTTGTGCCGCCATGGCCACCAGAGAATGCTGGGGTTTTCCTGCATTGCTGATGATATCTGCCCACTGCCACTGCTGCTGGTATAAATACGGCCAGAATAAGGCCGCTGCAAGCAGTACTGAAAGTAGCCCTCCCCAAAAAAGGATGTGATACTGTTTTTTTCGGAACAATAAAACAAGAACAACAGGCAGTGCAATCGCTGTTGCATATTTGGTTAGTGCCGACAAGGTGAACAGCGGCAATACCAGTAAAAGTAATATTAATACTGATATTAATATTGATATTTTATAAAAGCCTTTTGGCTTCACCTGCTTTTTGACATGTGCCCCGGTTGCGGCAAGAATGAAAAGGGCCAGTAGTAGCAGGGCCATCATCAGGATATCATTGTGGCCATTGGCAACCGCATGCGTCAATACCAGGGGGTTGCAGCCCAACCAAAACGCGGCCTGCCAGGGGTTCGCCCACTGAAGCAGTGTTGCGGTTTTACCAACCAGCCATGTAGAAGCAATCAGCGCAATGGCCGAACAGGTTTTTAAAATCAGGAAACTGGGCAAAAATTGCTTTGCGCCCAAGACAGTCACATGCTTCACGAAAAAAGCAAAAAAGACACCGTAGGGGCAAGGGTTGTCAACCCAGTGGGGGTGCAGCAAGACCGCATTCTGGGTATTCTGCCAACCGGGAATTTGAGAAACTGTGGTCACATACGGGTTAACCCGAAACACACTTTGCTGAAAGCCCCGGTTGAGGTAGCCGTAAAGATCGCTGCTGTGAAAGGGAATGACTGCAACCAGCAGAAACGAAAATAACACCGTGGCCCAGAACACCTTGGATTCTGACAAGGACTTAAAGCCCTCAGTGCGGGTATAATTGAAAAATAAATATCCCAGCAAGCCGATGCCAGCCGCTTGTATACTATCCAGCACAATGCGGGATTGAAATGCACTTAGGCCAATAAAGTGCCAGAATTCAGCCTGCCAGACATTTACGGCTTTTAAAGACAGCAATGCATCATTGACGCCAAAATTAAGCAGGCAGTACCCTGTTGGGATTAAAAAACAGGCATACAAAAAAAGACTGCGGATTAAAAAGTTAATGAAGGGATTGGGCTTTTCGCGACATACTGGCAAGGCTGGCAGAAAGGAAGGCATTCAATTTACACAGCTTACACAGCAGGTTTTTCAAGAACTGTGTGAAGCAGGGCTTCATTCTCAAGGGCTTGTAGAATGCTATGGCCTGCTGCTTTAACAGGCAAAACAGCCTGAATGGCAGTGTCTCTGTTTTTTTTGTCCTGGCGCATTTTCTGAATGACGGCTTCCGGGGTAAAGGCCTGATTGGGGTTAATACAATGCCCAAGCCCCACAGCACGGTAGATTGCAATGGTTTTCTGCAATACGGATTCCTCAATCAAATTTGATTGCACTGAAAACTGCAATGCTTTAATCATGCCCAGTGCCACGGCTTCGCCATGAGACAAGTGCAATGGTAAAGACAAAGTGTCACCAGTTGCAGAAGGCCTGGAAGCTTTGGCATCCCTATTTGCCGTATTTGCCGTTTCCAGTTGCGCAAGTGCTTCATAAGCATGGCCAAAAGTATGGCCCATATTGAGAAAATGGCGCAGGCCTTTGGTTTCAAATTCGTCTTCTGTAATGACACCCACTTTAATAGAAGCGCAACGGGTGATCATTTCCAAGGTTTTTGATTGCAGACTGCCGTCGGTACTTTGATCATAGAGCCAGTCAAAGAAGCCGGATTGTTCTGGATTGCAGGCTGTTTCAATGAGCCCGTATTTAATGACTTCAGCCATGCCTGAGGTGTATTGGGGAACCGGCAAGTCCGCAAGGATTGCCGCATCCATAAAAATCAATTTCGGCTGATAAAATACGCCCACCGAATTTTTAACAGCCCCAAAGTTGACGGCTGTCTTGCCACCAATGGATGAGTCAACTTGTGCAATTAATGTCGTCGGCACATGAACCAATGCCAGTCCCCGGTAAAATGTAGCTGCACAAAAACCGGCCAAATCACCGACAACACCGCCCCCAAGGGCCACAATGGCATCCTTCCGGGTGAAATGATGGGTCAACAGGGTTGTATAAATGGCTTGGGCCGTCTCCAGGCTTTTATTCACTTCTCCGGGCTGCATTGCATAGCGAATCACCGTGGCATAGCCCGCTGCGTTTAAGCAGTCTTGCAATGCTTTGCCGTACAAAGCATCGACGGTGGCATCAGTTAAAATCATAATTTTAACGGTAATCGGCAAAACAGACCGGCAGTGCGTCCCCAACTGATGCAGACAATTTTCGCCAATCAGAATGGAATAGTTGCGCTCAGGTGTGCTCGTGAATGCTACAGGAATGGATATCAGTTCAGCCATGGGGGATAAAACATTTCAGCGGTTTAATTTTTAGTTTGTCATTTCGTTGACCAGAAGTTTAATTACACAACTTGTAGCGCAAATACACCACGGTGACACCCGGAAATTTCTTTTTTTCACAGGGCTGGTAACCGTAGTCATAAAAAACCGCCGGGAAACTTTTTTTGGTACTGCGGGCTGCGTGAGAAAAAACCAAAAAGAGATCAACAGGCGGCAAGACTTGAGGAGCTGAGGGCGTTTTATGAAGAGACAATCCGGAAACAAGAGTCTGAATGGTTTGCTGGGTTTTACCAGGCTTGCTGGACAGAAGGGAAACCCCGCGGATTAAAATTTCAGGGTTTAAATAAAACGCCATTCCTGCTGCCATTACCCCGCTTTTATTGACCAAAACAACGGGCGGCTGCGTGCCTTGCCTTTTCTGAAAATCCCCTTGACTGAGATCATTGAAATCGCGTAATCCGGTTTTTTGGAGGCCAGCCGTTTGATTAATGTAGGCGGCTGCCTGCTTAAACTCATCAGAACTGGTGTGTTTCTGGAACAAATAGAAAAGACCATCATGCAAAACAAGTGCTGACACACTGATTACCAAAAGCCAGGCCAGGCCTTTTTTTCTCAAGCTATCAGCCATTGTAATACCCATTTTAATACCCACTGTAGTACACTCTACAGCGGCGTAAGCCAACAACATCGTCCAGGCGGGGCTGGCTAAAATAAGATATCGCCGGATGGTGGCGGTATGGGTTTGCTTGATGCAATCCAGAACAATCTGGCCGCCAATGACGGCAAACAGCCACAGTGCAATCACCATTAAAAATGCAGAATGCCGTTTGGTTTTTTTAAGAAAGGCAAATGCAACAAGTAACAGCGCAATAAACCCCTTGCCCCAGCTGGTGGCAGGAATCACAAAATCACACAGAATGCGCCATAGTTTTTCTGGCAACTGAATGACTGACCACAAGCCCGCCGTGTAGTGGCCTGCTGCGCTGTAGAACTGCATTTGGGTCTGAAAGTAAGGCAGCCACGGTAAAAACAACAGGGCCATCAAAAGAAACATAAGGCCGTAGCACAGCCAGAAAGACTTTGCTTCTTTTTTTAACAAAGGCCTAAAAAAAGAAAAGCCAATTATTGTTGTGTCGGCATTCTTTTGAATAGAAACGCCCTTTCCAGGAGTGTCTTGACTCTTTTCAGGTATTTCTTGGAGAAGCAAGCCGTAATAAATGGGCAACAACAGTGCCATAAACCCAACAAATACCAGGAAAAAATACTGCGTATACAGCCCCACGGCCAAGATGAAGGCCAAAACAATCCAGAGGCTGAGGGGGTGAAGAAAACGATCGCCCTTTTCACTTTGTTTTATCTGTTGCGCCTGGTTTTTTTGTTGTGTTTGTTTAACGGCCGCAATGCCGACTAAAACCGCAAGCAAGGCCAAATCAATGAGCAGCGTGTACTGCCTGGCATCTTGGGCATGGTTAAGCTGATACCCAGAACAGGCAAAAAAGAAAGCGGCCAGCAATGCGGTTGCAACCCGCGGATTCCAACCGGTCCAGCCGGTTAAATCCGTTGTGTGCTTCAGTTGTTCAGTTTTTTTCTGAGTGTTGGGATTGAGTAAAGACAGTGTTAAACCGTAAATCAGCACAATGCCAAGAATGGAAAAAATGACAGCAGGCAGCCGCAAGTGATAAACCGTGAGGCCAAATGTTTGAATGACCCAGCGCATGCCAATAAAAAACAAGGGCGGATGAACGTTTTGGCGCAATACCGAGAGTACCGGCTGTATGGGCTCGTCCGGATTCTGAATCTGGGTTGCCTTTAAGCGGTATACACCTGCTGGAACCGGATGCACAGGATCAAAGCTTTTGTTGCGCATTAAAAAAGCAGCCGGATCGATACTGTTGCCGCTGCTGGTTGCAACAGTGGCCAGTTCATCGCTCCACAAGCTTTTCTCATCCAGGCGGTAAAACCGAAAAAAACTGCCCAGCAGGACAATCAAAGCCAGCAGGATGAAAGGAGTCCATTTGTTCATGATTTTAAAATAGGCGCTTTAAAATAGGCATTTTAAAAAAGACGAAGAATTGATACGTCACACCATTGACTCACGGCAGCAAGCGGCCAAAAAATATCCTGTTCATTGAAACTGTTGTGAAATGGCATAGTCTCGCACAAAACCGCAACCCTGATGAAAGCGGTACACCAGAACAGGATTAAGCGGGCATTTCTCGTACTGGCGGACCACAATCTCAAAAGTCCCGTCTTTGTCTAAATCTTCCAAAACTTTTGGCATCACATAACTGTTAAAAGCAATGGGGCTTAGCCCTTGGGATTCGACCAGAACCGTATACAGGTTGTTGTTTTCATGGGGCAAGTGCTCATCAAGGGTGCTCTTAATGGCCAGGGGGGTTTCGTAAAACTGCAAAACCGTATTCACCCCATTGGCTGTAAACAGCCGCCGGGCCACAGGCGTTTTGGTTTTTAGGGCTTTTATTAATTGGGACTGTTCTAATTCGGCTTGTTGATTAAACTCGGCTTGCTGTTCGGACTCAGTTGCTTTTTGGGATGAGGCGTCTTCATTATTTTCTGTGGTTTTAATTGAGAGCTTGTCAGTGCTTTGCGCCGTTTTTTTGTGCTGGTAGACACTGACCAGTGACAGAGCCTGATCGCTTGTTAGGCTTGCTGTCTTTTCTGCAAAACCGTTTACCGAGCACGTGGTCATTTTTTCTGTTTTGCGCTCTTGCGTGGCAGTTTTTTGGGGAACCGGATTTTTTGCAGCCAGTATCATTTGCCCCCTGGACTTTTTGTCGTGAAACACTTGTCTTAAAAATGCCTGCTGTGATTTGGTAGGCAGCACGTATTGTCTGGCAATGCTGCCGTACGGCACATAAACCAGGCTAAAGTCACGCTGAGAAAAACTGTTATAGGCTTTAATTTTTTTTAGTTCAGAAATGACTGCAACAAAAGATGGCCAAAATCCATTCTGATGCCGAACAGCGTCAATTTTAACTGCATCGCCCAACTTGTAGATTGCATCCATTTTTCGGGTTGTCATTGCATCCGGTTGCGCATGTTCCAGGTTGAGATCGGCATCAACCTGGGCCATACCATAGGCCAAACTGGTAAACTGGTTTCTGATCGCATCATTAACTTTTCTTAAAAAGAACAATCCACTTTTATTGTCCAGATAGACCAGCTGGGCATAGCCAAGATCAAAGGCCTTGATTTTATCCTGGATAGCGTCTTTGTGTCGGTTGTCAAGACGCTCAAGCAGCCGGCTTTGTTCTGGAACAGGCAATTGGTGGTAGCCCCGCCGCAACAATTCCATATGAATCAGCAGCTGGGTTGTGTTGTCTAACGCAGCCAGAATTTCAGAAGCCGTATTAAACCGGGGTGGCAGTTCTCTGGTCACATTCGGGTAGTGATCAATGTTTAGCACCACATCACGGATTAAGCTGGGTGGGGGCAATTCACCCAACAGGTTTATACGGGCTGCTTCCTGTGGGATATTTCTTTGTGATGACTGTTTCTGTCTTGTTTTCTTCTGACTTGCTTGCGTCTGGGTAGTCTTGTCTGCTGTTGCTTTAAAAACAACTGTAGACAGTTCTTTTTCTGTCTGTGGATAAACTGCTTCGCTGTATACCACTGGGGTAATCAGCAAAACCATTAAAGCGCCCACACTCAAGCGTATCAGCGATCGATCATTCTTGAGTTCTTTTTTTCGCTCTTTTTCAGGCTGCTTTAGAAAAAAGTTTGAGTCCCACATCAATACATTCTGCCTCTCTGGTTACAATGATTCCAATTTTTTAAGCTATCTTTTTTAAGCTGTTTTTTTAAACTACCATTGCTTGTCTTGCCGCATTTGCTCTGTGAAATAATCGTTCAACGCCCCCAGGGGTTTCCAGTCTGATAACTGCCACTGAGCACTACTGCGGGACTTTTTTTTCGGAGTTTCGGGTTTGTTTTTGCTATTAACTAATTCTTCTGGCGAGTCTGGCATCGTTTCGTCAATACACTTGTAATACTGAAAGGGACTCTCGTTAAAGCCATTGGATGGGAGAGAGTATATTTCTTAACACATTTAGAATTCAGAATACCATAAATTCGTATTGCAGTTGTACTTGACCAGAATTTAACTTGTCTGGCAGCTCTAAAAAACTCTTGGCACTAATCGCACGCTTTTCTATTTCGCTAACTATCTGACACTTAAATTTATTTCATTTTTTTCTTTGATTGTTAGAATAATTGACCTTCTTTT